>PLMX01000160.1 GCA_003142635.1 Syntrophaceae bacterium | reverse complement strand
GTTGAGTCAAGTAGATACCCCAGTTAAACAATTTCACAGAGCCTATACTTCATAGTAACATAAATTTTGTAAAATATACTTCTTTTATTCCTCCGCCGAGGAGGCGGTCTAATTCATCCCGCAGCTCTTTTCTCACGATGCTGTAAGATTTTGATGACATCAGTGCAAATTTACCTTTATTCTTTAAGGCATCATATGCCTTCTTTCTCGCATCCAATTTGTTTTCCGAAATACTCTTATCCGGATTCATTACAAGCGCCATATCACAGACAAGGACCCTGTAATTTCCGTGTTCGTCCCTCAGGTCAATTATAAAATTATCCAGTGTCTCTATATTCTCCGGTATTGATCTCACTTCTACAAGCTCTCTCTCGGAGTCGATATGCGAATCTTTCCTCGCAGAGAATACCATGAGAGAAACACCTACAATACACGAAAAGGTGAAAAGGATGGCTGTGACGATAAGCGTTTTTCTCGTCAGCCATTTCCAGCCTTTCTTTCTTCCTGTCGTATCCCCGTCCTCATGAAGGCTTTCTGTCCCGGGAATATCAAGTTCTTCCAAGAGATCGAGATCTACTTTTCGCACCATATTAAAAGACCTCTTTCATCTCAAAACAGACTTCAACAATACACCCCTCGGAGTTCTTTAAGGGTGCCTCTCAGTCTCAAGATAGCCTGCGTATGAAGCTGACAGACCCTTGACTCTGTCAGACTCACCACCCTGCCTATCTCTTTCATGGTCAGTTCCTCATAGTAATAAAGCGATAAGACCAATCTCTCTTTCTCCGGCAGGGCATCTATGGCCTTTTTCAATATACCCTTCAATTCATTAGTTGCAAGAAATGAAAAGGGGTTCTTCTGTTCTATATCTTCCAGAAAATTGTAATTTTCATAAGTCTCATGATAATCTGGAGGAAGGTCTTCGCTGCTGAGAAGTGTTATCCCTTTTGCATCATCGAGAACCTTATGGTATTTCTCTAGGGAAATATTGAGATACCGGCACATTTCTTCCTCGTCCGGTGGTCTCCCCAGCATCTTTTGAAGGGAAGAGAAGGATTGCTCCAACTTTGAATGCTTATTCCTTGTCGAGCGGGGCATCCAGTCCCTTGCCCTCAGTTCATCGAGCACGGCACCCCGGATTCTGAAGCTGGCATATGTTTCGAACTTCACATTTCTTTTCTTATCAAACTTTTCGATGGATGAGATCAAACCAATGACACCCACATTTATCAAATCTTCCTTAACATTCAGATGCGATGGCAGCCTTGCAGAAATCCTCTCAACTATATTTTTAACGAGAGGAGCGTATTTCATGATGAATTCATCTCGTTTCTTCCCGTCCATGAAGAGTTCATCACGCCTTTTTCTATCCATGATCTCCACCAACGATGGCTCGTGAAAAGAATTTTATGCTTCCGAAATTATACTTCTCTGGTCTTTCACGGCATATCTTCTTAGCTATTGATGATAGGCATTTAATCGCCTGCGCATAGGGGTAGGTTTCCGTGAACATCCTCTGTTGCTTAACCGCTTCTGTCACCTTGTCATCATAGATTATATAACCCAGATATTCAATTGAAAGATCTAGGAAGTGTTCCGTCGCTTTACTTAATTTCGTAAAAACTTCCCTGGCCTCGTGGGAGTTTTTCACCATATTAACGATGAGCAAGATTCTTTTTTCGGCACGACCATGATAGAGCAATTTAATCAGGGCGTATGCGTCTGTCAGGGAAGTTGGTTCAGGTGAAACAACGACAATTATCTCCTTCGCAGCCATATTAAAATATAAAACGTTTTCCGTTATGCCGGCAGCCGTATCGATAAACACAAATTCAAAACTATCGTTCAAATCATTAAACTCGTCAATGAGTGCAAGCTTCCGACCTTTAGAGAGTTCCGCCATCTCCTGGATGCCTGAAGCTGCAGGCAAGATCTTAATGCCGCCCGGGCCAGGCACAATTACTTCCGACATGGACTTCTCGCCAAGGAAAACATGATGCATGTTGTATTTCGGGGATATTCCCAAGATGACATCGATATTTGCCAGCCCCATGTCTGCATCAATAATTAAAGTCTTCTTCTTCATTCTCGAGATAATATAGGCAAGATTAGCCGCTATGAACGTCTTTCCAACCCCCCCTTTTCCGCTGGTAACTGCAATGACCCTGATATTCTCTTTTTCTCCGTCACCGGCGACATTGCCTTCATGCTTGATTATTGACGCCATCTTATGAACCCCTTTGTCTGTTTCCTTCATCATTCTAAGAACCGCAGCCTGATCCACTTTAATCCTCCATAGTCTATGACTGATGCATTATTAGTCTCGCAATTCTGCCCGGATTGGCATCTTCTATATCATCAGGCACATTCTGCCCAACGGTCAGATAAGAAACTGGTTTGCCAACTTCATCTATCACATCATACATGGAACCTAAGCCTGTCGCTTCATCCACTTTTGTAAATATGATGTTATCATAATTAACCATGTCAAACCTGGAAGCAGCCTCCAGCATGTTTTCCCTGCTTGCCGTCAAACTCAAAAGGAGATTGGTCTCCACAGGAACTCCGACACTCAGAAAATCGCGCAGTTTTTCTATGTAGCCTTGATCCTTGCGACTCTTTCCCGGTGTATCAACCATGATCAGGTCTCTGTCGGAAAAGCTGCTGAGGGCCTCTTTGAACTCCCCTTTCTCAGAAACCACCTTTATAGGAAGCCCCATAATCTTTGCATAGGTCTTTAGTTGATCGGCTGCAGCTATCCTGTAGGTATCTGCCGATATAAGGCCGACACTTAATCTCTCATTCATTGAATACCGTGCCGCCAGTTTAGCAAGGGTTGTCGTCTTGCCGACGCCAGTGGGACCAACGAAGGCGATAACACCTCTTTTCTTCCTTCCCTCCGTAACAGGGATAGAACTTGTGATCGTATTTTCCAATGATTTGCATATATCTTCAAAATTATCTAATTTGGCTATTGTATTAACCAGCCTGTAGGCCCTTTCCGGAGATATACCATTTGCTACCAAATGATAATAGATCTGCGATGGCAACCCGGGAAATAAATTCTTCTCCCAATGGCCCAGGACATTCATCAGATTGTTCATATACTCTCTTAATTGGCTGAGTTCTTTACGAATGGGATCTTCTCTTTTTATGTCCCTGATAAGAGATTTCATTTCCATAAGATCGTTTCTGATCATATCCATCTCGGCTGAGGCACTCACGCGTTGGCTTCCGCTTTTATGCGTCTCACGTGGCTTATGGGAATCGACCTTCTTCTCTTTTTCGTCTCTGGCAGCAGTCACCTCGAAGAGCGGCACTTTCCCGCCCCTCAATCTTTTTGTCGACAGGATGACGGCTTCTTCACCCAAATCCATCCTAATCTTGTTCATTGCTTCCTGAATACTGCTCACTTCATATCTTTTGATCTGCATTTTTCAACTCCACCATGCCCAGCGAATTAATATTCACGTCGCGTGTGATCTCATTGTGGGAAAGGATAATGATATTTGGGAAAAACCTCTCCAATACCTTCCTTAAATGAATTCTTGTTTTTGGTGAACAGAGGACTATCGGATGGAGTCCTCTTGTCGTAAATGTACTGATAAATCTCTGCAGATTATTTACAATTCTCTGTATCAAATTGGGATCTGCGACGAGGTACGATTCATATTCGGTGTGTTGGATGGCATTGTTGATATGATCTTCAATCTCCGGTGACACAATTACAACAGAGATGTTTCCTTTATCGTCCATGTACTGTTTTGATATTGTCCTCGCTAATGCCTGCCTCACATAACTGGTCAACAAATCCACATTTTTTGTAATCGCCATGTAGTCTGCCAGCGTGTCCAGTATCGTAAGGAGATCGCGAATGGAGATCCTTTCCCTGAGGAGCCTCTGCAAGACCTTCTGAACCGTTCCGAGAGGAATCACATTGGGAACGAGTTCCTCAACGACCTTGGGATGACTGAGGGCCAAATTATCCAAGAGTGCTCGGACTTCTTCCCTGCCCAGCAACTCGTCGGCATTTGATTTGATTATTTCTGTCAGATGAGTGGTAACTACAGTGGCACAATCAACAACTATAAGACCCTTCGCCTGGATATTCTCCTTTTCCTTTTCAGTTAACCAGAACGCAGGAAGACCGAATGCCGGCTCTTTCGTTTCCACTCCCCTTATTATTGTTCCTCGACCCTCCGGAGCTATAGTAAGAAAGTGGCCGGGCATCAATTCGCCCCTTGCTATTTCAACTCCTTTCAAGAGAAACGAATACTCGTTGGGCTTAAGCTGAAGATTGTCTCTAATATGGATGGCCGGTATTATGAACCCCATATCCAGAGCCAATTGCTTTCTCAGAGACTTGATTCGCTGCAGAAGTTCTCCACCCTGAGCCGCATCTACGAGGGAAATCAACCCATAGCCAACTTCAAGTTCCATGAGATCCAATGCCAAGAGTCTTTCTACAGACTCTTGAGTTGCGACTACCGGTGCTTCTTCTTTTTTGATCACTTCCGTTTTCTTTGCTAACCTAAAGAGGTTGAATGCCAGGAAACCGCTGAGCAGGGAAATGATCATGAAAGAAACTTTCGGCATACCGGGAATCAGGCCGAATATGAAGAGCATAATCGACGCCGTTGCTATAGCTTTCGGTTGGACAAAAAGCTGGCTAGTAAGGTCAGCACCGAGATTGGAGGAAGCTGTAGATCTCGTGACCAGCATGCCTGCGGCAGTTGATACAATAAGAGCAGGTACCTGAGTTACCAAGCCGTCACCAATGGTGAGGAGAGTATATGTATGGGCCGCATCCGCAATGTCCATGCCTTTCTGTAATACCCCGATGATCAATCCGCCTACAATATTGATCAAGATGATGACGATTCCTGCGATTGCATCACCCCTGACAAACTTGCTTGCTCCATCCATCGCCCCATAGAAATCTGCCTCTCTTTCAGTGTCGGCTCTTCTCCTTCGTGCATCCGCCTCTGTAATGAGGCCCGCATTGAGATCCGCGTCAATGCTCATCTGCTTGCCCGGCATGGCATCCAATGTAAACCGCGCTGCAACTTCCGCTATTCTCGTGGCACCCTTGGTAATGACAACAAAGTTGATGAGGGTGAGAACGAAGAATACTATGAGACCGACGAGATAATTTCCACCCACCACAAAAGTACCGAAGGCCTTGATGACTTGGCCGGCGGCGGCTGTTCCTTCATTGCCGCGAAGCAGAATTAAACGCGTTGAAGCCACATTCAGAGATAACCTGAGCAGGGTTACCGTGAGAAGGATGGACGGGAAAGAGGATAAATCTAAAGGCCTCAGGACATACATTGACATAAGCAGAATAACAATGGAGATGGTAATATTAAATGAAAGAAGCAAGTCGAGGAGGAATGTCGGCAGCGGTATGATCATGATTATAAGCACACCGATAACGCCGATACCCAGAATGGCGGTCCCGCTTTTTTCCCACATTTGGATAGAATCAGTCCTTGCGTTAGTCGTCATTTTGCTTTACACCGCTATCCGTTTTTCCTTCAAGCCGTAAACATAAGCTAACACCTCAGCTACGGCCTTGTACAAATTTTCCGGTATTGCCTCTTCTACTTTTACCATTTTATACAATACCTGTGCCAAAGGCTTGTTCTCGATAACAGGCACATTGTTTTGCCTTGCCAGCTCTCTTATTCTTTCAGCAAGAAAACCCGCTCCCTTGGCAACAACGACAGGGGCAAACATCTTCATTTGATCATACTCGAGCGCCACTGCAATGTGGTCAGGGTTTGTGATCACAACATCGGCCTTTGGTACCTTGGCCATCATCCTCTTCCTGGCCATGTCCCTCTGAATCCGCCTTATCCTGGCCTTTATCAGAGGATCCCCCTCCGTCTGTCTGAATTCATCCTTTATTTCCTGCCTTGACATCTTCAGACCCTTTTCGTGCTCCCAGCGCTGATACACATAATCCAGGACTGCCAGGACAACCAGCACCCACGACGTTCTCAAAATAATTTTGAATGAAATCACCCCCATGTAGGCTGTTATCTCTCCGATACTACGATCCATCAGGGAAGGAAGTCCGTCCACTTCGCCCTTTACCGTGAAGTACGCGACATAACCCACGATAGACAGCTTCATTATATTCTTGATCAATTCGGCAAATGATTTCAGCGAGAACAGTCTCTTAAATCCTTTGACCGGATCAATCTTAGAAAACCGAGGTGCGAGTGCATCTGCCGAGAAGAAGAAGCCCACCTGGACAAAGTTGGCTAAGAATGCTGCGATAAGCACAGTCAGAAGGAGTGGCGCAATAAGGATGAAGAATTCATATACCCATTTCACGGCAAGAGATTGAATATTATTGGTATTGATAAGCAAGGTCCCGGATGATCTCAGAAACCCGCTGAGATTATCCATCAGATTCTTGACCAGGCGTGTTGAGTCAAAATTAAAATATGTAATGCAGGCCAGCAGTATCGCAACCGAGGCAACTTCGTGGCTCTTTGCAACCTGCCCCTTTTTTCTTGCATCTTCCCGTCTTTTGGGTGTTGCCGGCTGTGTTCTTTCCTGATCGCTATCGTTGTCTGCCATGACCCAGTCTCTGTGATATCTCTCAAGTGGTTCTTAGAAAACCTTATTAGAACTGCAGCATTCAACAGATGCCTCTTGAAGATTTGATGACGCTCCAGTCAAAAAAATGTCTTCATTTATCGCATCAGACGGAGAAGCGAAATAATCTCTCCCTCAAGATTTGAGAAATAACTCTCAACAACTCGCAGAAAGACCGGTAGCGTTAATCCGATACCGATAAGACCGATGGCTATCTGCAAGGGAAACCCGACTATGAATATGTTAATCTGGGGTACCGTCCTTGCCACCAATCCTAGACCAACGCTCATAAATAACAAAACAGCAATTATCGGCGCTCCTGTCTTGATTGCAACTTCCAGCATATTTTTCACGAAGCCAAGAATCAGCTGCATCAACTCTCCCGAAAAATGAAACCCGAGAGGGGGAACTATTCTGAAACTCTCCCCTATGGCGTACAAGAAAATGTGATGGCCGTTCATGATCAGAAATATCAGGACTGCAACAAGATACTGAAACTGAGATATAATGGACACCTGCTCATTATTGATGGGATCGATCACGTTCACAATGGAGAAGCCCATTTGAAAACCTATAAGCTGTCCGGCAAGCTGGATCCCATCAAAAATCAGCCGGGAAGTAAACCCAACCATGACGCCGATCATGATCTCTCCGGACATGCGGAATACTAGAGAAAGAATGTCAGAACTCAGTTTCCATGCCCCAGTGGGAACGACGGGAAAGAGGAGAAGTGTAATCAGTAGCGATAACCCTCCCTTGATCTTCAAGGGAACAGTGCTGTCTCCCACTATGGGGATTGTCACAACTATCGCACTGACTCGAAGAAAAATCAGAGCTAATATTTCCACCTGTTCTGCTGACATGTTCGGCATATGCGAAAGTTGAACTAATCGGAGAATTTCATGCTTGATACAAGTACAAGAGTATCTTCACTTCAGGTCACCGTATATACGTGGGGAAATTTGACAATATGTTTTGGGTATATGTGATCATTATATTCAGCATCCAGGGTAATGATATAATGAGAGCAATCAAGACAGCCACAATCTTTGGAACAAAAACTAAGGTCATCTCTTGAATCTGCGTAACCGCTTGGAATATACTGATGGCGAGTCCGACAATGAGACCCATAAGCAGCATTGGGGCCGATATCAACAGGGTCACTTTTATGGTTTCCACTGCCAAACCTATTACGAAATCACTGGACATCTCTAATATCCTCCGAAGTTGAATTAAGACGGTCCGAAACTTTGAACCAAAGACCCTACGATCAGATACCAACCATCAACGAGGACGAAGAGCAGTAACTTGAAGGGAAGGCTTACCATGATTGGCGGAAGCATAAGCATTCCCATGGAAAGAAGTACACTGGCAACGACCATGTCCAGTACCAGAAACGGCATATATATCAAGAATCCAATCTGAAAAGCTGTCCTTAACTCGCTGATTACAAAGGAGGGTATCAATACAGACAGGGATATGTCTGCCGGTGATTCGGGTCTTTTCGCTTTGGACATCTTTACGAAGAGGGCGAGATCCTTTTCCCTCGTCTGTTTCATCATGAAATCCCTGACCGGTTGACTGCTGAGCTCAAAGGCCCTTTCGCCTGATATCTGATTATTGAAATACGGTTGGAGGGCCTGGGTATTAACCTTTTCCCAGACGGGTGTCATAATAAAAAAGGTTAGAAAAAGTGACAACCCGATGATGACCTGATTGGGAGGAAGCTGTTGCGTGCCCAGCGCATGCCTCAGAAGAGAGAACACAACAACGATCCTCGTAAATGAAGTCAACATAATAAGGATAGAAGGAGCAAGGGCCAATATAGTAAGCAAGAGAAGGAGCTTAAGAACCGTCGAAACCTGGCCTGATTCCCCGGAACCGCCGATATTCAAATTAATAGTGGGAATAGGGAGGGGTTCAGACCACGCGGAAGGGACAATTAAGAACAAGAGCCCGGCAAGAACCAGAAAGGAAACCACACACTTCATTCGATTCTTACGGCTCCAACTAGTCATTTTCTCTAGACCCCCGCCTCTTGTGGCCCTGGGCGAACAGCCGGTTTCTGTATGAACTCAGATTATTGAGGAAGGAGATGGGATTCTTATTTTTTCTTTCGGAATCCTTCAGTTGCTCCAAGGATTTGGGATCTGAAATTGTTGTGAGCATGGTAATCTGATTATTTGCAATGCCGACGACTAGTATGCTATTCAGGACATCCATAAGCATTATGCTGCATTTTGGTCCTATATATCTGGTTGATATGATTTTGATGTAATTCCCGTCATCGAGGCTTGTTCCTGTGCCCCTTACAAACTTCCTCAGAAAAAACATCGCGCCTATCATTATCCCCAAGACCACGGCAAGTGCCGATATCATTTTCACCAGTGACGAAAAGAAATCTACTGCACCCATTTGAGTTCTCCTATTTGAGTTTGCCGACCCTCTCCGCGGGCGAGACAATATCGGTCAGGCGAATGCCAAACTTTTCGTTGACTACCACTACTTCACCCTTCGCTATCAATCTCTGGTTAATAAAGACATCCATCGGTTCCCCGGCGAACTTTGCCAACTCAACGATAGATCCCTGTCCCAGCTGTAGAAGCTCTCCGATCATCATTCTTGCCCTGCCAAGTTCAACGGTTACGGTGAGAGGAATGTCCAGAATAAAATCAATATCTATGGCGGCACTGCCTTTTCGTTCCGTTTGCTGGAGCTCCTCAAAATTTGCCGTGCTTGCCGAGGTTTTCGTCTGCTTCTTAGGTGCCTCCATACCCTCTTTGGCATCATCCAAGGTAACATTCTCATCCGCTTTATTGTCAGAATCCTGCCCCCTTGTCAGATTATCTGTTTCATTCTGCTCCATATTGAGTAACCTCTCTTTTGCTATTTAAGCGTTGGATCTGTAACGACTGATTTCCCCTATGCACGCCTGGATACGCCTTAAACTTAGGGACGCCCTCCACGTAAACATCTATGCTGTCTGATGCATATCGATCCAGCAGAATCACATCTCCTATTTTAAGATCACGCACATCCCGGGTCAAAAGATGGGTCCGTCCCAACTGGGCCACCAGCTCGAGACTGGAAGACATCATTTCTTCCCTCAAACGTTTTTCCCAATCTTTATCAACCTCAAGTTGGTCACTTTGAAACCCTGCCTGCAATTTTTCCCTGATAGGTTCGAGCGTTGAGTATGGGATGCACAAAGACATGACGCCAGACGTATAATCCATCTCGATCTCAAAATTAACGACTATGACAACGTCGGACAAAGGAACTATATGTGCAAACTGAGGATTAACTTCAGACCTCTGATAGGTCATTTTCGCATCTAACAGAGTCTTCCATGCCTTCTCCAGGTCAAGCAGGGCGCCCAAGACAACCTTTTTGATCAGGCCGTTTTCAATGGCCGTGAATTCTCTGCCCTCCACTTTAAACACGTCTCTCCCCGAGCCTCCAAAGACTATGTCCACAAGAGTGAATATTACTTTTGGCTCAACAACAACTATCGCATTCCCTCTTAACGGATCTATCCGGAAAAGATGCAGGCTCGTGGGAACAGGCAATGCCTTGAGGAAGTCTCCATACTTTATGGTATCAATAGATAAGGCGGTGACACTGACAACCTTTCTCAACAGCGATGTAAGAGAGGCCCTGAAGAAGCGTGCGAACTTTTCGTTTGTCATCTCGAGGGTAGGCATTCTCCCCCGGATTATACGATCCTGGCTAGTCAGGTCATAACAGACGGCGACAGAGGGGTCATGTTCTTTCTGCGACTCCGTCTCTACGTCGCCATCCGATATCCCCTTAAGAAGAGCGTCTACTTCTTCCTGTGATAATATTTGGGACATAAGAAAACCCCTTATTGCACCTTATCTCCTGAATGATCGGTTCCCTGCCTCTGATCGGTTTCTGTGATTGAGTCCTTATAAAAAGATCTCTCTTTTAAAGAACCTATCCTCAAATTTGGCTCAGTCTCTTCCTTATGCTATTGTGTTAAAAACATGCCTGATATGTATCATCATAACCATCGGTATCAACTACTGCACCACGAATTCCGTGAAATAAACCTTGGCGATTTTTCCTCCTGTCAGAAAGCTATTCAGCCGCATCATTATCTCGTCACGCAGGCGCTGCTTGCCATTAATATCAACGATGTCCTTGTAAGATTTTGATGAGAGAAGGTCTAAGACATTATCCCTCATTTTTGGCTTTAACTGGTTCAACTCTGCGATACAGTTTTTGTCCGAAATTTCCAACTCGACGACAATTTTCAAATACCGATCGGTGCCCTGATCCAATATATTCACTATAAAGGGCTCCATCGGCCATACGGCTGCCACGGGCACCTGTTGCTGCACCTGCTCTTTCTTATCGGACATTTTCTTATAGTAGATGGCCCCTACGGTAGCGCCAACCGCGACTATCAGTACTGCAACACCTATGATAATAAGCTTTTTCAGAGGTAGTTTTTTCTTTTGTGGAACATCCTCTACGACCTGCTCGTCCTTTTCTTCTCTTGCCATCGCCCCCTCGTAATCATAATAAAATTTTTATACGTGTCTGAAACACCTTCACGTTAAATCTTCATTAACTGTAGTAGCAAATAATATACCAGAAAGATGAAAGCGGATGCGCATGGCCCGATGAAAGACCGACGCACAGATCTAAGTGCAAGGGCATAAGCCTGGCCACATTAATCATTTATTTCTCTGATATTGCTGATATTTTACAAGTTTCGAGGGAGGGACGCGCTCACACCTCATTTTGAATTAAAGCATTGAAGTGTTGCCGCAAATATTTTTACAAGGGTTCTTTTGACAAATAGTCAGAAATTTGACAGAAAAAATAATGGCTGAGGATGTTTCCTCAGCCATTATTTACGGATTAACAGGTTACTCTATATTACCTCTTGATATTTATCAGATCCTGAAGCATCTGGTCCTCGGTGGTTATGACCCTCGCGTTTGCTGAATAGGCTTTCTGTGCTGTTATCATATTGATGAATTCCGTAGCGATATCGACATTTGACTGTTCAAGGCTGTTTGACTGGATAGTACCCATTCCGGAACTACCGGGAACGTTCACGACGGGCTGTCCTGAGGTTATCGTTTCACCAAACAGATTGGACCCCTCTTTTTGCAGGCCCTCGGGGGCGGCGAAATTTGCAAGGACAAGCTGCGCCACATCTGCTGTCTGCCCATTTGTGAAAGAACCACTTACTATCCCGTTAGACTTTACAGCAACGCTTTGCAATGTGCCGGAGGCATAGCCGTCATTAGAGGTCGAGTTAATGACAGCCGCGCTGGCGTAATCGGTGATCGACAGAGCCCCGGTCCCGGTGAGGTTCCAGTTAACTATACCGCCACTGCCGATGGTTGCTCCATCGGAAAGCGTGGCAAAGGTAACGGGAATGTTTACCGGAGCAGACTCAGCTGAAAGAGTACGTGTGGGGATAGTGAGGGTGCCCCCTCCCAGGTCTGTTGTCAGGGGCACTTTGATATCGATGTTGCCTGTACCGTAGAGGTCAATATTAACAGTCTTTGCAACACTTTGTGATACTGACAAATTGGTGTAACCGCCATCATTTGTTACTGTCCATGTCCCTGCAGTGGCTCCTTCTTTAAGTACGATACTTGCAGATTGGTCATACAAATCTCCTAGGTTGTTGTATACTGGGGTACCGGCTACTACATCTGTTCCATCACCGGCCACTGTAGCTGGGGTAATTGTATACATCCCCGTGAGTTTACCCGTACTATCAAACTTGAGGTCGTTATAGCTTTGGCTTTTCGCATTCACCCCGTCCAAGGCGGCCTGTGCGCTCCATACACCAGTTGAAGCGGTCTGTTCATATGTAACACTGAGGGTGTGGCTACCCCCCAGGGAATCATACGCCGTCTGCGTGGTCGAAAAAGTGCCCCCTGCCGCTGTTGCGGCGTCCAGATTTGCGCCAATGGAGAATGTGCTTGTCGTTTCAGGGGCCGACTGTATGTTAGTCAGGTCTATGTTTGAAATGCTGTTCTGATTGCCACCAAAGAGATTGTAACCTTGAACTGTGTAACCGTTCGTATCGACAAGATCGCCGTCAGCATTAAGGTTGAAGGATCCTGCCCGTGTGTAATAAGAAGTGCCGTTTGGATCTTTGACTATAAAGAATCCATCCCCGTTGATGGCGCAATCCGTCGCATTTGACGTGGTCTCAAAAGAACCGGGACCGAACTGCGTTTCAACGTCCGATACTTCTACGCCACGACCAACCTGCATATTCCCCGTGCCGCCCGAGAGGCTCTGGCTCAACACATCAGCAAAAAATGTAGTTTGGGCCTTATAACCAACCGTGTTGACGTTAGCGATATCATTTGCGATAACATCCATCTCTGTGGAACTGGCATTCAAGCCCGAGATTCCCGCATATAATGCACTTCCCATGTTAATTACCTCCTTGTATTTGTTTACTCAATATTTGTGTATTTAATGAGTGTATTTGCATGCCCTTGAATAGCCTGCTCCAATCACTGAAACCCATAATCTATGACTTCAATTCCCTGACGTCGTGATGTACTGTACATCAGTTAAAGCGATATTCTGTCCGTTCACTGAAAGATATGGGACCCCGTTTTGGTATGAAACCCCTGTCACAATACCGGTCGTCATCGTCGTCGCGGTCACTGCATTCCCGCTACCGTCCACAGCAGATACCTTGAACGTATATGTGCCCGGATTCACACTAGAGGTGTCCCAGTTCATTGTGTTGTTACCTGATTGTTCCTGACCAAATGTAAGGGTGTTTACTAGATTTCCGTTACTGTTATAAATCTGGATAGTTCCTTGCGTGGCATTCTGCGACAAATTATAGGCAAGGGTTGTTGAGGTTCCGCTAACCGTGACAGCGCTTCCATTCGCGACAACTTCATCTCCAATGAGACTAACTACCTGACTGCTGTTCGTAGATGAAAGGGTAGAGGCCAGAGAAGTCAGCTGCGTATTTATACTTGTTAATTGGTCAAGACTCGAAAACTGGGCGAGTTGGGCGGCAAAATCCGTTCCCGAAAGAGGATTAAGAGGGTCCTGATTTTGAAGCTGGGCAATCAGCATTTGCAGGAAATCATCCTGCGTCAACACTTGATTACTTGACGTGCCGGCAACCGTGGTTCCGCCGTTAACACCTGTTACTGAAGAACTACTCATACTGTTCACCTCGTTTACTTCATTTATTAGTTATACAAATAAACTTATAATACCCGAATAAGGTTCATTCAATTCTTTCCCACCTGATGGCAACATCTGAGGCAGCAAACTGCCACTTTGCGTATCGTCTCTTCTTCCTCGTCCTCCGTCAAAGAGGGCGCCGCCGCCCTGCTGAAAACCCTGATTACCGTCATGGGATCTCTCATTAACGAGGACGTCAAAACGGTCAATGTTTAACCCTTGACCCTGCAATGCAGTTTTCAATTGGTCTAGATTAGAATTCAAAACCTGCTTAACCTCATAATTATCTGCAACCAGCGACATCCTGACCATATCATGCTGAACCCGGATATCCATATTCAATGTGCCAAGATTTGGCGGCTCCAGGGTGATGACTATCCTGCTGGAACCTTTCATCAATAAATTTGAGGCACCATCTATGATTTGACCTGCAACTTCCTGGAAACTAAGAGTAGCGCCAGTTCTATCATTCGTGCTTGTTACCGCATCATTCCAAACACCATTGACCATAGAAAAATAAGTCTGTGCTGTTGACGGCGACGATCCAGCCTTGCCTGTCTGCATGTCATTAGCTACGTGCTCTAGAGAACTTTCTGATTTACCCCCCCCTACGGAAAGATTCTTATAATTCTCTATTTTCTGACTTTCTGTTTGTATCTGATGGATGGAAGTCATCTTGTCTTTCACAACGTCAGCAGAGTATTGGGTGCCATCCTTTGTCGATAGCATCTCGCTTCCTTTGGGATCCGGTGAAACTTGGCTGGTACTCGATCCTTTGACATCTGATCCCTTCGACGGGTCTAGGTCGTGCCGGTATTTCTGATCTTCCATTTCATCACCGGAAAAGCCTCTCACTCCATCGGCTGAGTTCTTTCCAGTAAGACTGTTTCCCTTTAAACCGCTAGTTGATAAAGCTGCTGACTCACTGCCTGCTTCACCATCCAAGAGATTTGCCTCCCCTGAAGGCGCCTTCTCTGCACTGCCAAGTCCATCTATTCCCTGCTTCAATGATACTCTCTTTCCCTGTTCTGGAACTAATCCAATGCTTAAAACCTCCCCCTCATGAACATAGGATCCCTTCGGCTGATTCGCCGCATCGTCTTCACCCGTGATCTCATCCCCTTTGAGGATTTGGGTTTTTCCTGACATTTCGGCGTTCCATTTCCCTTTCGTCTTCGCCTCTGAAACTTCTCCTGTTGACGGAATTCCGGAAGATGTCATCGCATTCTTTTCAGATGATATCTCCCCTCCAATTTCACAAGAAGCTATACCTTCCTGCCTGAGTAAACTGGCAAATGATCCCTGCCCTCCGATCAGGCCGATAAGGCCTGCTGGGCTATCATTCCCGTTGCCCTTCTTTTTAACGGAGGACAGGTTCTGACCAGCGGACTGATTGCTCGCGCTTTCTCTCAATGTCACCTCGGGTATTGAAGAATTCATTTTAGCCTCTGGCATTTTTTAAGGTGGGGATGAGCAAGAGACATGCCATGGCATATGCTAATTAAATAATGAATAACTTTGATATGTTATGGAAAGATAAAGCTGATGGAGTCTCGAAGAGGGCAAATATTGCCCACTCTAATCACTCGACAATCGACAAAAAATACCTGCGATAAAATGAGAAAAGCTCTGTGTGTTTCACAGGACTGACGGAGAATATATGTTGTAAATCCTCCTTGAAGGCGTATAGGGTGCAGAGCAGAATAAAGATTTTTCCGAGAAGTCCCTCTCTACTTGGAGGAGTTCAGAATCAGCCTAAAGAATGACAAGATGATAGGTTTTGCGGGTGCCAAGCCGGCGTCATACAGCCTCGGGAAAGGCCAAGATTTGTCAGAAAAATATGGACTCTTCCTTTCTGCAGAAGTACTATAATAAATGCTTAAATGCTGGGGTGCAGTCAATTTGTAATGATCTGGAGAATGCTGGAGAAGGTATTATATGCCGGCGATGGCTTTGGTGATCTCCACAGCCTTCTCAGGGTTGAGTTGTCCCCATACGGCACCGGCTTTCTTGACATTCATCTGCATGATAATCCCCGCTGCCGTTTTGCTATCCATTTTGTTTAATAGAGCGCCGACCTTATCTGGAGGAGTCGCTTCGTACGCCTTGGCCAATTCTTTGAATCTTGTGTTATCTTCAAATCCAGCAGATTGCTGAGGAGACGCCATTTTCTCTTCCCGACCCCGGATCACTTCTATTCTTGCTACAATCTCGTTCCTCAGTAAATTGATCTTCTTTTCCTCAAATTTCACACCATGTTCCCTGTTTTCTAATTGCCTCCCCCTATCTGCCAAGGTGGACATAAAACTTCTTTCTGAAGCCAATGTATCTATAGAAACGTCTCTTGATGGAGAATCAACACTTGTTTGCGGCGACGAATCAGCGAGTGCAGACGTGACTGGCCATAACAGATAGTTGGAAATTTCCGACCTCTTCACAATTTCGCCTATGGCAAGAATCTTTGCCATAAAGAGAAGCACAAGAAGAATTTCAATAGCGATAACTGCCTTTTTCATTTTCTCATACCGTTGCCAAATTTGATTAGTGCAAAATCATCTAGTTCCTTACGGGCTTTAGCCGCCATCTCGGAAACATATGCCGCATTTTTCTTCTCCCGGAGGACGTCCATCGCCTTCCTTTTTTTAACGGCCTCCAGGAGGTCCTGCCTCTTGGCACTCACTTCCTCCTGCATATTTGTTATGATAGCCTTCTGCTTTTCTTCTTTGGATTTCAAAAACTCAATAAAGATAAAGTGGCGCGCTATGACGTCTGAAGTCAGGGTATTTTCCTGCATTCTTTCAAAATGCCTGATCAGATCATCTTTTTTCTTTTGCAAACCTTTCAAGATATCCATAGCGACCTGCAGCCTCTTCACCGCTTCGGCCAATGAGAGCTGACACTGCTCCTCAACTTGTAACCTAAAGTTTAATACCACCTCCAGATCGAATTGAAACATACTTACCTAACCTATGCAAAGAGGGCAAACATATCCCTTCTGCTTTCTGCAAAACCTACTTTCTCATCAATTGCCTGCATCAGGAAGGCATTTACTCTGCCAATCATGTCAATCGCATAATCCACTTCAGGGTTGCTGCCCTTTACATAAGCTCCTATGTTTATGAGGTCTTCCGCCTTTCTGTATGTTGCAAGGATATTCAAGATTTGATTGGCCTTCAACTTGTGTTCGCTATCCACGATGTCAGTCATGACCCTGCTGATACTGTTTAGGACATCCACTGCCGGGTAATGATTCCTCGCCGCCATACTGCGGGATAGTATGATGTGTCCGTCCAGAATCGATCTTGCCGAATCAGCAATTGGCTCATCAAAGTCATTACCCTCAACCAGGATTGCGTACAGACCAGTTATGCTTCCCTTTCCTTCTACGGCACCTACCCTTTCAAGCAGCTTCGGCATAAGACTAAATACTGAAGGCGTGTACCCTTTCGTCGTTGGCGGCTCTCCGATGGAAAGACCGACTTCTCGCTGTGCCATAGCGAATCTGGTCAATGAATCAACCATGAGGAGCACGTCTCTGCCCTCGTCCCGAAAATACTCTGCAATGGACGTGGCTACATAAGCAGCTCTCATTCGTATGAGGGGATGCGTATCCGATGTAGCGACAACAACGACTGATCTATCGAGACCTTCTTTGCCGAGATTCTTTTCCAGGAACTCACGAACTTCCCGTCCCCTCTCACCGATGAGCCCTATGACGTTTACATCGGCCCTCGTGTTTTTTGCCATCATCCCCAAGAGAACACTCTTGCCAACGCCCGACCCGGAAAAAATCCCCATCTTCTGTCCCTTTCCGCACGAGAGTAGAGAATTTATAGCCCTTATTCCGAGATCCATGACCTCTGTAACTCTCTTCCTGCACAGCGGATTGATGGGACTGAAATAGATAGGGTATTCTGTTTGAAACTCAATCGGCCCATTTCCGTCAATCGGATCCCCCATGCCGTCAATCACTCGCCCCAGAAGACCTTTCCCTACTCTGACATTCGCCTTCTTCCCAAGTGATACAATCTTGCAGCCTGGTCCCACGCCGCGGATACCCTCAATCGGCATCATGAGAACTTTGCCGGTCTTGAAACCTACGACCTCGGCGCTGAGAGGATCGTCGCTGCCTTCCGAATAGATTTCACACATTTCTCCGATTGAAGTGCAGGGACCCTGACCTTCCACCACTAGACCAATGACCTGGCTCACTTTACCGTAAACTTTAATGGGGTTCGCCTGTTTAATCAACCTATGATATTTAACGTAATCAAAGGCCATCCCGGCGCTTGATTCATTCATGCTTCGTACCTCTTCTCGCTATTCATCTCTTGCCGGACATCGCCTTCCTGACCTCATGAAGTTGTTGATCCAACCTCGCATCCACTTCGCCGGACGATGTATCTATAACAACACCACCTCTCCTGATGCTGCTGTCCTCCACGATAGACATATTCCTTATTTCATCGAAACCATCGACTATCCCGGGATTTATCTCCATCATATATCGGTAGTCTTCGGGGTTCAGCCTGATAGTTATCCCATCCCTGTCGAGCACCTGTTTTATTGCACTCTTTAGAACACCGTGGACTATGTCCTTGCTTGTCGAAATCTCACGGTTAATGACCTTTTCCGTTACAGAAAAGACGAGGTCTAAAATCTTTTCTTCATTTCCTTCCAAGCATCCATTCCTTAATCTATCCAGCTCCCTCATAGAATTTGCAAAGGCCTCCATGCACTCGGACAACCTCCTTCTCTCGCTCTCAGCACCTGCTCTTAGACCTTCAGCAAACCCTTTGGCATAGACCTCTTTCTCAGCCTTCTCAGTCTTCGATGCAAGTTCGGCGTGAATTGAATTGTTTCCGGTTCTCGCCTTATTTCCGCCATTTATGCCGACATCCCCCTTCTCTTTAGTGTGAAATCTTACGAATTCTCTTTTTTTGCCAAGGGTAGCACTCACCAAGTCAATGTTTTCTGATTTTATGACCTTATCAGACAAATTGATCGCCTCCCTCGCCGCGGATAATGACAATCTTGCCTTCTCCTTCTAGTTTCTTAGTCACATCGATAATTATTCTCTGGCTTTTTTCTATCTCCGAGAGCCTTATGGGGGGCATCATTTCTATATCCTCCTTCAGCATTTCCGCGCCGCGCTTGGACATATTCTTGAAAATAACACCACGCATCTCTTCATCTACAACTTTTAGTGCTCGCCCTAAGTCCTCCGTGGACACTTCCCTCAATAGCTCCTGAATACTCCTGTCATCCAAATTGAGGATATCTTCAAAGGTAAACATCTTCTTTCGAATCTCCGCCGCTATTTCCGGAACATTATCGTCAAGCGATTTCATAATGGCATTCTCGGTGCTCCGGTTCATCTTGTTCATAATGTCAGCCACCATGGTAATGCCACCGGGCTGAAGGCTGCTTACACCACCGCTGATGATTTCTTTTTCAAGGGTCTTCGCAATATCCGCTACGAACTCATGCGGGACACTCTTTAAGGTGGCCATCCTTTTTATAATGTCGCTCGTTAGTTCAGGGGAAAGCCCTTCCAGAACGTTTGCCGCCTGCTCAGTTCCCATATAAGAGAGGATCAGGGCAATCGTCTGAGGATGTTCAGTTTTTGTAAAATCAAGCAGTGTTTGGGGATCTATTTCCTGCAGCTTTTTGGTCAGAGGATTATTATAAGATTCGCCGTGCGGCGCCGTCCTTTCAATATTTGCCAATATGTCGTGAGCCGTATCCGCTCCCGCGGCCTTGACTAGAAGATTTCGCAAAGTATCACCATGAACCGGTAGAACCCCTCCTTTCTGCCTTGCCAAATTGCAGAACTCTTTGGCTACATTGCTAACGTCCTCCATAGACACACTGTCGAGCCGGCTCATATGCTTGCCAATGCGTTCAATCTCCGCAGAGTTAAAATTTTTCATAACCCTTGCGGCTACTTCCTCATCTAAGGATAATAGCAAAATTGCCACCTTTTCATCATTCATAATGCTTGTGATCCAATCACTTTATCTTAACCACATCCTCAATAATTCAGCAAATCGCCTGGCGTCTGCACTGGCCATCTGTCTTACAAGATCGGTCTCTCCCCCTATTGTTTTCTCTCCCAAAGCCAATGGACTCGTAGTTCCTTCCAGTTCACTCGTAGTCGGCGCAGCAGCTCCCCGGGTTGCATACTCCGGCGTTCTTCCTCGTGCCATTAACATCGTGATGAGCGGCCGTATCGCTATGATCGCCAGAAAAATACCTAAAATCATTACGATGTACTTCATTATAGGAAAAACCACGGGATAAAATACGGTTATCTTCTCCTGCCATGTCTCTTTGCCGGTCGCTCCAGAGTCGAATTCACCCTTGTTAAAGGGGATGTTGGTAATGACAACCTGGTCACCCCTTTTTGCATCAAAGCCTGCCGCCTTCTTCACCAGTTCCTCCAGATCGGTTAGTTCCTTCTTCGACCGCGGCTGAAACTCTTCGACCCCTTTATCGCTTTTCACATACGGCCCGTCTATCAATACGGCTACGGACAGCTTTTTCACATCCCCTGTGGGCATAACCGTCTTGCTGACAACCTTGTTTATTTCGTAGTTCACAACTTCATCCAAGCGTTCACTGCCAGTTCCCTGTTTCACCGCTGTCGTACCAGCTTGTTTTCCACCTACAGGAGCAATTGTTGACTGCCCACCCGCAGTTGCTGCGGTGGAACTTGACTTTTGTGACTGGCGCTGCGTGCTTCTCACCACAGGTTCCTCGGGATCATATTTCTCCTCTGTTTTTTCCGTTATCCGGAAATCAAGATCAGCAGAGACTCTGACCACCGCTTTTCCTTCGCCTACGACTTTCTCCAGCATCGACTGCACTCTGCCGGTTAAGTCCTTTTCGACATTTCTCTGATACTCAACCTGAGAATTCGACATTCTCGCCAGCTTTGATTCATCTTGTATCGTAGAGAGCACCTTCCCGCTATTATCAACGACCATCACATCAGAGGGATTCATCCCCTCCACACTGCTTGCCACAAGGTGAACAATGCCCTCTATCTGCGGCGGGCGCAAAGTTCTTCCCGACTTCAATTTAACAATCACGGAAGCAGTCGGCTTTTTCTGATCTTCTATGAAAAGAGATTTCTTCGGTATGACCAAGTGCACCCTGCTTTGCTGTATCTCGTCCAACCCGTTTATGGTGCGGCAGAGCTCACCCTGAAGAGCTCTCTGATAGTTCAACTGCTGTACAAACTCTGTTGCCCCAAAAGGTTTATTGTCAAAAATCTCAAATCCGACACCTCCGCCCTGAGGCAACCCAAAAGATGCCAACTCCAATCTCATTTCGGAGATCTTCTCAGAGGGGATAAGGATGGAATCACCTGCGGCGGACATCTTATAGAGCACTTTTTTTTCCTGAAGTCTTGCGACAATATTCCCGGCGTCTTCAGAATTAAGATTTGAAAAGAGTACATGATACTCCGGCATGTTGGTCCAGTAGACCATCGTTCCGATCCCTATAAGAGCGACCGCGGATATGACGAGAAGAGATAGCTTTCTTGAAGGCTCTAATGTATTGAAGCCTTTCCAGATCGGGGCAATAAATTGACTGAGAGGATTCATAGTATTTACCAAAATAATTCAAAGATATATCAAACCTGCATTCTCATGACTTCCTGATAGGCCTCTAAAATCTTATTCCGCACCTGTATCATTTTTCTGAACGAGAGATCCGCCTTTTCCAGAGCAATGACTGCGTCATGGATGCTTCCGGAATTTCCCATTTCGACCTTTGTTATAGCCTGGTCAGCATCCAACTGAAGCTGGTTGATCTCGTTAACCTTGCTCTTGAGGATTGCACTAAATTCTGTTTCCGCTCCCTGTCCGCCAGCCTTTAACTTACCCGCCGTTGTTGAAGGCTGAAGTGCATTACCTCTAATCGATATGTCGCTCATTCTTAGATTACCTCCCACTCTTTAGCGCGTAATTCCCGCTTCTTACTCACTTTTTACTTTCCCATTTCCAATGTCTTAAGTGCCATATTCTTCGATGCATCGAAAGCCGTAACACATGCTTCATACGCCCTATTAGCCTGCATCATATCCACCATTTCCGTGACCGTGTTTATGTTCGGCATCGCCACAAAGCCCTTTGCATCAGCATCAGGATGGCCGGGATTGTGCATCATCTTGACAGCCTCAGCATCTTGAGCCTCTTCTACACCATCGACTTTTACCGTTTTTATGGCGTCTTTAAGCTGAGACTCAAAATTGCCGTTGATATTTTCAGATGAAAAAACAATAGTCTGCCTCTTATAAGGCCCTCCTTCCGGCGTTCTGGTTGTGTTAATATTAGCAATATTGCTAATAATGACGTCCATCTTTGCCCGCTGGGCCGCAAGCCCATCTCCGCATATCTTAAAGGGTGTGAGAAAATCCATATTATTTAACCTCGCTAAATACAATTTTCATACTTCGCAGCTTTCTGGACAACAGATCAACAGACGTATTATACATAAGATGATTCTCTGCAAGATTCGTCATCTCCGTATCGATATTTACTCTCTCTCCGGAATCCGTGACCTCACAGTCTATTGATCCGGTATTTGTAAACTGTCCGGGAAAGTGCCTCTTGTCCGTCTTCGTTAACTGTTTTTGCATCTCTTCCCCAATAATACCTTTGAACTGCAAATCCTTGGCTGTGTATTCTGGTGTATCGATATTTGCAATATTTGAAGTAATTAACTGGTGCCTCCGAGACTGGAAATCCATCATGGACGACAAAAGTTTCATTGTTTTATCAAACTGAAAATCCATAAGTCTCCTAACCTTTGCCTGTTGTGAAGAAATGTAGAAAAACCATTTTCGGATTATATGTGCAAATGATATACCAAAACTCCCCCCAAAAGTGCGCATTTCTAAAGAAATAAAATGAATATTTGTTAAACATCGCCATGAACTCTCTATTTCGTGGAAACACGACCTCGTAACAAGTAAAAATGTCCTGCTTCTCTTTGTGTCACGCTACGCAGGATTAGGCGAAACTGCGCAATTTGCCTCTCTGGGCACATCTCTTATCATCGGTTAACCTGATTATTAAGTCTCTTGTGAAGCAATCCATATTACCAGTTTTTTACGTTGTCAGATAACGATGTACTGATCGAGGCGTATGCCCTGCAGAAAGTGCTCACCCTGACAAATGACCGACGCCTCTGTAGAAACCAGGAAAAATTTTCCCAACTCCTAGAGAAGAACCCGTGAATAATTTCAAAGAGGTATCCTACATGATGGAGCAAGAGGTTTTTTCAATCGCCGTATTCTATAAAATTACCGATTCCAACTCGATTATCTATTTTCACCTATGGCATCCGAAAAAGAGATCTTGTGCCATCGCGCATAACTTTTTAAAATTTCCTGGAGGGGCATTTTTTTGACTGCTGTGATCATAAATTCGTCATTTTATACTCATGGAGCTTATTGCGCATGGTACGAACACTTATTCCCAGAATTTTTGAAGCTTTCGTCTTATTGCCGCTGACCTCTTTGAGTGTGTTGAAAATGAGGTTCTTCTCCACCTCCCATAGAGTTGACCCCTTTAGGGGAATACTTGACAAATCAGCCTCCATTGGTTCCCCCTCGTCTCCCTCAAGGCACAGATGTTCCGGCCGTATCGGGCCTCTGTCGGCCATCAATACGGCCCTCTCAACAACGTTCTCGAGCTCTCTTACATTCCCTGGCCACGAATATTTTTCCAAGAAGGCCGCTGCCTCCTCAGACAAAAGAGGGCTTTTCCTTCCCGTAAGCTCACCGTATTTCTTGAGAAAATATTCATTGAGTAGTGGAACATCGCCCATCCTGCTCCTGAGAGGCGGTACGCTGACAGGAATAACATTCAGCCTGTAAAAGAGATCTTCCCTGAACTTTTTTTCTGAAATGACCTTTTTCAAATCTGAGTTTGTTGTTGCAATAATCCTCACATCTACAGGAATCGGTTCCCTTCCTCCCAACCTGTCAATTTCTCCTTCCTGAATGGCCCTGAGGAGCTTCGCCTGAAGCTGCATGTCCATCTCGCTAATCTCGTCCAGCAACAGGGTTCCCCCGTCAGCCAGTTCAAATTTTCCTAATCTTCGCTGCACGGCGCCGGTGAAAGCTCCCTTCTCGTATCCGAACATTTCGCTTTCCAGAAGTGTGTGAGGAACGGCGGCACAGTTAACGGCAACAAAGGGCATAAGTGCTCTATTGCTGTGACGATGAATATACCGGGCGAACAACTCCTTGCCTGTGCCACTTTCACCTTGAATCAGAACGCTGGATTTGCTTTTTGACACACATTTCAGCAATTCAAGTATGGAAATGATTTTCTTATCGCAGGTAATAATCTCTTTGGAAGATGACTGCGCTTCTTCTTTTTTATCTTTCGATTCTCCTTCACTCGTTCCGTGATGCGATAATACATTTTTTACAACCGACTCGAGGTCTTCAAGGGAAAAGGGCTTCATTATAAAATCAGAAGCCCCCTCCTTCATGGCCTGAACCGCAGTATTAACGGTACCGTAAGCAGTTATCACGATGACATGTGTCCTTGGTGAAATCTTCTTGACACCTCTCAGCACTTCCATTCCGCCCACTTTAGGCATTCGCATATCCGTGATAACAACGTCAAACTGCCCTTTGCTAAATTTCTTCAGGGCATCTGCGCCATCCACTGCTGCTTCCACTTGATACCCGCAGCTCAGGAGAGATTCAGATAGGGCCATCCTCATAGATGGTTCATCATCAACTACTAAAACCGGCCTCTCATGCATGTCTATCACCTAAGATGTTTTGATATTTAATGACTTCAGACTTACGCGTCTGTTGAAACAGAGGCAAGGTAATACTGAAAACCGTTCCTCCCCTTTCCCTGCTCTCGACATCGATGGAACCGCTGTGGGCGTGAACAATATTGTGAACGATCGCAAGGCCCAGACCGGAGCCCCTCTCTCTGGTGCTGAAGAAAGGATCAAATATCTTCTTCAGATTATCCCTCGTGATGCCGATTCCCGTATCTGAAATTCTGACTTCAACGCTTCTCATGCTGTCTTCTGAGCACAGGGGAGATACAGCCGTTTCTATTCCAAGATGCCCGCCATCAGCCATCGCCTGTATGGCGTTTAGCAAAATGTTGAGAAAAACCTGCTTGAGCATCTCAGCATCACCACTGACACAGGGCTCAATACTTGAGTATTTCACTGACAGCGATATGTCTTCCTGCTTGATAATAGGGTCGGAAAATCGAAGTACCTCTTTCACTATGCGATGAAGATAAACCTTCCTCATCATAGGATGCGTCGGCGTTGTGAACAGCAGAAGGTTGGAAATCTTATTATCCATATTCTTTACCGAGGTGATAATATGCGACAATCTTTCCTGATGAGCTTTATCTTTCATATCCTTCATCAACAGCGAGGCGAATAACTCGATACTCCCAAGGGGATTTCTAATCTCATGCGCTATGTTTGCCGCCATCTCACCCATGGCCATGAGCTTTTCCGTTCGCTTTGCCATTTCCTCCAGCTTCTCGACTCTCGTAACATCGCGCAATATAAAAACTTCCCCTATGGTCTCGCCCTGTTCCGTTTTCATCGGGGACGCGAAAATCTCTACGATCCTGTCTTTCAAATTCACTTTCTTTCCGGTATCCGTAAAATGATCTGCATAGGACAATGCATTTCTGTCCAGATCCGTGAGATCACCAAATAAAACACTTATATGTTTTCCCGTGACCTGATTCTGGGAGACATTGAAAAACGTCTCGGCCCATTTGTTTAGCGTAGTTATCCATCCGGCGCCGTCTGTGACAGCAACGCCGGTAGTCAGGCTTTCAAGTATGTTGCGAAGATAGTTTTTTACCTCCTCTTTTTCCGCTATTGTTCTCTTAAGCTCCTCATTCCTCAATTCCAATTCCCTGTTTATCTCTTGAAACCGCAGCTCAAGACTTGCAAAAGAATTCTGAAGCCGTTCGGTGGCCTGATTAAATTCATCGAAGGATTTCTGCAGGAAGAGATAATGGTCGTGCGCCATTTCTTGATCATTCATGATAAAGTCCGATCCTTGTAACCAATTCTCCTCTACGGATTATTAGCATCATACTTCTCATTCCAGCTGTATTCCCTCAGTGCATAATCAGCGAGATTAGACCAGAAACCTTCACCACCCTTATTCTTCAATTCTGAGAAAGTCTTGTCCGCCATCTCAGAATTCTTTAAACCTGTGTACCCCTTCCCTATCCCATAGAGCGACCATAAGCCTTCGGCGCGTCCGCCAAGATATGACGCCGATTGCCTGTACATGGATATGGCCTCCTGGTATTCCTTTTTCTCAAACAGGCAATCGCCAAGACCCCTGTATGAAGCAATCAGAACATCAACGGGGTATTTCTTGCTTTCCTTGCTGTAGACTTCGATAGCCTTGCGATAACTGGCCATAGACGCTTCCAGAGAATTTATTGCCTTCAGGCAGTCGGCATTCTTCAGGTAGACCTCGGCCATGCCTTCAATGCCTTCTCCATGAGCCAATACCCTGGCATAAGAAGCTGCGGCCTTGTCAAACAGGCCTTTTTTAAAGTAAACGTTCCCCAAGATTCTGTTTACGTGTAACTGTATATGCCCGTCCGGCGATGAATGTTGGACCATCGCTTTGCCCTGAGATTTTACTTGGCGGCGATTCCTGGTTGAGCTTCGGTCTTTTTTCGGCGGAGCCACTGACAACCGCTGGAGTATCTTTTCGACATTATCGTAATTCCGTCTCTCACAGTCGATATCAGCGATAGCAATCAATATCTTGTTTCTATCGTCAACACTTCCGGAGGTCTTCAGGAGTTTCTCAAAGACTTCGGCTGCCTCATCATAGAGGCCAACCCGTCTGAGACTGTCACCCATACAGTATGCAGCTTTGAAATTATCTCCTGTGACGAGACCGTGGTCTCGAGATTTAAAGTATATCTCTGAAACTGCCAGATGATCTCCGACCGTATAATTCTCGTCCACGATCCGGTCGGCGGATATCATGAAATACTTAGTGACCTCTCCCTTGTACCTTCCATTGGGAAAACGAGAGAGTAAGAGAGCATATGTATCAAAGCTCTCCCTATGTCTGCCATTCTTATACAGGAAGTAACCTTTTTGAAAGAGCAGCTCCTCCAGATAATCGCCCGAAGACTGTCCGGCCAAGAGGTCGTTATAAGTCTTAAGCGGGTCCTGATAATTCCGCATTCCCTGAAAATATGCCGGCAATTTCATCCCCGGCTTCTTTGCACCAAGATTGGCCATGAGAATTGCACTTTCCATTGCTTCACGACTGTTCGGATATTTTTCTATCAAAAGACTGAAAATCTTGAGTGAAAGGGGAAGCTGATCGAGTTCCATAAAGGAACGGGCAATGGCAAAAAGAACTTCCTTTTTGCTCTCCTTCTCCGGGAATACGTTGACATAGAAGAAAAATATCTTCAGTGCATCGCGATATTTCATGCTCCGAAAGAAATGAAACCCCACGTTTAAAAGGACATCGTCGGGGATGCTTTCCAATTCAGGCCACTTCTTCAAGGCATCGCTGTACCATTTATCGGCAATTTCCTCCTGATGCACTTGCGAGTAGCAATCACCGAGATTAAAGTAAGCCGTCTTAATGTATTCCCCCGCCGGGAACTTGCGGACATACTCCTCATACTTCTGAGCGCTCTCGCTAAATTTTCTCGCTTTGTAAAGCATTTCACCGATCCTGAACGTAATCTCCGGAACGTAATGAGAATCAGGATACTTTGCGTATAGATTTTCAAATTCCCGCTTCGCTTCATAATAGAAATCCAGGGCAGCATAGGCGTTTGCTGCTCTGTATAAGGCAATGGCATTGTCATCGCGGGAATCGGGGTACTTCTGTACAATGTTTTTGTAAAGATCGACCGCATTCAAGAGACTATTCTTATTCCCCTTTATTCCGAGGAAATAATGGCATTCCGCCATGGATCTCATAGCACTTTCCTTTTGGGAGGATTCTCCGGACTCCTGCTGTAAGACAGCTTTGAACTTTTCCAGCGCTTCGGTATATCCTCCCCGTTGAAAGTCTCCCATGGCCTGGTCATAAAGAGAATTGTTGGATGCTGCGCTATGACTGGCTGTTGTCACTGCATTCGGCTGGCCTGTTCCCTGACCTTGCTCGTCGCCGTTGCTGCCGTGAGTCGAGCCGCTGAGCTGGATTATGAGCATTAGTATCAGGGCAGATGAGATTATGAATTTCTTCATTCTTCTAAACATCAAATGTGTCGAGAGCCAGAGACTCCCGCAATTCAATTCTCTCGTTAGTTTTCATCTCCGGATAACGGGGGTTCGAAGGCATTTGCAACCGGGCTTTTTCCGCTTTCACCTTTCGGAGATGTTTCCGTACTGCGTAGAAATATCCTCTGAGAGTTAGTTCAGTCTAATTTCCTGAGCAATTTATATACCATCCATTTGCGGAAGAGCTTTTCTCTTAATAAACGGAAGCTTAAGGATGTTTCCTGCCACATGATGCCACCGTCTGAGCATAACTTACGTCAAATAGTCACCATGCCGGCCAATTTTTTGACCGGATCGTGAGGCGCACATTGTAAAATGCATCCTTATTTGCGTCTTCATCTCTTCGGCATGAATATCTTGATTGGAAGGCGCTTATTGCTGTTTACCAAAGGGATTCTTATGGAAGGTGCAGAGGGCATCAACTGACTGGTAGCAGAAAAAATCAGCGGGTTGATAGTGAACTATTGCCAGACGATTTCTCAGCCTTAACGCAATCGCGGGAGACACTTTCTGTTGTGACAGGGAGGGATAGAAGACCAGATACGATAGCAGCCAATGCCCTGCGCCTAAGAAGATATTTGCTTGCGCAACGGCCGACAGCTACTGACCAATTTTGAACCTCTTCAATTTCTCAACAAAAGTTGTTCTATTTAAGTTCAGTAATTTTGCAGCCTTGTTTTTTGCTCCTCCGGCCTTTTCCAGGGCTCTCGAAAGCAAATCCTTTTCAAGCTGATCAACGTAGGCATTATAATTGATCCCTTCATCCGTTATTTCTACACCGCTCTTGACAACGCCATGGGAGTGCGCCATTCCTATTTTTTCCGGAAGGTCCTGAACCTCTATTTCACCTTCCTCTTTTAGGACAACGATCATCTCGATTAAATTTTCGAGTTCTCTGACATTTCCAGGCCAAGAATACTTAAGCAGATACTCCATCGCTTCCGGGGTGATCCGAACCACGCCCTTTCTCTTTAGTTTGTTGAATTTCGACAGGAAGTGGTTAGCCAAGATCGGGATGTCAACCTTTCTTTCCCTCAGAGGCGGCAGATCTATAGGTATAACATTTATACGGTAAAACAGATCTTCCCGAAATCTTTTTTCCTCTATCGCCTTTTCCAAATCCTGGTTGGTTGCGGCGATAATTCTTACATCAACCTGCAGCGTCTTCACTCCTCCGATGCGCTCAAATTGCTTCTCCTGAAGCACTCTTAACACCTTCACCTGCAGTGCAGGACTCATATCACCGATCTCATCCAGAAATATCGTCCCGCCATTGGCTAATTCAAATCTGCCGATCCTGGTGCGTAGTGCGCCCGTAAAGGCGCCTTTCTCATGGCCGAATAACTCACTTTCCAGCAGCTCTTCGGGAATGGCGCCGCAGTTTACGGCAACAAGCGGAAAATTTATTCTTTCACTGTTGAAATGTACGGCCTTGGCAACTAATTCTTTGCCTGTGCCGCTTTCGCCGTAGATCATGACCGTACTATCTGAAGTAGCAACTTTTTCAATCGTATCAAAGATCTTTTTCATCCCATCGCTGTAGCCGATCATGTTGGCGAAATCATATCGCTTTTTCAAACTTCTCTTGAGGGATATATTTTCCTGCCTTAGTTTTGCGTAGGATAACGCCCTTTCAATCGTCAGTGTCACAAGATCATCTTTTAGTGGTTTGGTGATATAGTCAAAAGCGCCAAGCTTTATCGCCGCTACGGCCGTATTGATAGTGCCGTGGCCGGTAATTATAATTACGATATTCTCCGGACTGATTTCCTGGATGAACTCCAGGAGCTGAAGACCGTCCATATTCGGCATCTTCAAATCAGTTATCACGAGGTCGTATTTATCTTCGATAAAGGCATCCCTGGCTTGCCTGCCGTCTTCGACAGCCGTGACCTCACAGCCATGACTTTTCAGAAGCTCGGACAGGTTCTCCCTGCTTAGTTCATTGTCCTCAGCAATCAATATCTTTGCATTCTTCATAATAGATTCTTCAAGAAGATCCTCGGTTGAGACGATATAAGACACATCTGGACATCGCGACGCACAATGTTAACAAAAATTGAACAATAGTCAAATAGAATATTAATATAATAGCCATTTATGATTGAGATTTTCTAATATTCGTACACCGACCCAAAGAAGAGTTAAAGTTCTGCTGTTTTCTTCCGATAGAGTAAATGAGGGATGAGAATACACTTGGTGGGGTTCAATGATGACGATTTCATCTTATCAAATTGATAATATTCTCAAGGCGTATAGTAAGCAGAACAAGGTCAAGATCGGAGCATCGTTTCAACCGGACATGACCACAGGTGCGAAGTATGCCGACGTAGTTACTCTGGCTGCCGGCGATAAAACAGCTGCTTACGATAAGATCTCATACAGCCTGATGGATATTCTTCTGAAATCCAAGAAGAATAATGACTGAGCGGGATCATTTACCTTTTTCCGCGGACAATGCCCATGATAGAGCGCATATGTTAAGTACGAATGAAGTAAGTTCAGAAAGAAAATCCATTCTCGTAGTCGATGACGACATCGGCACCAGATCGCTTGTCGTAGATGCCATATCTCAGACTGGCGCCTATGCAGTTACCGAGGCGTCAGACGGCGTTGAAGGCCTGGAAAGGCTGGGAGAAACCCATTTTGATATGGTCATATGCGATGTCATGATGCCCGGCATGAACGGCATGGATCTCCTCGACAAGATCAGGGAAATCAAACCGACGACGCACGTGATTCTTATTACGGCCTACCCGACCATCGGACTGACCGTTTCCGCGATGAAGACGGGCGCGGTAGACTTCCTGGCAAAGCCGTTCAATATTGATGATCTCTTATATAAGGTTGATGTCTATTTACGGGCAAAGACAATTCTCGGTGAATACGACAAGCAGACGACGGCCACTTCCCTAACTACCAAGATAAGCGACTTATCTACGCGCAGTTATATATATGACAAGATCGAGCTCACGAAAAACAATGACGAAATCTTTCAGGAAATGGTTGATCTTGCTCTGAAGGTCGTCGGCGGCGAAGCATGTTCTATACTCTTGTACGATAAGGATCATCAGGAATTTGATGCTGTTGCCGTCAAAGGAGTATCACAGACTTTTTTCAAAAGCGTAATCATACCCTCCTTACATACCATACTCAGAGACACCGTCCGCAGAAAGGAACCTTTGCTGCGAAATCTCATCAAGAACACGGCATATTCTTCTGTCATCTGTTCGCCCTTGAAAATCAGGGACCAGGTCTTCGGCATCATAGTTCTTTCCGGAAAAAGCAACGAACATGTCTACACGGAAAGAGATCTTTATTATATCCAGAGTATCGCCAACAGGGCGTCTCTCAATATCGAGAATAGGCTTCTGTACGAAAGTCTGTACACGAATCTCTTGAGTACCTTTCAATCGCTCGTTGCTTCCATTCAAGCCCGCGATTATTACACGGAAGAGCACTCCATGAGGGTAACGGATATTGTTATAAGAACGGCAGAAGCAATGAGTTGCTCCCCGAGTGAAATCGAATCGCTGAAGATAGCGGCAACTCTTCATGACATAGGAAAAATTTCCATACCTGACGACATCCTGCTTAAACCCGGCCGACTCACTACTTACGAATTCGATGTTATAAAGAACCACCCCGTGATTGGAGAAAATATCTTGAAGCCACTTCCCATCCTGGATACGGAAAGATTAATAATCCGCCATCACCATGAACGGTGGGACGGTAATGGTTATCCTGATGGCCTGCATGGCACCAATATTCCTCTTTTTTCGAGGATGCTGGCCGTTGCGGATGCATTTGACGCCATGACCAACAACCGACCGTACCGAAAAGCAATGGACGTAGAAACAGCGGTCGCCGAGTTGAAAAGAAATGTTAATCGTCAATTTGACGAGGAAATCGTGAACTACTTCATTAGCACTCTTCGTCGGGGATCAACCATCTCGCCCCGCGGAATCATGACTGATACCGGGCATGTTGTGTAACCAGTCTGTCAAGAGTAAATCCCTCTTGCACTCTTAATGTATCCCCCCATACACCCGGAAGAAGCCAGGCCTCCGGCTGTATCTTAACCCTGCGGCAGCCGTCACATGACGTTCAAAACTGCAGAAACATTTACGGGGTTCAATTGAAGTGTCGGAAATGATAGGCGGGTGGCAAATATTGAAATCCCGGCACAGCCGATTTCACTTGCTCATGCACTGTCGTTACTGTTTCTTTTCCTTTTTGGGGGGAATTACCTGTTCGGTCTTCTGAATATAACTGCCGGGATAATTAATGTCGATACGTTTCTTTTTCATGTAAGTCAGCGCTTCTTCGCGGCTTGTAAAATGACCGACAAGAATTCTGTATAAAGTTCCGCCGTCTTTCGCGCTCATTTCAGACCAGTAGGCATCAACGCCTTCGTCTCTGAGCATCTTCGTAAACTCGGCAGCCATCTCGCTGCCGCGAACAGCCTTGATCTGTATGGCAAACGGCTTCAACGCTTGGGACCGGAAGTTCTTTAACCTTGCCTTCTTCGATTTGGCCACTTTTATTTCGCGCTTAGCGGGTGTCTTTGCCCCTTCTTTTTGCGAAGGCTGCGGTTTGATTACTTTCTCCGCAGCAATTTCTTTGGTAGTTCCCGGCGAACCGGCAGTAGCGGGACTCTGCTGAGTCTCTGGCTTGGGCCCTTCCGCTCCCTTGATTTCTCCTGGAGGCGTTACGGCACCGGCATCAGGGCTTTGCACGGCCGCTTCTTTAACCGCTTCGGCTCCAGCGATTTCTTTAGCAATTTTTGTCGCTTTAGCGGTATCCACACTCTGTGAGGAGGTAATCTCTCTCGCAATCTGTACGCCAGTTTCATGATTTATATGCGCCCAGATGGCGCCGGCTTTCTTGCTGTTCATGCGCATCATGATTTCAGCCGCCATTTTTCTATCCATTTTTTCGAATATGGCCGCCGCTTTTTCAGGAGGAGCGACTTCGTATATTCTTGCCAACGACTGATATCTTTTGTCCCTCTCGCCTTTTTGACTTTCCATCGTCGGCGACATTCTTTCCTCAAGAACCCTGAGGGCCTCCATTTTTTCCGCTACATCCTTTTTTAAGGCCTCGACCTTCAGTTCTTCCTCTTTTAACGCCTTTTCCCGACTGTCAAATTCTTTCTGCTTTTCCAGTAAATTATGCATGAGAGTGCTTTCCTGCGCAGCTTGAACCTTGGTCTCTTCTTTGGGAGCCCCGACCTCACTCGGACGAGACTGGGCAAGCACAGTAGCGACAAACCACGAAGACTGGCCGGAGGTGTCCATATTTTCGACGGCGGCACCCATAAAGAAAAACACGAGAAGAATAATAGACAAACAAAATTTTGTGCCACTGAAGTTGACTAATCTTTTCATCTTTGTTCCTTTTCCCAATTACCTCCAGGGAAAATCCCCATCAGTTTGCTCATACAGGATTTCACAGTCGTAATCAATGATTTTTCTTGCTTCTTTACGGTGGCAGGCTCATGAGATTCTCCCATCTTAGTAATGCAGAATTACGAAAGGATTTTAGTCGCAAATGGTCCACATCAGTATTTTGCCTTGACAACTTTTATGTAAGTCATTATGAATATGCGTCAATAAATATATCAGATGCTTGACAGATGCCTTGAAATCTCTTTCTTTTCGCGTCACAGATACTTCAATCATTCCGCATGAAGAGGGAACATGATACTGCAAGAAGGAAGCTTGATCCCACGCAGGCGGATTTAGAATAATTTCTATGTGAAACCTTTCTTAAATGCACTCAGACAAGAGACAAAAGAAGTTCACCATCATTGTAATTCAGGACGAGAGGCGACTGTGTTCCTTTAAGCTTCCGATGAACTTATTAACGGTCTGCCTGGTAACAGTCATTGGCCTGTGTGTTATCTCTTTTGCCGCAGTTCTCCTCCACAACCGGATGGGAGGTTTTAAAGAAGAGCTCACGTCTAATATTGGAACTCACAGTAAATCTCCGGATGCAGCAAAGAGCGCCGTATCAGCCGATGCGGAACCGGTAATCGCCGTTACACAATCTTACAACTTGTCTATAGAAAATTTCGAAGCCAACTTCGACCTTTCAAGAAAATTATTTCGCTATTCGTTTCTTCTGAAAAACAAGACCTCGAAGAATGCCCCGGCGTCGGGATACATCTTCCTCATTCTGAAATCGGATGGAACGGGGGCGGAACGCTGGCTCGCTGATCCCCAAACTGATCTGTCCAAGGGAGTCCCACAAAATTTCAGAGACGGCGATCCTTTTTCCATCACCAGACATAAAGTCATAACCAAGGACATCTCCATACAACACACTTACGATTCCGCCTCAATATTTGTTTTTTCAGACGACGGCAAACTTGTATTACGAGAGATTATCAATTTGAAAACCTGACGAGAAAAAGAGATGAGGGGAACACCCGAAGGTGAGCGTAAAAAACAACAATATTTCCATAGTAACCAGGGATTGCAAAATTGAAGGAATCCTACATTTCCGAGGGCATCTGATTGTCGAAGGACTCATTGAAGGAACGCTGCTTGCGGAAACTATTTTCACGGAGAAAGGCAGCAACGTGAAAGCGCAAGTAAGCGCGACCTCCCTGACCATAGCCGGAAATTTCGAAGGGGAAATTGAAGTCACAGGCACTCTTACACTTATGAAATCCGCGGATGTAAGAGGTAATATCAAATGCCGCAACTTAGTCATTGATGAAGGCGGAATCATAAATGGCAGCGTCAAATTTCTATCAGCAGAAACTCCACAGAGCAGCCCCCGTGATTGAGCCACGATATTCTTTAAAACCACAGCCTTGCTAACGTCAGCACACGCAGTGACCCGGATAAAATGGAGGACAGGTTCGTAAGAGCATATAATAGGGCTGCCCAAGTTCTTGAGAACGAATTGTGCATGGACACGATCTGAGCCCACGGACAGCGCCGACTACGCTACTGCTCTTTTTTGCAAAGGGGCTGCGATCACGCATTCCCGGCAGCAATATCGCTTGCTTTACATAAGAGGCCTCCGAGATGAGACCTGAAAGGCTCGCCACGCGTCCGTCTTTGCGGAGTATTCTAAAAAGTTATGGAAAAAAGAATAAAAATAGTGCTATCGTGCCTATAATAATTACCTGATGCGGATTGAATCAATGTCCGTAGTGGAGGATTGAATGAAAAACTTCTCGCCCAAGAAAGTGCTTTTGCCTCTGTGCCTGCTTGCCTGCCTTCTCCTGCTCGGCCTTCAGGGGGACTCTCAGGTATCAGCCGCACTGGAAAGGAGCATATACAAGAACCTAAAGACTTTCAATGAAGTGCTCGACATGGTGCAGAAGAATTACGTCGAGGATGTGGATTCAAAAAAACTGTTAGAAGGGGCAATTAATGGGATGATGAAGTCCCTTGATCCACACAGTACCTATATGACCGCCGAAATGTACAAAGATCTCGAGGTGGAAACACGCGGAAGCTTTGGCGGCATCGGCATTGAAATCACAATAAAGAAAGATATGCTGACGGTTGTTTCCCCTATCGAGGACACTCCTGCCTACAACGCAGGCATTAAAGCGGGCGACCATATAATACAGATTGACGGGAAATCGACGAAGGACATTACTATAATGGAGGCAGTCAAGAAATTGCGGGGGCCGCAAGACTCCAAGGTTACTATTACCATTATGCGGGAGGATATGGCCAAGCCAAAGGACTTTGTGATAACCCGCAGCATCATCAAGATAAAAAGCGTCAAATCCAAGATCTATGATGAACATATCGCTTATATCCGCGTGTCTTCATTCCAGGAAAGAACGGCGGACGATTTGAAGAAAGTATTAAAGGATATCAAGGCGAAAAATGGTGCTCTTGAAGGTATTATCCTGGACCTCAGGAACAATCCGGGCGGCTTACTGAATCAGGCAGTGGCAGTCGCCGATGTTTTCCTGAAATCGGGGGTTATCGTCACAACTAAGGGAAGAACAAGGAATATGGAAACGAAATCGGTCGCGAAAGACGACGGTGACGAGCCGACGTGTCCTATCGTTGCCTTGGTTAATGAGGGCACGGCCAGTGCCGCTGAGATCGTGTCAGGAGCGCTACAGGATAACGGAAGGGCATTAATACTGGGCACGCAGACCTTTGGGAAAGGATCGGTACAGACCGTTATCCCATTGGAAGACGGCTCCGCCCTAAAACTGACTACGGCAAAATACTATACCCCGAGCGGACGATCGATCCAGGCCGAGGGAATAAAACCGGATATCATTGTAAAATATATCAGACCCTCTGAGGATAAAGAGATGACGGATGATTTCATCAGGGAACGGGACCTCATGGGTCACATAAAGCCGAAAAAAGATAATGATACAAACAAAGATGAGGGGGCAAAGAAAGAGCAAGACAATCTAACGCAGGATAATCAACTGAAGAGCGCCTTGGATATCATAAAAAGCTGGGATATAATGAAAAAAAATCTGAAGAGCTGACTCGGGGCGTGATCAGGCGGAAGTTTATATCATAATGATAAAGAGGCGAAAATGGGGCTGGGCGGTATTTGCCATAATCGCAACAGTAGTTATTTCTGTCATGGCGCTCTACCTGTACGATTCGGGGAACCAGGAGGTGAAGGAGCCGAAACATACCCCCAGAAGTGAGCCAAGACAGGCCCTCGTAGAAACGCCTACTCCCGACTCACAGGAGAAACACGCGACAGAAAGCATCGCCCCTAAACATAAAATTGGCCAGGCGAGAAAAAGGGTCGCGATTCTCATAGACGACATTGGTTATGATCTTTCACCGCTATATGAACTGCTTAAGATTGATGCCCCCCTGACCTTTGCCGTTCTTCCGCACTATGCACACTCAGTAGACGCGGCAAATATTTTGCACAGGGCGAAAAGAGAAATTCTTCTCCACCTCCCGATGGAACCTCATGCCTTCCCGGATGAAAACCCGGGGATGGGAGCGCTTCTTATGAGCATGAGTGATCGGCAAATCGAGGAGGAGCTTGACAGAGATCTCGATGCAATCCCCTTTTTGTCAGGCGTAAACAATCATATGGGATCGAAGTTCATGGAGGACGAAGCGAAGCTGAATATCGTATTTAAGGAACTTAAGAAAAGGAACCTTTTCTTTGTCGACAGCCGGACGACCGCGCTCTCGAGGGGTCAGGAAATTGCGAAGAAGCTGCGACTTCGTTTCGTCGCGAGAAAGATATTTATTGATAATGACCGTGACTACGTGACGATTCTTAGAAACTTGACAACGCGGATCAACGAGGAATTTGCACATAAATCAGAAGCGTTCGTAATGATAGGACATCCCCGCCTGAAAACTATTCAGGCTCTCAAGGAGGCAATACCAGTTTTAAAAGCTCGCGGCATCGATATCGTTCCTGTATCCGCACTCGTTCAATGATCTCCAGAAACGACCGGCAGCTGTTTTTTTACAGATGTGTGGGTTTTTTAGAGACAATTAAGATGATATGAATTTATTAATATGCGAAATTATTTGTACAATAGATATCTTCTGATCCTGATCTTATGCTGCCTTGCCGGGTGTGCATCTTCGCCTGTGAAAGGCAGGATTCCGGACATCTCGGAGGGGACGGAGCGACCGTCATTCGACTCGACGTATCATTATTCCCTCGGCGTGTTGCATATCCTTGATGACAACCTTGACAGCGCCATAAAGGAATATGAAAAGGCCCTGAGCTTCGACCCTCAATCCTCCTACCTCAAGACAGAACTTGTATCCCTATATATTGAACGAGGCGAGATACAAAAGGCCATCACTCTCAGCAAGAAATATCTCACAGAACATCCGAATAATGTAAACGCCCATCTTCTCTTGGGCGGACTGTACCTGAACATGAAGGATTATAAGAACGCTGTAGGAGAATATGAAAAGGTAATTGAACTGGATCCGACGAATACATTTTCCCGCATATACCTCGGCACCATCTATGCGGAAACTAAAAACTACAAGAAGGCCTTGAAAACTTTCCAAGATCTAATCAGAACCAGTCCGGACCATCTCACCGGTAACTACTATCTGGCAAAGATATTAACGGATATGAAACGCTATGAGGAAGCGGAACAAAGCTTCAAGAAGGCTCTGGCCATAAAACCCACTTTTGAACCGGCGTTGATCGATTTAGGACTCCTCTACGAAAAGGAAAAGAAGGTGGATCAGGCGGTGGAATTGTACAGAAGTTTCATTGATCTCTATCCGCCGGGCACAAACGTAAGAATAAAACTGGGAGAAATTTTTCTCAGGGAGCACAGGCTGAACGATGCAGAAAGGGAATTCAAGCGAATTCTGGATTTCGATCAGCGCAACAGGGAAGCGAGACTGGAACTCGGCCTCCTTTACCTCGAAAAGGGCAGTCTTGACGACGCCAGTGGTGAGTTTGCAATTTTGCTGGACGGAGATCCGAATGACCAGAGGGCCAGATATTTGCTTGCCTCAACGTATGAAGAGAAGAAGATGCCCGGCAAAGCGATTGAAGGGTTTAAAATGATCCCCCCGGATTCAGAACTTTATGAAAACGCGCAGATCAATATCGGGCTCATCCTGAAGAAGGAGGGCAAGATTGCTGAGGCCATAGAAGTAATGGAAAAGGCCGTTCGTACGAATAGAGATATGCCGGGGCTCTATGTTTATCTCTCGTCCCTGTATGAGGAAGATAAGAAATTATCATCTGCCGAGGGAATATTGAAGGAAGGCCTCTCTGCATTGCACGCAAGCGTCGACCTTCATTATAGTCTCGGCGTCCTCTATGAAAAGACGAACCGTTTTCATGAGAGTATAAATGAAATGGAGGCGGTTCTTAAAATCGACCCGGAGAATGCGGACGCCCTCAACTTCATAGGTTATACGTTTGCAGACAGGGGCATCCGTCTTGATGAAGCCGAGAAGATGATCAAGAGGGCGCTCACCTTGAAGCCCGGGAATATCTACATGATTGACAGCCTCGGCTGGGTATATTTCAGACAAAACAGAATGGAACTGGCCATAAAATACCTGAAGGAAGCATCGGATGGCCTGCCCAATGATCCCACTATCGCCGAGCACTTGGGAGACGCCTATACAAAGGCGGGCAAGGCAAGTGAGGCTGTCGAAATATACAAACAGGCATTGAAATTAAACCCTGCCAACGGCGATCTGCAAAAAAAGCTCAATGAGATCATAAAAGGGGGGAAACCCTGATGCTGAAAAGATTGCCGCCGTTTTTTTTTATCGTGTCCGCCTTCCTCATTTTTTCCGCCTGCGCCGTCACCAAAACACAGAAGGTCGGCGGAGTCTCGAAACAGAGTTTCTCTTCCCCCCTCGTTGCGCTCGAAAACATCGATAGAGATAATCAGTTCAAAGACGGCGCTGAAGCGATTGCGCGTATCGAAGTTAATACCCCTCAAGGCCGTTATCCACTGAAGGCCGCTTTAGTAGTGAAGCCGCCGTCCTCATTGAGATTAGAATCAATGCCTATCATAGGTCCGGCAGATCTCTTCTTGACCGTCCACGATAATGTCCTGAAAGTTTTTTTACCAGACAAGGGAAAATTCTATGTAGGAGAGGCAACGACGAGAAATCTGGCGCGTTTTATTCCTGTTGCAGCGACTGCCCTCAGGATAGAAGACCTGACCCCTATCCTGCTGGGCATGCGTCCCCAGGTAAGAGGAAAGACCATTACCCTGGACGGTTCTTCCGATGGGACCCTTTACAGGGTTGATATTTTTTCTGAAAATAGAAAAATTCAATCTCTCTGGGTAGACCCGGAGGAAAATCAGCTCGTCAGAGTCGATTTATTTGCAGGCGATAACTCCCGCTCGTTCAGCGCCCGATTCATCGGGCGCAACCGCATGGAAAATATGACCCTGCCTGAAAACGTTACGATTGCATATGGAGACAATGATAAGCCCGATATCAGCATCCGTTATGCTGATATCGGGCCTGCGAAGGGAATCGATGCGACTGTCTTTGATCTCAAGCCCCCTCCCGGTGTCATGCCTATTCCCCTGGATCGATGAATCAGATATGACAAAAAGGGGTTAATCCTTTTTTACTTAATTTCTACCAGTTTTGCCCTCGCTATTCTTGCCTGGTTAGTGTTCGGATATTCTTTTATTATCTGCTGCAGAATCAGTCTCGCACTCGCTTTGTCTCCGAGATTTAGGAAAGAAAGCCCCTGCTTCAACAGGGCGTAAGGAACCTTACTGCCTTTAGGATAATTTTTGACCACCTTCTCATATTCGAGTATGGCCTTTTCATATTTTTTCTCAAAATAAAAACTTTCCCCTATCCAGAATTGGGCATTATCGGAATACTCCGAGTCAGGGTATTGCTTCAGGAAATTCTGAAACTCCCCCCTGGCTTTTTCATATTTCCCTTCCTTAAAAGTTTCATAGGCCAATGCATAGGCCGATTCCTTCTCCGTTTTCCCCTTTATGACATTTTTGGGAGCGGCCTTTCCCGCTTTATCACCTTCCGAGTGGTTTTCTCTCTTTCCAACTTCAAGAAAGTTTTCTATAAAACTTATTTTCAGAGAAACATTATCAAGTCTTTCCCTTATTGCTGCTATTGCTGACATTTCCTTTCTTAACCCTTCAGTTATACCCTTCAGACCTTGGATACCATCCCTCAGTTCTGTGATGTCTGCGCGCATCTCCGCCTGGCTTTTTTGCAAAGACGCTTGCGTCTCCTTAAGCTTGACAATATCTTTGCGGATGCCTGCATCTTCATCTTTTAACGCCGCGATCTGCCTGTCAAAATCACCATGAACGCGCTGCAGATCTTTGGTCGTTGCACAACCTACGGTGCAGATCAGGGATATGAGCAAGAGCAAAATTACAAATCTCTTCAATCCGTAGACCTCCCCAGAACCCTGCTACTTGGATGTAACGACAAAGTGATCTCGCCTGTTCTTTGTCCACGCTTCTTCAGTATGCGCGGGGTCCAGGGGTCTTTCTTTACCATAACTGATCGTTTTTATTCTCTTGCCATCAACCCCAAGTTCAACAAGGTATTTCATGGCCTCCTTGGCACGTCTTTCTCCCAGGGCAAGGTTGTATTCAGTAGTACCCCTTTCATCACAGTTGCCTTCAATGAGAAGAATGTTATTCTTATTATTGTTCAGCCATTCTGCAAGCTGTTTGAGAATGTCCCTGCTTTCGGGTTTGAGACTGAATTTGTCAAAATCAAAAAGTACGTCCTTAGATGTCATTGTTTCTTGTTGCGCCGCAGCCTCGGCCTGAGGGGCTACCTTCGCTTCCGCCTCTTTCGCCCTCTGTTCGGCAGCCAAGCGGGCTTCTTCATCAGCCCGTGCCTTTGCATCCGCATCCGCCTTGGCTTTTCCTTGCTCCGCAGCAGCCTGTTCTTCAGCTGAAACCGCCTGCTCTTTTACTCCAGTTTTTTTTGCACATCCGGTCATAACCATAACCGAGAAGCATACTATCAACCCGATAATCCCTATTATTGCAAGGCTCCTTTTCATTGTATTCTCTCCTCCCATAGTTGTTTTAAGAAAATTGGTTATTTACCGACTCGAATTCTTCTAAACCACAATCCACCCTAAAGGTCAACCACAAAAATTTCAATTTCTGCTTTCTCTATCCCGCACAAATTGTTCAGTGTCCCATCCTGGTTGTAACTTCGGAGGCTTTTTCATAGCATTACGGCGGATTGCCGGATACAACAAGCGCGCGCATATGTGATACGTCATAAGGGGGGTCAGAGCGGCCGGCGCTCCGTCGACATATTTTCTGATGATTTTTTCCGGCAGATCATTTTATTTTCGGCGACCAGGATGGGCTCATGGAGCCACTCACACTCTCATACAGCACTCTCACATTTAACCCGTTGGCATTCATCACGCAAATTCTGTGTTTGCCGCCGCCCCGAGTACTGAAGGCCAGGTACCTGCCGTCCGGGGACCATGAGGGGGACTCATGGTCAGCGTTGTCAAAAGTGAGCTGTGAGGAGCTGCTGCCGTCCTCATTTGTGGAGAATATCTGGAAACGTCCATTTACCCGCCCTTCGTACGCTACTCTGTTGCCCCTCGGCGACCAGGACGGGGATGTATTATAGTTTCCGTCATAGGTAAGTCTTTTCACATCATCCCCATCAGCGCCCATCGTGAATATTTGCGGTGAACCGGAACGGTTTGAAACAAAAGCAATTCTCTTATTGTCCGGCGACCAGGCAGGTGATACATCGATCGCAAAATTGTGGGTGAGACGTTCAAGCTTTCTGCTGCCCAGATCCATTGTATATATTTCCTCATTGCCGTCCTTGCTCAGGGTAAGCAAGAGCTTCCTGCCATCCCTCGACCAGGAGCCGGCCAGATTGAGGCCGTCAAAATTTGCAATCTTCTCAACCTTTCCAATGCTCATCGACCTTATATAGAGATCGGGATTCCCATTTCTATAAGATGTGAAGGAAATAAATTTTCCGTCGGGAGACCAGCGCGGGGCTAAGGTCAATGACTGGAGGTTCGTAACCCGGAGAAGTTCAGTTCCATCGAAATTGATCGTGTAGATGTCTGAGTTCTGGCCCTTCTTCAATATAAAGGCGATCTTGGTGCCAAATACGCCCTCATCACCCGTCAGGGCGAGGAGAATTTCGCCTGCAAATTTGCGCACCATCTCGTTTCTGTCTTCTATTTTCCCGGTGTACTGTTTTGCGGTAATGACCTCCCCTTTTATTACATCAAAAAGATGTAATTCGGAGGCGAGATCCCTGCCATTGGACTGGAAAGCCCCCTTCACCAGATATTCAGCGCCAATCACGGCCCAGTCTGCAAACCTGGTACTTTCCACTGTTAAGCCGGCCTGTTTTTGATCCTCAATAAAGGCCTTCTTGCTGATGATATTGAAGAATCCCGTCATCTCCAAATACTTTGCCAGGGTATCTGAAAACCAGCCTGACAGCTCTCCCTGATAACCCTGTTGACTTATTTTCCTGAAATCAACAATGGCGATGGGAAATTTTTGGAATGCGGGAGAATCGATGTCAATATAGACCTTAGCTGCGGCGTTGTGAGGCAGACATAAAATGGATAGCATGACCACAGTGAGCGCAACCAATCTTATAAAGCATCCAATATTGCGGCAACTCATGAATAAAACCATATGCCCTTCATCAAGCGATTTCCCCCTTCTATCTTAATTCCATTGAATGGAACCTGATGCCGATGTCGATATTGTTATCTCTTATTGAATCCGGAAAAGGAGGGAAAGGGCTTGCCTTCTTAATGGCTTTCATAGCCGACTCATCGAAATATCGATTCCCTGAGCGTTTCTCAAAACTCAAATCCGTAACTGCGCCGTTCCTCAGTATCTTCGTCTGGACAATCGCCTCTATGTTCTCCCTCGGTAATATTCCCTGGGGCAGGGTCCATTTTCCCCTGATCCTGGACCAGATAAGGCTGTAGTATACATTCATCTTTGCGTTGGATTCAGAATTACCCGTCTGGGCCGCGGGCGCGGGCGGGCTCACTCCCGTATTCACCTTCTTCCTGATATCGTCGATTGCCCTATCGACGCTGCTCGTTTGCTTTCTTTGAGAATCCAGCCTCTTGATAGGGACGGCGGGGAGGGTATCTGTCCGCTTTTTCAAGACAGAAGAATGCTCACCCGAAATTGCTTGATTGATTTCTCGCGCGATTGCCGATTGCGCTTTCCTTTCCTGGAGAACTTCAGAAAGACTTACGAGGTTAACGGAATAGACAGGACCGAAGGTCCATCTTGGAGAGGGAAGAGTTGGCGCAAAGAAAATGACAGACAGCACTACAGTATGAATTAATATGGACACAAAAATCATACCGTTCATGCTGACATCATTGTCATCTCGCTCCTTTTGCATCCTGAATCATCCTGCGGAACATCACCTTGATTCCTCGGGCGCCTCCGTGATCATCCCCAGCCTATCGACGCCGGCTTTCCTGACCTCGGACATAACTTCCACGACAAATCCATAGGGAACATTCTTGTCGGCCCGCATAAAAACTTCTCTATCGATCCTGTTGGCAAAGATGTTTTCCAGCTTTGCACTGAGACCGGTAACAGGAATCTTATTCTTGTTTATGAATATCTCTTTCGCGCCGTTAATAGTCAGCACAAGTTTTTCCTCTGTCACATCGATACTCTTCGATTTAACCAGCGGCAGGTTGACGTCGATGCCCATCTGCAGCATGGGAGCCGTCACCATGAAAATTATCAGCAGGACCAAAACGACGTCGACCAGAGGCGTGACGTTGATTTCGGCCAACAGCTTGCTGCCGCTATTTCTCTTTCTTCCGGGCCTCATAAGGAATTCTATTTCCTCACATAATTTCTTTCAATGATATTTAGTATTTCAGAAGCGAAGTTATCCATGTCCATGGACATATTCTTTACTACATTGAGATAATAGTTGTAAAAAATGACGGCAGGTATCGCGGCGGCAAGCCCGGCGGCAGTGGCGATCAGCGCCTCCGAAATTCCCGGCGCCACGACAGCAAGGGTTGCCGAGCCTCTCGTGCCTATGCCCCTGAATGTATCCATAATGCCCCAGACTGTCCCGAAAAGTCCGATGAACGGCGATGCACTCCCGGTAGTCGCGAGGAAGCTGAGCGTACTTTCAAGTCTCGTTGCTTCAGAACTGCACGCTCTGTTCAAGGCCCTTTCAACATTATCTATGCCCTTCATCTCCAGTTGCAGGAGAGTCGATTCATCGGATTCCTTGGGGGATGACGCCCCTCTTATAACCTTGGTTATCTTCACCAGCTCCGTATAGCCCGCCTGAAATACCTCAGCAATGGTTGAGTGTTTGTATTTTTTCGCTTCGGGTAAGATATCGGATAGCTTACTGCTGTTCATGTAAGCATCGAGAAACATATTATTTTCCTTTTTTGCCTTTTTGATACTCCGGTACTTCATCAAAATAATGGCCCACGACACAACAGAAAAGACAAGAAGCAACAGCAGGATGAGCTGAACCATCAGTCCGGCATCAAGAATCATCTTGAGAATACTGCCGTGAAACTGTCCTCCCAGACCAACAGCCGCGACAGAAGAAATCTCTTTCACTTTTTCACTCCTGAATCACTTATTTGCCGCATTAACCAATTCTGCGACTTATTATGGGTGATTACGTGTAATGGAAAAAAATGGCCTTGTCAACAGATTTAGAAAAAGAGCATCCGGAAGCGGAATAAATCCCTGAGAAATCGGAAGACCCCAAAACCTGATTGGTAACAATCATTACAAAAATTCCGGCACAAATGATACGACGTCGTCAATGGCAGGTAAATCACAAAAAATCATGGCCAGTCTATCCACGCCGAGGGCAATTCCTGCGGCATGCGGCATGCGCGCCACGTCCTGCAGAAAATGCTCCGGTATGGGATAAATTGACTTGCCTGCAGAATGACGATGCCTGTTCACATTCAGAAATCGTCTATGATGCTCCTCGGGATCAGTAAGCTCGGAACATGCGTTGGCTATCTCTTTCCCTCCCATGTAAAGCTCAAAACGTTCGGCCAATACAGGTTCATCTTTCTTCTCTTTCGCGAGGGCTGACCCGGAAGCAGGATAATCATAGATGAAGGTAGGCTGCGTGAATCCCAGGCGAGGTTCGATGGAAGAGACCATGATCTCGTCGAAGCAATTTTCCGTTACTGCTTTATCCATTGACATCGGTGCATAGCTGGCAAAAGCCTCTCTTACAGATATAGTCTCCCACGGTCTTTGCAACTCAATTGCGCCGCCCTGGTAGTTAATCACGTCCCCGCTACCGAGGTCGGCTGCCACGGAGACGATCAGTTCCTCACATTCTTCCATGAGCCGGCGATAGTCCATCCCCCGGCAATACCATTCCAGCATCGTAAACTCGGGAAGATGGTTTGAACCTCTCTCGCCCGCGCGAAAACACTTGCAGATTTGAAATATCTTCGGATGACCCGCCGTAAGCAGCCGCTTCATATGAAGCTCGGGAGATGTATGCAAGAACGAATCGCCGCACGCGACGGCGTCAATATATGTCTCCGGAATCAAGGCCGGAATCAAAAGGGGAGTCTCCACCTCCAGATATTCCCTGCCCGTAAAAAAATCGCGGATCGCGCGGATCATCCCGGCACGCTTCCATAAAATTTCCCGCTTGTCTGCCAGTCTTCCGTCCCGTTCCATGGGAGTGTCAATCCTTGACCCTTGTCAGGTACTCGCCGCTTCGTGTATCGACTCTGATCTTCTCGCCTTCTTCAACAAAAGGAGGAACCTGAATCTGATAACCTGTTTGCAGGGTCACCGGCTTGGTCTTCCCTGATACGGAATCACCCTTTGCCCATGGGTCGGCTCGTATGACGACAAGATCAACGAAATTCGGCACGCTCACCTCGAGAGCATTATCCTCAAAGAACAGTATTTCCACCTCCAGGTTATCAATAAGGAAATTTTTCGCCTCCCCGACTTGATCCTCAGTGAGAAAGACCTGTTCATAACTTTCATTGTCCATGAAGCAGTATTTCCCCTGTTCCTGATACAGGTACTGCATTTTCTTCTTCTCGAGGTCTGCCGGTTCGAAAGTATCCACGGAACGGAATGTCCGTTCAAACTGTGCTCCCGTAATCATATTGCGCAACTTAGACCTGTACAGAGCCTGGCCCTTTCCGGGTTTGACAAAATTGAACTCGGTTACGATATAAGGCTCGTTGTCAATCTTGATCCGCAAACCTTTCTTCAAATCACTNNNCCCGGGATATCAAATACATATTGCGGCACACAAAGTCCGGATATATTCCCCCATATTTTCGCCATGATTTTTATCCCTGACCGCACTTCGGTGCGAAAATGATCGGTACCTTTCACCGGATCACACTGAAACAAATAATAAGGTTTGACGGATATACGCTGAAGGCCGTAGAAAAGGTCCCGCAGGGTTTCATAGTTATCATTGATACCCCGAAGCAGGACGGATTGATTTGATACAGGGATTCCCGCCTCAAGTATCATTTCACAGGCGCGCGCAGCTTCCGGCGTAATTTCATTCGGATGATTGAATTGCGTGTTGAACCAAAGAGGGCGATGCTTTCGCAACGTAGCACACAGTTTACGAGTGATTCTCATGGGCATGACTACGGGAGCGCGGCTTCCTATACGCAGCACCTCCACATGGGGGATAGAACGCAGTGATCCGAGAAACCAATCGAGGATGCCCTCTTTCATGGTGAGTGGATCACCTCCCGAAACGATGACTTCACGAATATGCTTCGTCTTGGATACATAATCAACCATAGGTTCCATGTAGCCTCTGCCCTTTTCGATGCCGTCTCTCCCCCACATCCGCTTGCGATTGCAGTGCCGGCAATATGTTGCACACGTATGCGTGACGATTGTGACGCAACGGTCACGATACCGATGCACGAGGCCTGAAACAGGCATGTCCCGTTCTTCTTCGAGAGGGTCGGCCACACCGCCGAGTGAAAAACTTATCTCCCTTTCATCGGGGAAACACTGACGACGAAGGGGGTCGTTATCATCCTCTGCATTTATTAGAGAAAAATAATACGGCGTGACGCTGAAGGGATAATACCTTGCCACGGTCTGATATGTCTTTAGTGCCGCCGGCGTTTTTTTGAGGACTCCGGCCAATTGAGGAATAGTGTGTATCCGGTTCCTGTATTGCCACTCCCAGTCATGCCAGTCCTTCGACGGGACTCCTCGCCACGGGCTTATGGAGATGATGCTGTTTCTCGATTCCATGGTTTACAATGCTTCACATAGAGTTTTTTGAAAAGTTGCCTTGCATTGTTTAATTTTATAGCATCAAATATTGATTATTACAAATTAGAAACCCAAAGCTGTCATGAGGAGATAGAAATTTGATAATCAGCGCCAGGCATCGAATCTTGCCATTCTCAATATTATACCTTGATCCCCTGCGTTAGGAACTGAATTATTCAAGAGCCACAGCGGTCTTTCGGGTACGGAAGAAACGCATGCAATACTTATTAGATATTGCATCTTAGTCAGAAATAGGTAATAATTAAGACATATTAATCGCAAAATCGCGGTACGGAATATCCAGATACAATGCAGGCAGTGCCGAAAATGGGGAACGTCGCCATACGTGCGGGTTTTGTGAGAATTTGATTATACGAGCAAGCAGCAGAATTCACTTAATCGGCCAGTAATGCCCTTTCTACGAGCAAGAAAGAATCAAAAGGAAAATAATCGAAGGATGAACTTTCGCCGGCGCAAGATATCTTTTGAGCCCTGGGCGCCGGCCTCAGTACGGGGATTTCTTTGTTCAATACCAGGAACGACGCACCGGCGCCGAGCGCAGTGCATTCAACGGGAAAACTCATGCACTCTCTCTTTCGAGACACCTTTGAGCCGTCATGACAGGAAATATTTTTATAAGGAGACCAATCTATGAAATCGTTATCAAAGGATGAACTGAAGATTTTAATGAGCAAACAGAAAGGTCCTTGCGTTTCAATGTTTATGCCCGCCTATCGTGCCGGCGCCGAGATCCAGCAAAATCAAATCAGATTCAGGAATCTGCTTCGCAAAGCCGAGGAAAAATTGATCGCCGCCGGCTGCCGCGCCACGGAGGCGAAGGCTTTACTCGAACCCGCGCAGGGGCTTTCAGGCAATATACCTTTTTGGCGGCAACAGAGCGGCGGTCTCGCCGTATTCATATCTTCAGACGTATTCCGTCATTACGGCCTGCCCGTAAATTTTGATGAACTAATAGTCGTGGCTGACCGTTTTCACGTCAAACCTCTTCTGCCGGCGCTCAGCGGTGACGGGCGTTACTACATTTTGACGTTGAGTCAAAAAGGGAGCCGCCTTTATGAAGGCACAAAACAAGACATCAGAGAAATCCAGATTGAAACGATACCCAAAAGCCTTGCCGACGCCCTCCAGTACGATGAACTGGAAAGGCAGATCCGTTTCCACAGGGGTACGCAGCGTGGAGGCGAGCGCGGTTCGATGATGTCAGGGGGCGGCGCGCAACTGGACGATGCAAAGGAAAACATCTCAAATTATTTCCGCCAGATCGACAAGGGCTTACATGACCTCCTGAAAGACGAACGGGTGCCTCTGGTGCTTGCCGGCGTCGATTATTTATTTCCGATCTACAGAGAGGTAAACACGTATCCTTATCTTATGGAAGGTGGGATACCCGGAAATCCCAAAGGAATAAGTGCGGACCAGTTGCATAAGCTGGCGCTTGAAATTGCAAGGCCTTATTTTCAAAAGGCGGAAAATGACGCCATCGCCCAATACCGGCAATCCTCCGGCACGGGATTGACTTCCGGCGATATTAAAGAAATTGTCCGTGCCGCGTGCGACGGGCGGGTCGGTCTGCTCTTTATCGCCACAGGCCATAAGCAATCGGGCGTTTTTGACCCGGAAACGAAGGATGTGCAAATACACCAAAAGATGGAACCGGGCAGTGAGGATCTCTTAGATTTTTCTGCAATCCAGACTCTCTTGAATGGCGGCACTGTTTTTTCGCTTCTCCAGGGAAAAATGCCCGATGATAAACCAATCGCGGCTGTATTTCGTTATTGAATCGAAAAGCGCAACGTCTCCATTCATTTTGAACATATTTCTCCTAATGGATTTTCGGGATAGCAAAGTAAATGTGGCACGGCTTTCCGTGCTGTCGAATACATCTCTCGTGGTCATGAAGGTCGCCGTCGGGCTCCTGATCGGATCGGTGTCTATCATTTCCGAAGCGATCCATTCCGGAGTGGACCTTCTCGCCTCCCTCATCACGACATTCTCCGTCAGTAAATCGGGCATGCCTGCTGATGTCGAGCATCCCTTTGGTCATGGAAAAGTGGAAAACATTTCCGGCACTATCGAGGCGCTGCTCATCTTTCTCGCGGCCGTGTGGATAATCTTCGAAGCTATCAGGAAACTACTCAATCCTGAACCTATTGAATATGTCGGTTGGGGCGTGGGGGTGATGGCAATTTCCGCGCTGGTTAATATGTTCGTGTCAAGAATGCTTTTCAGAGTCGCAAGGGAAACTGACTCTGTTGCACTCGCAGCAGACGCTTGGCATCTGCGCACCGATGTATATACCTCTGCAGGCGTGATGGCAAGCCTCGCCCTGATCGGGATTGGTCACCTTATTTCACCTGCCGCCAATCTATACTGGCTTGACCCGGCAGCTGCGATCACGGTGGCGTTATTCATTATGGGCGCTGCCTACAGACTGACTCTCCGATCGGCGCAGGATCTGATGGATGTGAAACTTCCTGCGGAGGAGGAGGCCTGGATCCGGCAGCTGATAATGACGCAGAAGCCTGTTATACACGGCTTTCATTTATTGCGCACGCGCAAGGCGGGAAATTACCGCTTCGTCGACTTCCACATAAAAGTTGATCCTTCCATGTCTGTCGAAGACTCTCACAAGATCACCGATGAGTTATCCAGAAGCATAGAAAGTCGTTTCCGGAATACGAGCGTCACTGTTCACATCGAACCCTGCGACGGCAGATGTGACGACCATTGCCTATCCGGATGCCTGCTGCCGGAGGCGGAGCAGAAGGCCGTGATGCAAAAGAACCGGCGAGTCTGACAAATTATGAATGCTTCCTCCGAAAGGTATTCAACCCTTATATATAAACCTTTCAAACAATCTGTGGAAAGGTGTCCAGTGTGAATCGGGAGAGGATGACTGAATGAATTCCTGGAAGGCATTGACCTTGGCATCAAGATCGTCCATAAAATGTACGACTAACGCCTCCGGCGTCTTCGGGCGCTTCGGCGAACCGAACTCCTGAGTGCCGTGATGGCTCAATATCAGATGGCGGAGCTCCATGGCAAGCTGTTCCGGGAAACCTGCTACGGCGGCAATCCTCGCATCGAGCATCTCCAGGCCGATCACGATGTGCCCGATCAGCCTGCCCTCATCGCTGTAGTCAAACATCCTGTCGTAGGTATATTCATAGATCTTGCCTATATCATGCAGAATCCCCCCGGATATGACAAGGTCCCTGTTGATACCCTGGTAATGCTTTGTTACCAGATCGATCAGGCGTATGACTGAGAGCGTGTGTTCAAGAAGGCCTCCGATGTAAACATGGTGAAAACTTTTTGCCGCAGGGGCCTTTTTGAATAATTTGGCCACCTCCTCATCATGGAAAAACAAGTGCAACAGCTCCTTCAAGCAGGGCGTTTCGATTTGCGAGACAAAATCCATTAGATCGGCGAACATCACATCGATGTCCCCTTTTGCGGCAGGCAGATATTCGGCCAGGTCAACGGCGGAGTCATCAACCTTCCTGACACTCGTTATGGAAAGCTGCACGGTGCTTCTGAAGCTGACTGCCCCTCCCTGTGCCTTAATCACATCCCCCTTACTGAAGGCTTTGTCCCACTCGATTGCATTCTCCCAAATCTTTCCGTCAACTTCCCCTGTCTTATCCTTGAGACGAACATTCAGATAAGGCATCCCCTTCTGAGAGAAAGCGAGATTCTTCTCGGTAACAAGAAATGACTCGTTCACTTTTTCGCCCGGCTTTATATCTTTGATATAAACACTCTTGCTCTTCATGTTCGCACCTGCCGCTGGTTATCGCCGTTTACTCACTTCTCTCTCAAGATGCGATGATCACCCGCCCTGATAGTCAGCTTTGTTGCGTCAAAGTACTCCATCAGCGGTATGATGAATTTTCTTGAAAGACCTGTCAACTCCTTCATGCTTGCCGGTGTAGCCTTTCCATCCCTAACAAGACGGGCTTTATAATTTTCCCGCAACCTCGCCAAGACTTCTCTATGAAAGTAGAGATCTTCATTTATCTTTATCAGAGAACCGTCTTTGAGCATTACGTTGATGACGCTTTCAGCGAGGCCCCTCTGGTCCGCAAATTTTTCCATAAGCTCCTTAATTGTAGGAGGGGTAAGTCCGGCGGCCACATAAGTCTCTGCGATCTTGCCGCGCAGGTCCTCGAGCTCTCCCTTCAGATTCACACGGTGTGCCGACAGGCGAATGTTCTCCCTCTCGGCGACAACCTCCCCCCTCTTTTCAAGCTCTCTGACAGCCATATTAAAGAGCCTTTGTCCGGCGAACTGTCCTGCTGTACCCCTCAACTCTTCTTTCGATATGCCTTCCTTCAGAGGATATCTCTCATGATAGGCCCGCATTTCGAGGAGAATCCTGTCTTGAAGGTTCTGATAAACGGAGGAAGCTACGATCCTGGATTCATCAGCGTCCACGACGACAACCTGCTTTTTTGAAGACAGAGTCCCGAGAATGTCCTCAAGGATACTCTCATGAATTCCGGTTCTCATTTCAAGCTCAGACATGCCGATGCCCTCAATTCCTGACCGCTCAATAATAATCGCCGCCCTCTCCGTATCAGTACCATCATGCAGGAGATCAATTTCATGATTCACCCTGTCAGATTTTCTCTTATGCTTCTTAGGCAAAGGGTCAACGATCATCCCGCCGCCGATTGTCGTTACAGGCGAGTAGCTCCTGATGACAAACCGGTCTCTTGCCATTGCAACAATGGGAGACTCAAGGACCACTTGTGCAAGGGCCTTGGCACCGGGTTCTGCGTCTTCACGGTCGAGGAGTATTATCCTGCCGATTACTTCGTTCGTTCCCACATGAAACCGCACCAGATTCCTGTTTTTCAGTTTCCTGCTGTTATTTGACAGATGCTCCATCCATACGTCCAGGCGTATCGAGGGCTTAAGAGTCCGGGGCCTGGCGAGCACATCCCCTCTCACGATCGTATCCTTTTCAACGCCCTGCAGATTTATGGCAGTCCGCTGGCCCGCCTCGGCAACAGTCGCGCTCTGATTGTGGATCTGTATACCCCGCACCTTGGCAGTAACTCCCGACGGCAGTATTTCCACATCTTCGCCCAACTTTATATCTCCGGAAATCAGCGTTCCGGTTACAACTGTCCCGAATCCCTTCATGGTAAATACCCTATCTACAGGTAACCGGAAGATGCCTGCATCCGCTTCTCCCTCTATATCAGACGCCACTCTACCGAGCGCATCGAGCAATTCCACGATCCCTGAGCCCGTGATTGAAGAGACAGGTATAACGGGAGATGCCGCCAGAAAAGTCCCTTTCAGGAATTCACGGACATCGTCTTTCACGAGATCGAGCCACTCATCCGCAACCATATCGGCCTTGGTGAGGGCAACAAGACCTTTCTTAATGCCGAGGAGAGAGCAGATGTGAAGGTGTTCCCTTGTCTGGGGCATGACGCCCTCGTCTGCCGCGATTACCATAATCACCATATCGATACCGGAGGCGCCGGACACCATATTTCTTATGAATTTTTCATGGCCGGGAACGTCCACTATGCCGAATGTCCGGCCGTCCGGAAGAGTGAGAGAGGCAAAGCCAAGTTCAATGCTGATCCCCCGTTCCTTCTCTTCTTTGAGCCTGTCCGTGTCGATACCGGTGATGGCTTTTATAAGGGCTGTCTTGCCATGATCGACATGGCCGGCTGTGCCTATGATGAAATGCTTCATGGGCCTTAAATAACAAACTATCTGGCGTTTAACAATAACAAAAATTGCATCATGCGCCGTGAAACCGCAACCTTCACTGGCGCCGCCTCCGCACAGGTATTATGAAAAAAAGGTATGCCGCTCACGTCAAGTCAGACATCGTCACTCACGATATTTATTGTGGAAATTCCGTTGACATGGCGCATATCTTCCTTCTATATTGTCCGCAATGAAATTGGAACCGTACCAAAGATAATAGAGGAAAGCGCATGGCAGTTTCAGCCAGCAAGAGGCTTCTCCTAAGCAGTGTTTGCCGGCCTTTTGGTGCAAAGCACGGCGACAGCTTTAACGTAACATGCGACGGCGCCCATCAACTTATGTGGGCGCAGGGGCCGTTTCGCACATTCACCACCACGAACCAGTGGGGAATTGATCTCATCGCGGAAAATATAGAGATACCCACCACTACCCTGCATTATCCGACACTGGCTCAATGGAGAAGGGAGATAAAGAGGGGTTATGATTTTATCGGAATAGCCTTTGTTCATGCGACAAGACATAAAATGATCCCTATGGTTGAGGCTGTCCGCAAGTACACACCTCAGTCCAAGATAATCTTGGGAGGCTATGGTGCGGCATTCCCCGACCATGAGCTCAATCAATATGCCGATTATATCTGTAGAGGCGAAGGCATAGAATTCATGAGAAGACTCCTCGGAGAGTCCGCAGAAAGGCCCATCGTCCAACCTACCATAGTCAGCAGATCCCATATCATGGCCCTGCCGCTTCCCAGGGAGGGTTATATATTTGGCGGCCTTGGCTGTCCATTCGGATGCGATTTCTGCGCAACATCCCATTATTTTGACCGCAGACACATTTTATTGCTTCCCGACGGCAAATCTATTATCGATTCTATCAAACGATTGCGGAAGTTATATCCGCGAATGACCAAGTTCTATCTCTGTGATGAAGATTTCTTTGTGAACCGGAAAAGGGCGATGCAGTTCTTGGAGGAAATTCGCAAGTCCGATTTGCCGCCCATTTCGATGATGGGATATGGAAGCGTTAAGTCTTTGTCCCAATTTTCAGCAGCCGAACTAACAGAGATGGGATTTGATCTCTTATGGATAGGCTTCGAGGGCAAGCGAGCTGAATTCAAGAAAATGGAGGGCAGGTCGTTTGCGAAGCTGTTTACCGACTTGCGAAACCACGGAATCAGTATAATTGCATCCATGATAATCGGATTCGATTATCAGACGCCTGAGATCATAGAGGAGGAGTTCCGGGAACTGATGGTCCTGAAGCCGTCCGTTTGCCAGTTTCTCATTTATGGACCGGCCTATGGCACTCCGCTGTATAATCGGTTAAAGAAAGAGGGCAGATTTCTTCCCACTATAGACATTCCAGAGAGGTGGGACGGCTTTTGGTTGGGCTTTAGACACCCGCACATAGACGAAAAAGAGATGTCAAGAATTCAGATGGGGCTCTATCACAAGGAATTTGCCATTATGGGGCCTTCCGTTTTCCGTATTCTTGAGAATCAGTTGAAAGGATATGTGACACTCAGGGATCATGCCTCAGCACGTGTCAGGGCGAAGGCACAGGTCTATAAAGACAGGGCCCGTAAGGCATTGATACTTATTCCTGCAAGCAAGAGATACTTGCATCACGAAATTAACGCCTGGCTCGACGACCTGAGAAAGCGGATAATTTCAGAAACGGGAGATATGACAGCAAGGGAACACCTGCTGTCAAAGTTAGTTCCCCTTTTGATTAAGTCTGCGGATATTAAACTGCGCTTTAATATGGGAATGCAGCCGAGGTTCACAAGACGGTCGTACCGGATGTAGTTGCCTTCCTGACTTTTCAGAGTCATAAGTGAAGAAAGTAAGTTTTTCCGGTAACGATTCATCTCCCGGATTTCAATGTCTTAGCCTGTAACTTATCGTGAGGCGATAATTCTCCACTTGAAATGTTCAGATCAAATTTGTTAGCATTAATTCCTTTTTGAGAGGTTCTCGGTTTCTATGAGGATACTGGGTCTTGATTACGGCAGTAAAAGAATAGGGGTCGCCGTTTGCGATGAACTTGGCATGACGGCACAGGGGCTCGCCACCATTACCCGAAAAAATCGCCGGCATGATCTGGAAGAGATTGCCGGATTCATCAAGACTTATAATGTGGAAGAAATTGTGATCGGCTATCCCATAAAACTTGACGGCACCGAGGGCATTCAGTGCGAAAAAGTGGGCAAATTTGCTTCTCTCTTGGAATCAGCATTCTCTCTGCCTGTCATCAAATGGGATGAAACGCTGTCAACAAAGGAGGCGGAAGAAATCCTCATTCGAGCTAACGTGGCCAGAGACAAGAGAAAGAGTCTCGTGGATAAGCTCGCCGCCAGCTTGATTCTCCAGGGATACCTGGATGCCCAGGAACGCCGCAACAGGTCTCAGTAGTAATCATACGGACCAATTATATGAAAATCAGAACCGCAACTCGTGGACATAAAAGAAGCCGCGCCTTGATCTTAACGGTCACAGTCGTCGCGTTCCTGTTGGCCGGTCTCTACTATGCAGTAAGTCCCACTGACCGCCGCAATGAAAACGTCACCGTTGATATTCCGAAGGGGACGAGTTTCCTCCGATCAGTTGACCTCCTGAAAGACGCGGGCCTCATAAAGAATAAATATCTGTTTTATGCATTAGTGATTGCGAGAAATGCCCAGGGCAACATCAGGGCAGGCGAGTATGAACTGTCAACATCGATGTCACCGCTGGATATCATCAACAAGCTCGTGAAGGGCGACATTATTTCATACAAGGTAACCATTCCCGAGGATTTCACGGTCGCAGAGATAGCGGCTCGTCTGGCCTCTTACAAACTGGTCGACGAAAAAGCATTTGTCTCGCTCGCCGGAGATGCAAAGTTCGTCGCCTCGTTAGGTATAGAAGGCAGAAGCGCCGAAGGATATCTTTATCCCGATACATATCTATTTGATAAAACGATGGGTGCAAAATACATAATCAAGATCATGGTTGATCAATTCTGGAAGACATTTACCCGTGACATGCAGGAAAGGGCGGAGGACCTTGGCATGACGATACCCCAGGTTGTTACTCTTGCTTCCATAATAGGCAAAGAATCGGGATTAAAAGATGAAAAACCTCTCGTCTCGGCCGTTTTTCACAATAGACTGAAAAAAAGAATGAGACTGCAAAGCGACCCTACGGCAGTTTACGATCTCAAATCCATCACAAAAGTCATTAAAAGAAAGCACCTTCAAAAAAACACACCTTATAATACATACGTGATCAGTGGATTGCCCCCCGGCCCTATCGCAAATCCGGCCATTGATTCGCTGCAGGCGGCCATCTACCCTGCCTCCGTCAATTACCTGTACTTCGTTTCCAATAACGATGGTTCTCACAACTTCTCGTCCAGCCTCGTCGCTCATAACAGGGCGGTCTTAAAATATCAAATTGATAGAAAAAAAGAGTGATTTTTTTCTTGACAAACAAATTTTCCCTCCTTATAGTTAAGCCAAGTGGAGAAAAGTGGCTTATTGTGGAGGGAAGTCTTTTATGTCCGTCTTCAGGGGTCAGTATCATCATTCGATAGATGCCAAGGGCCGGATCATCTTTCCTGCCAAGTTGCGGGAAGTTTTCACCGAGACATACGACAGCAGGCTGGTGATCACAAACTGGGACAATTACCTGATGGTCTTTCCCTATGACGAATGGCGTATCCTTGAGGAGAAGGTGAGCCATCAGTCTCTGCTGAGAAAAGAGGTACGGGCCTTTCAGCGTTTCTTCATGTCCGGCGCAGTTGATTGCACCTTTGACAGTCAGGGCAGAGTCCTCATTCCCCCCAACCTTCGGGACTATGCGCGCCTTGAAAAAGATATAGTTCTCGCGGGCATGATTAAGGTCGTAGAGATATGGAGCAAGGAATGTTTCGATGACGAGATGAAGAGAAGCGCCGTCGATATCGACAGCTTCAGCAAATATATGGCGGATCTCGGAATATAGAATAAGGCCCATGGAATGTGCTCCTTTCATATACCGGTCATGCAGAGAGAGGTTATTGAGTCCCTTCGTTGTAGACCGGGGGGGATCTATGTTGACGGAACCGTAGGGGGAGGAGGACATGCCTGCGAGATTCTTCGTCATAGTGCACCCGACGGCTTATTGATCGGCTTGGACGTAGATGATGATGCCTTGCGGGAATCGGAAGAGCGCTTGAAACCCTTTGGCAGCAGAAAGATCCTCGTAAAGGGAAATTTCGCAGAGATAGATACGGTCCTGGCCTCTTTGAACATCAGGGAAGTTGACGGCATCCTGCTCGACTTGGGGGTTTCTGGACATCAACTGAAGACGGCAAGCAGGGGTTTCAGCTTTTCCCTGGACGCTGCCCTCGATATGCGCATGGATCAGAGCCGAGGGCTCTCTGCTTGCGATATTATCAACACATTTCCGGAAGAAGAGTTGAAAAGGATCATTAAGGACTATGGCGAGGAGATGATGGCGCAAAGGATTGTAAAGAGGATCTCCATGCGGAGAAAGACATCGCCTATCGAAACAACGGCAGAGCTTGCCGATGTTGTTGTCAAGGCCTTGCCCTCCGCATTCAAGACGAGGCGAATTCATCCCGCAACCCGAACTTTCCAGGCAATAAGGATATACGTCAACAGCGAACTTCTAAATCTTCATAACGCCTTAAATCGCGGCGTGGATGCGCTCAGGAAGTCGGGGCGCTTTTCTATCATCTCGTTTCACTCCCTCGAAGACAGGATCGTTAAAGACGGCTTCCGCTCATGGGAGAAGGCGTGTATATGCCCGCCGTCCCTGCCCGTGTGCGCCTGTCATAGAAAAGCCAAGTTGAAAGTACTGACCAGAAAGCCGATAACACCCGCGGCCTCTGAAATAGAATGTAATCCGCAGGCAAGAAGCGCAAAGCTGAGAACGGCCGAGAGGATTTAAAAAATGCAGTCGGAAGAAGTCATCCAGGGAAATGTCTGCGATGTAGAGAAGGTTTCCACTCAGATAAAGTATTCGAATTTTATCTTCGTCACCTTAGTGCTCATGGCAGTCGCCCTTTTCTATGTGTGGTCACATATCCGTATGACGGAGCTCGAGTACATGGTTGCCGCGGAAATGAGCATAAAGGAAAAACTTGTCGAGGAACAGACGAAGTTGAAGGTTGAGATCGCAACCCTGAAATCGCCGCAGCGCCTTGAGGCAATAGCGAGAGAACAATTGCAGATGACGTATCCTACGAGGGATCAGGTCATAATCCTCAATAACGATGATACGGCGGGAGCCGGCAAGCAGGTCCCCAATGATCAGGGGGTGCAGCAATGACGGGTGAATCAAAGAAGTGGCTGAAATTCAGGATTGTCACGGTACTCGTATTTTTCCTCGTGCTTTTCATCGCCCTCATATCGAGGGCGTTCCAGATCCAGGTCCTTTCCGGAAAACTCCTGAAAACCCTTGCCGAGAGGCAACACATAAAGACACTGCAGATCGAACCGGAGAGGGGCATTATCTTCGATCGCAACGGCGAGAAACTCGCTGCAAGCAGTATGGTGAGCTCGGTATTTGCCGACCCATCGAAAATAAGCAATACCTCTGAGGTTGCCGGAGCATTGGCCCCTATTCTCAATTTAGATAAGGAAACTATTGTAAAAAAGCTTTCCGGCTCAAAAAATTTCTGCTGGCTGGCGAGAAAAATCCCTCCCGATCAGGCAAGCAGGATAGAGGCCCTGAATATCGATAACGTCTTCTTGATTAAGGAACCAAAACGCTTTTATCCAAACGGGGAACTGGCCGGCCGCCTTATCGGCTTCGTCGGCCTGGACTACACCGGCCTTGAGGGATTGGAGCTCAAATATGACAACTACCTGAAGGCAACGCCGGAAAAACTAATCTGGGCACGGGATGCAAGGGGGAACAGGTTGTATCCGCGGATCGAAAAACCCGTCATACAGCAGGAAGAAGGATATAATCTCATTTTGACAATCGACAGCCGCATCCAGCACATTGTGGAAACGAATCTGCAGGAGGCGATCACGGCAAAAGGCGCAAAGGGCGGCTTCGTCGTCGTCATGGACCCCAAGACCGGTGAAATACTCGCCCTCGCGGATCAACCCGGTTTCGATCCAAACAAATTTTCCACCTACAACCTCGGCAAAGGTAAGAACAAGGTTATCACTGATTCTTTCGATCCAGGCTCAACCTTCAAGCCTTTTCTCGCGGCAGGGGCTCTCGAGGAAGGCATAGTAAAGGAAACGGACAGGTTTAACTGTGAAAACGGGTCATACGTGGTATCAGACAGGACTTTCCATGAGGCAAACAAAAAGAGGTATGGGTCGCTTACTTTTCACGACGTGCTGAAGTATTCGAGCAACATCGGATGCGTGAAGATCTCCGAGAGGCTGAAGAAAGAAAAATTCTACCACTATATTACACAATTTGGATTTGGCTCAAAGACGGGAATCGATCTTCCCGGCGAGGTCAGCGGACTATTGAGGCCGCAGCAGAACTGGACGAGGGTTGATACATCGACCATTGCCTTCGGCCAGGGCGTCTCCGTCACTGCCATTCAGCTTATCACGGCCCTTTCCGCCATAGCAAATGACGGCATGCTGATGAAGCCACATATCGTGCGTGCAGTCGTAAACAAGCAGGGACAGATTATCAAGAAAGTCATGCCTACTCCTGTAAGGNNTATCGCCGAAAACGGCAAAAAGACTCACTGCCATCCTGAAGGATGTAGTCGGAGAAGACGACGGAACTGGCAAGAAGGCCCAGATCCCGAACGTCGCCGTGGCAGGCAAAACGGGAACTTCCCAAAAGTTCGATTTTTCCCGGCATGTCTATTCTTCTGAGAGAGTCCGCACCTCCTTCATGGGATTCTTCCCCGCCGATGACCCGCAGGTTGCCATTCTGGTGACACTCGATGAGCCGCAGAGGGACAAGTGGGGCGGA
>PLMX01000218.1 GCA_003142635.1 Syntrophaceae bacterium | reverse complement strand
GTCTTCGAAGAAGCTGCTCTTTTCAATGCCATTTTCCGGGGCTACATATTGCCGTGCGAAATCATTCTCCTTGAGGACCTGCAGAAGGTGACGACCCGAATGATGTTCTTCGAGATGGAAATACACCAGGATGTTGATCTGGTCTTCAAAAGTCATCTGCAGGGGCCGGTTGCATCCGGATGTAAGAGGGGTAAGATCGGGCAATGTATTGTTTACAGGCAGCATCATTTTAAAATAGGTTTCGTGTTTTTTCTTTAGGGTTCCGGGCATCCAGGCGTATGGCATTGGCAATTCCTCCGTAATATTGAGTAGTTACGGAAAAATGCGCGCGCCCTAACTGCCTGATTTGTCAAGTGTTTTTATTGATTATGCTCAATATATTTTCGCCCCTTGCGATGCTGAAACAATTTATAAATCATAGACTTATATGCAAGTCCCTAACCGGACATTGCTGAACGAAAGTGAAATATGGAGTGCCAAGGAAATATTCACGACTTATATTAGATTAGGCTCGTTGAGCGAGACGGCAAGAGAGCTCAATGACAAGGGCTACAGGCTCAAATCATGGACTACCAGAGCAGGCCAGAAGAGGGGCGGTGAGAGATTTCAGAAGAACAGTGTTAGTCGTATCTTGAACGATCCGATCTATATCGGTAAAGTGAAATATAAGAATAATATTTATGATGGTCAACACCAGGCCATCATCAGTGAGGAACTATTTAATGCCGCCCAGACAATCTTACAGACAAACAATGTGACCAAGAAAGGATATAGGCAGAACGATAACTCATTTTATCTAAAAGGACTGGTCCGCTGCGGATCATGCCGGTCATATATGGCACCGAGCTTTGCCTATTCAAGGGGGAAGAAATACTTCTATTACCGCTGTACAGCTGATAAAGATAGAAGTAAAAGCCAGTGTCGAATAGACAGTGTCAAAGCTGGGAACCTTGAAGACCTTGTTGTGGATGAGTTGAAATTCCTTGCCGAGGACCCACATATTATCGAAGGGGTTGTAGAAAATGCAACGAAAGAACATCGGGAAAAGGCAAAAGAGCATAACGCCAAGAAAAAAATTCTCATGGACAGGCAGACTCAAATTGAGAAAAAGGTTAGAAATCTTCTTGAGGTTTTAGGGGAAGGTCGAAGCAAAAGTAATGGTGTTGATTACATCTTAAAAGAGCTTGATGACCTTGATCTTCAAGCAAGGCAATTGAAAACTGTCATTGATGTCATCGAGTTCGAAGCCAATGACATTGAGAATAAGATTTTCAGCGCAGATATCATTCGAGATAATCTCAAGGTATTCAAATATGTCTATGACCATCTTACCCCCGATGAGAAATATGATCTGCTCCATTTAATCATCAAGAAAGTTGTCTATTTTGAGGAACCGGAACAGGCTGCAGACGGTAAAAAGGTGGGCAAAATAAAAATGGATTTATGGGAGTTGCCACCCATAAATCCATCAGCATTGAACTCAGCAAAAGGTTTTGCTGAGAGTAACGTCTGGCTCCCCGGCGCGGACTCGAACCACGGACCCGATGGTTAACAGCCATCTGCTCTACCGACTGAGCTACCGGGGAATAGTCGATTTCAACTATTTTCAATAGTATAAGATAATCCTAAAGTCAACAATCGTCTTATACTCTTTGCAGTTTCTTGAAAAAGTCTTGATAAATCCTCTTAAAATGGATATTAAAAGCTAATCTGAGTTGCGCCTTATAATACAGGACAATCTTCTTGTCAATAGATGTTAGCGAGAGCCTTACGACTCTTACGCGATTTCACGGACGGGAAGGAAATCAAGTCTTTCTTTACGTTTATCATTCAATATCAACAGAAGGGATATGGAAAAATGGAAAAGTATGTTTGCAGTATCTGCGGATATGTGTATGACCCGGCAGCGGGAGATAAGGAGGGCAACATCCCTCCCGGTGTCCCGTTTGACAAACTTCCCGACGAATGGGTATGTCCCATATGCGGTGCCGGCAAGGAAGAGTTTAACCCTGATTAACGAGAAGTCGATACGGCATGGACTTTCGGGAATCTATGCTAAATGGATTCCCGTCTCTTGGGGGCATGCTGGTCACATGTTTATTCGCTGGACGCAATCAATCACGGAGAAAGGCTCTTCGGGATGAGTACGAAAGATGCATTATACGAAGCGTATACCGGTGAAGCGAAGGCGGCGCTCCGGCTGAAGGTATTTGCTGAAAAGGCCAAGGAGGAAGGATACTCTCAGATCGCGAAGCTCTTTCGGGTTATAGCGCTTTCGGAAGAGATCCACGGGGCACGGGCTCTCCTCGTCCTCGGGAGGGTGAAGAGCACCGAGGAAAACCTTGCTATGAGCTTTGAATCGGAAACGAGAGTTGCCGGGGTTGCCTATGATGAGTTCATCAAAGAGGCGGAAGCGGAAGAGAACACTGCGGCTGTGCTTCATTTCAGTCAGAGCAAGGATGTGGAAGAGGTTCATGCGAAGCTCTATAAAGAAGCGATGAGCCACGTGATGGAGGAAAGGGAAACCACATACTACGTCTGCACGGTATGCGGTTACGTATCGGATGGAACACTTCCTGACGAGTGCCCTGTCTGCGGCGCGATGAAGGAGCAATTCACGCATTTTGATTGAGAGATTTTATTGTCATGGGAATTTTAATACGCTGGATAATTCTGACGGTATCTATCATCATAGCTTCCTACCTGCTCGAAGGCATCCACATCAGCGGTTTTCTTTCCGCCTTCTTCGCGGCGGCCGCGCTCGGAATCTTAAATGCCCTGTTCCGGCCCATATTGCTGATTCTCACCCTGCCCATAAATGTCCTGACTCTGGGACTTTTCACTTTTATAATAAATGCCCTGATGCTGAAGATGGCATCCGGCATCATTCCCGGGTTTGAGGTTCATGGGTTCTGGACCGCCGTAGTCGGTTCCCTCATCATCAGTATCATTAGCTGGCTTCTCAATTCTTTCATCAGTGACAGGGGAAGGGTAGAGCGGGTGCAGTATATCGACCTCACGAAAAAGGGCGATAAGTGGGAATAGAAGGCGCGATGAATTTAACCCCCGCCATGAGGCAGTATCTGGAAATCAAGGAGCAGCATAAGGACTGCATCCTTTTTTTCAGGATGGGGGATTTCTACGAGATGTTTTTTGAGGACGCAATTACCGCTTCCAAGATTCTGGAGATCACTCTCACGTCCCGGAATAAAGGAAAGGAAGACAGCATTCCTCTCTGCGGCATACCCTACCACGCAGCGTCAACGTATATCGCAAAGCTCATCGAGAAGGGTTTCAAAGTTGCAATCTGTGAACAAACAGAAGATCCGAAAGAAGCAAAAGGCATTGTGAAAAGGGACGTGGTGCGCATCATCACGCCTGCCCTCTTTATAGATGAAGACAAGACGAACATCAAAGAAAATGCCTTCTTGATGGCTCTTGCGTTCCGGGACGACAGGTTCGGCCTTGCCTTCCTGGACATATCTACAGGGGAATTTCTGGTCACGGAGTCTCAGAACAGGGATATCTTCATAGCGGAAATAAGCGGCTTCGATTTTCGCGAAGTTCTCATCGAGGAGGACTTCCGTGAAAAGGCTGTTGTGAAAATGTTGTCACAGAGGAATCCCCGACCCAGAATAAATTTTTTCGCGGCGGATTATTTTGATTATGATGCCGCTTGCGGAAGACTTAGAGAATACTTTTCCGAAGAGCTCCTTACTAAGGAAGGCATATTAAGACATCCGGCTACGATAGCCGCAGCGGGTGCTGTCCTCCGTTACGTGGAAGAAACGCAGAAGGANNCAAGGAGGCTCCGGTGGTGGCTCAACTATCCTCTCGTGGATACGGAAAAAATCAGAGAAAGACTGGCGGCAGTATCTGAAATCAAGGGAAACCACATTCTGAGGGGAGATCTGAGGAACGCCCTTTCCCGTGTCTATGACCTGGAAAGGCTGGCAAGCAGGGTTTCCATGGGTGTCGCCAATGGGCGCGACTTGATTGCCCTCATGACATCCCTGAAGGCGCTTCCGCAGATCAGGGCCTTCATTTGGGGCCTTGATTCCGCCCTGCTCACGTCCATCTATGCCGGAATTGACGAGATGCCAGATATCTGCGGCGCCATTGAACGAGCAATTGTCGAAGACCCTCCGATGACAATCAGGGAAGGTGGAGTCATCAGGGAGGGTTATGATCAGGACCTCGACGAGCTGATATCCGCAGGCAGAGACGGGAAAAAGTGGATCGCCGCCCTTGAACAAAGGGAGAGAAAACGAACGGGGATCAATTCTCTGAAAGTGGGATTCAACAGCGTCTTCGGATATTACATTGAAGTCACTAAGGCCAATACGGATCTCGTGCCCCAGGATTATATCCGCAAACAGACCCTCATCAATGCAGAGCGGTATATCAATGAGGAGTTGAAGGGCTACGAGCATACTGTTCTTACCGCAGAGGACCGGCGCAAGGAGCGGGAATATGATCTCTTTGTCGGAATCAGAGGAGAGGTATCAAAGGAGATAAAACGGATTCAGACCACCGCTTCGCGTATCGCCGACCTCGACGGCATTGCATCTCTCGCTGAGACGGCCGAGCGCTGCAACTACTGCTGTCCTGTTGTCGATTGTGAAGACAGGATTGAAATAAAGGACGGCAGGCATCCTGTCGTGGAAAGGATGCCGCTGCCGGATGGTTTCGTGCCCAATGACGTTCTTCTGGATCTCGATGAAAACCGCCTCCTGATTATCACCGGCCCGAATATGGCCGGAAAATCGACATACATCAGGCAGATCGCTCTCATCGTGATTCTTGCCCAGACGGGAAGTTTCGTGCCGGCTATGGAAGCGCGTATCGGTGTCGTCGACCGTGTATTCACGCGTATCGGGTCTGCGGACAGCCTGGCGAAAGGGCAGAGCACCTTCATGATCGAGATGAATGAAGTTGCCAACATCCTGAAGAACGCAACAAGGAGAAGCCTGATCATCCTCGATGAAGTTGGCAGGGGCACCAGCACCTTTGACGGGCTCAGCATCGCCTGGGCAACTGCGGAATACATTCACGATGTGAAACTCATTGGGGCGCGCACGCTCTTTGCCACCCATTATCACCAGTTGACAGACCTCGCTTTGACGAAGGAAGGGGTAAAAAATTTCAATATTGCCGTCAAGGAGTGGGGAGACAGGATCATCTTTCTCAGAAGGATCGTGGAAGGCGGCACAAACCGGAGCTACGGCATTCAGGTGGCGAGAATAGCCGGGGTGCCGGAGGAAGTCATTGGCAGGGCCAGGGAGATTCTGAATAACCTTGAAAAGGGTGAATTCGATGAGGTAGGCATGCCTAAGATCGCACGGGGCAAGAAAGCTGCTCCGAAGGACAAGGCCCAGTTAAGCCTCTTCATGGAAGGTGAAGAAATAATCGCAAATGAGTTGAAGTCGCTGGATATTCCGAATATGACGCCACTTGAGGCCCTGCAAAAGCTGAGCTCCTGGAAGGACAAGCTTACCTGATAATTTTGCCGGCCCGATTAATTGCGGATTGCCTTTATTTGATGCAGACCCTGCGAACCTGCTTTGCGTCCGTCACGCCCCGGAGGGCTTTCTGCAATCCGTCCTGAAGCAGGGTAGTCATCCCTTCAGCGATTGCCGCATCACGAATCTCCTCAACAGATGCATGCTTCTGAATCAATCTCTTGATCGTGTCCGTATTTATGAGGAGTTCATGGATACCCATTCTTCCCTTGTACCCAGTCTTGACGCAAGCATCACAACCCTTGGGACGATAGAAGATCAGGTCGTCAGAGTAGGGCAGGTTCAGTTTCTCAAAAAGGTCATGACCGTAACCCTCCACCAATTCGTTATACTCATCGATTGACGGATTATACGCCTCCTTGCAGGCCGTGCAGAGGGTTCTCACGAGACGCTGTGCAAGGATTCCCAAGAGAGAGTCAGCAAAGTTCAGAGGGTCGATACCCATATCGAGAAGCCTGACGACCGTCTCGGGGGCGCTGTTGGTGTGCAGGGTACTGAAGACCAAATGCCCTGTTAATGACGCCTCGATGCCGGTTCTCGCCGTTTCAAAATCCCTCATTTCGCCGACCATAATAACATCCGGATCAGCGCGGAGGAAGGCGCGCGTAACGGCGGCAAAATCCAATCCGATCTTGGGGTGCACCTGAACCTGACGCAACCCGTACTGGGTAATTTCGACGGGGTCTTCCGCCGTCCATATCTTCTTGTCCGGTGTATTTATATGGTGCAAAGCTGCATGCAGGGTGGTGGTTTTTCCGGAACCGGTGGGGCCGACGCACAGGATCAGGCCGTAGGGTTTTTCACTGATGCCGATGAGTCCTTTGTAATTCCTGTCCAATAACCCCATTTCTTCGAGGGGCATGGTCGTACCCTTGGCAAGTATTCGCATGACCACGTCCTCCACGCCGCCCTGCGTAGGAAGTGTGGCGACACGGAGCTCGATTTCTTCGCCTCCGGCACGCCTGAACTTTATCTTACCGTCCTGCGGGAGTCTCTTAACGGTTATGTCGAGATTGGACATGATCTTTATTCTGGAAACGATAGCGGCCCGGTAATTGTAAGGAAGGGTCTGATAGAGCATGCATTCCCCATCAACCCTGTAACGGATTTCCACATTTTTCTTCGCAACATTCGGCTCGACGTGGATGTCTGATGAGCGCCTTGCATATGCGTCGTTTATGATCTTGTTCACGATCTGCATGATGACGCTGTCAGACTCTGTAACGACTTCGCCTTCATCCTCTTCAGCTTCTTCGTCGGAAACGAGCTTTCCGAGAATGTCAGATATCGACTGGTCGTCTTCATTCGTTGAGTAGAACAGATTGATGTACCTGATGATGTCGTCCGGGAGCGCGACATCATATTTAACTGCCTTCGTCTTCAGGATGCTTTCGATCGTATCGCGCTTCAGGATGTTGTAGGGATCATCCATGATGACATGGATGCTGCCATCCACTCTTTGCAGAGGAACCCACATCTCACGGCGGAGGAATTCCCTCTTTAAATTCTTCAGCAGGTCTCCCGGGATGGGGAATTTCTCGTTAAACGAAATGACCTTGCAGTGAAAGTATTCTTCATAAGACCTTGCGATATCACTCCTCGAGATCTTATACTTGCCCATCAGGAAGGTTTCCATCGATTCCTTTTCTTCCCTCGCTCTATCCCAGGCGCTATCCAACTCGTATTCCTTGATAAATCCGCGGGTGACGAGGTAATCGAATCTTGTTTTCCTCCTTCTTCCGTATATCTCCTGATTGTTGATGGCGATTCCCAGAACATCGGCAATCTCCAGCAAGAACCCCTGTTCATCTTCCGTAAATTTACCCTCGCTCTTTCTGTTCAATATCTGGACAACACCCTTGAGGGTCTTTTCATAAAAAATAGGGGCAGCCAGAACCTGCTTGGTTCTAAAGCCTGATTTCTTGTCCCATCTGTAATCAAAGGCCAGGTCTTTATCGATGCTCTTGAGCTCCTCAATATCATAGACGTCAGCTAAGTTAATCGGTTTACCCGTATTTGCCACGTAACCGGCGATGCTTTTGTTGCTGACAGGCACCCTGATCTCTTTAAGCTGAGAGCCTACGAGGAACATGGAAAATATTTCATTCTTCAGTTTATCCACCATGTAGATGGTGATTGAATGGGCATCAAAGAGGTTTAGAATGCCGTCCTTCAGGTCGACGAGGATCTGCCGAGTATTGTGTGCAGAATGGATGCGGTTTGTGATATCCTGCAATGCCTTACGGAGACGCAGCTGCTCCTCGAGGTCGGCCTGCTGATTAATCGTCATATTGCCGTCCGTCATCTTCTTTTCAGCCTGCAGCACGTCCATTTTCATAGCCATATAATAATCATCATTACTCTACATTCATATGTTTTCAAATGGATTAGATTTCCTGCGCATTTTAAATCAGAATAAAGAAAAATACAATACAAACTTATATTTCGGCAATTCCCGCGAAAATATTTAGGTTAAACGTGTCACAAATACCCGGCCGGAAAAGAATTAGGGTGTCGTGACTATTCTTGAAAAATCGGCAACCAAGTGGAATGTGCCCGATATCTCCTCCAGAAGAGAAAGACGGTTAGACCGGATACTGTCGTCTTTTGCCATGACGAGGACCTTATTAAAGAAATCATCGACGGGTTTTCTCAACGTCGCAAGCTCAACGAGGGCGGATAGATAGTCATCGCTCGCGATATTCTTAATAACTTTATCCTTTGTACGCAAGAAAGCAGCGTACAGAGTTCTTTCTTCTTCAGATTCGAATTTTGCGGTATCGACCGAGCCATCCTTAAAGTCTTTGATGATATTGCCTACACGCTTAAAAGCGATCGCCAGCGGCTCGAAATCGGCATGGGACTTGAAAGCTTCCATTGCCTTGATTTTCTCAAATGACCGGATAATATCCGCGGCACCCGTTTCAAGCACGGCGTCAACTACATCGTAGGGGTGTCCCTGGGAGGTGAGCAGATTTTCGAATCTCCCCTTGAAGAACTCAAGCACATTGGCCGTTATCTCCTCGGGGGCTCTTTTGAGCTTGCCCTTTAGAATCGTAATGCTCTTCTCGATCATGGTTCTCAGGTTCAGGGGATAGCGTTTGTTTATGATAATGTTGATAATCCCGATGGCCTGTCGCCTGAGGGCATACGGGTCTGCCGTGCCCGTGGGAATCAGATTGACGCCGAAAAATCCGACGATCGTATCGAGCTTGTCCGCGATACTGACTATGGCGCCTTCGTCCGTTTCCGGGAGATCCCCCCCTGCGGCTGTGGGAAGGTAGTGCTCATAGATGGCCTTCGCAACTACAGGATTTTCACCGGCTATCAATGCATATTCCCTTCCCATGATGCCCTGAAGTTCCGTGAACTCGCAGACCATCTGTGTTTCCAAATCCGCTTTGGCGAGAATGGCAGTTCGATCAACCGTATCTTTAAGCGAAGGATTGATCTGCTCTGTTATATAAAGGGCAAGCTCCCTCACGTGCATGACCTTTTCGTAAGAGGTTCCCAGCTGCGTATGAAATACAACCTGCCTTAACTTCTCAAAGTGCTGATCGAGGGAGGTCTTTTGATCCTCTTCGAAGAAGAATTTTGCGTCTGCCAACCTTGCCCGAATTACTTTTTCGTTGCCTCTCGCGACCACCTGTGGGTCTCGGGCAAAAGTGTTGTTTATGGTTACAAAATATGGCAGTAATTGTCCCTTATCATCGACTACGGGGAAATATTTTTGATGTGAAATCATGGAGGTCGTAAGAACCTCCTTGGGCAGCTTCAGATAGTCTTTATCAAAGCTTCCGCAGACGGCAGTCGGATATTCAACAAGGTAGGTAACCGTTTCAAGAAGATCTTCCGTGTAAAAGATCTTACCACCCACGGTCTCTGCGGCTTTTTCAGCCTCTTCCAGTATAATCCTCTTCCTTTGTTCAGGATCAACAATGACAAAGTGTTTTTTACAATTTGTCACATATTCTTTCATTGTTTTTACTTTAAATGATTTCGTGCTCATGAAGCGATGGCCGTAACTCCTGTCCCCGCTCTCAATATTTCCGATCACAAACGGTATCGTTTCGCCGCCGTATATGGCGAGTATCCAGTGAATCGGCCTTACGAAGCGAATTTGCAGGTCGGACCAGCGCATGGCCTTTCTGAAGGGGATGGATGCTATGAATTTCGTCATGATCTCCGGCAGCAGAGCTATCGTATCTTCACCGGTAATTTTTTTTCGCGCACAGATATACTCGCCCTTCTCCGTTGTAACCACTTCGAGTTCCGAGATGTCTATTCCCTGGCCTGTTGCAAAGCCCGTGGCCGCCTTGGTGGGATTTCCATTCTCATCAAAAGCAACTCGCTTGGCGGGACCGATCTTTTCGATAATCTGATCTTCCTGCCTGTTTGCTACGTTATCGGCGCAGAGACACAGCCTCCGGGGTGTTGCCATTGCCTTGATTTCACCGTGCTCGATGCGCTTGCCGGAGAGCTCCCTCCGTATAATTTCCTCCATGTCTCTGATAGCTTTTGGGAGAAAGGCCGCGGGTATTTCCTCTGTCCCTATCTCAAGTAGAAGTTCCTTACCCATTCATCATCTCCGATTTCAGATTCTAAATTTGACCATCAAAAATGCAAAAATATTCAGAAAGTCAGGTCCTGATATTGCTTATCTACCCGTTTCTATTTTCTCCACTTTTCTTGAGAAGGGGAAACCCCATCTCTTCCCTCTGCTTGAGATAACCTTCGGCGCTTATTCTCGCCAGATTCCTCACCCTGCCTATGTAGCTCGTACGTTCCGCCACGCTTATTGCGCCACGGGCGTTTAGCAGGTTGAATAAGTGGGAGCACTTGAGGCAGTAATCGTAAGTGGGCAGGATCAACCCTTTCTCGGACATCCTGACGGATTCAGCCTCGCACATATCGAAAAATTTCCTCAGCATCTCAACATCCGCATATTCAAAATTATAGAATGACCATTCCACCTCACCTTTATGATGCACGTCGCCATACGTGATCCGGTCATTCCATTTAAGGTCATACACATTGTCTATTTCCTGTATATACATGGCAATGCGCTCGATTCCGTAGGTGAGTTCACCGCATATGGGATTGAGGTCGATGCCGCCGCATTGCTGGAAGTAGGTGAACTGCGTTATCTCCATGCCATCGAGCCAGACTTCCCATCCCAGCCCCCATGCGCCGAGTGTAGGTGATTCCCAGTCGTCTTCAACAAACCTGATATCATGATCGAGAGGGTCTATCCCGAAATTCTTCAGTGAGTCGAGGTAGAGAGCTTGGATGTCAAGGGGCGAGGGCTTCAATATGACCTGATACTGGTAATAGTGCTGCAACCTATTGGGATTATCTCCATATCTGCCGTCAGTGGGTCTTCGCGACGGTTCGACGTATGCCACATTCCAGGGTTCCGGTCCCAGAGCCCTGAGAAAGGTCGCGGGGTTAAATGTCCCGGCTCCCACTTCAAGGTCATAAGGCTGTTGAATGACGCATCCGTAGTCTGCCCAGTATTTATCAAGGGCGAATATTAATTCCTGAAAGTTCACACCTGACCCTCCCCGGTTCCTTAGTGGCTTCTGCTTTGATTTTATAGGCATTTAACCGCAGTTAACTAACATGGGTATGGATACGTGTCAACATGAAAAACTGGAGGCGGGCTACTGCGAAGATAAGATTCCCATTTTTTGGATGTCATTAAGAACCATGAATGATTTAATTTCTTTCCCGAGGATGTGCTGGATAAAACCGACAAGGATATCCTTGCTCTCTTTAGCCGTCTGCTCCGAAAAGGTAATGATGTTGATTCTTGCGAGATCTATCTCTTTGCCCATGAGAAGCGTCCTTATGGTTCCCAAAGAAACATAAAGAGAACCGGAGTTGTTCCGGTGGCACGCATTGCATCTCAGACCGCCATCGCTTATGATAAAATGATAGAGGATGTCTTCGCCGACCGGCTTCTTACAAGTCATGCACCTGTCTAAGACCGGTTCATATCCTGCAAGTCTTAGGAGGCGCATCTCAAAAAAACGTATCAACGCTTCTGAGCAGGCTCCACCGTCAATGAGGCCGAGGAAGTTCAGCAATAATTTGAATAGGTCAATATTTTTATTACTTTCCAGCGTGAATTTATCGATTAGCTCTGCGATGTATGAGGAGAGAAGCGTCTTATGAAGATCTTCCCTGATATTTGCGTGGTGGTCTATGACGTCACACCCTTCAATAAGAGCGAGTGTCCCACGTCCTTTCTTCGAAAAAATGATGTTGCAGTAAGATGAGGGTTCTAGGGCATTGGAGAATCTTATCTTGCTTCGCCGCGCACCCTTTGCGATTCCTTTGATCTTACCGAAATCGCTCGAGTAAAAGGTTACAATACGGTCAGATTCTCCATAATCGAGGGAATGTATGACAATTGCTGAGGTCTTATGCACGACTCTTGTATTCATGGCAGGTCCCGATATTTTATTTCCCCACCCATAATTGTCATTATGGCCTTTCCTTTCATCGCCTGTCCATGAAAGGGTGTGTTTTTCCCTTTTGATCGAAGCCTGTCGCGGTCAACTGTCCAATTTCTATTAGGATCAATCACGGTGATATCGGCGTCTACGCCGGTCTTCAGGGTTCCTTTGGGAATGTTGACGATCCGTGCAGGATTCGCAGTCATCCCGAGTATCAGCTGGCCCAGCGTGAGTATGCCATCGTCAACAAGCCTGAGGCTGAGAGCAAGGGAGGTTTCCAGCCCCGTGATACCGAATGAGGCGTATTCGAATTCCACCTCTTTGTCCGTTGACGCATGCGGAGCGTGGTCGCTTGCGATGACGTCGATTGTTCCGTCCCGGAGTCCCTCTCTAACAGCGTTGACGTCTTCGAGTGTGCGCAACGGGGGGTTGACCTTGGCGCAGGTATCGAATTCTCTCAATGCCTCATCGGTGAGAGTGAAATAGTGGGGAGCGGTTTCCGCCGTTAATCTGAGGCCTCTCGCTTTGGCATTCCTGATCAATCTCACGGCGCCCGCAGTGCTCACATGGGCGATATGAAGAAGCGCTCCTGTGTACTCGGCGATAATTATATCTCTGGCAACGATTGCGTCTTCCGCAATATTGGGAATGCCCTGAAGACCGAGTTCGGTGGACACAAAGCCTTCATTCATGGATCCCCCGTGAGACAGGCAGGTGTCTTCACAGTGCGAGATGATTGACATGCCGAGGGAAGAGGCATATTCAAGCGCCCTTCTCATGAGAGCGCTGTTTGTCACCGGTTTCCCGTCATCCGAGAAGGCAACGGCGCCGGCATCCTTCAGGTCCATGAATTCCGTAAGGGAGGTTCCTTCTGACTCCATGCTGACTGCTGCAATGGGGTATACGTTAACGAGGTTGCAGGAAGCCGCGTTTCTCTTAATATACTCCGTTACGGACCGGGTGTCATTGACGGGATTGGTGTTGGGCATGCAGGCAAGAGACGTGAATCCACCTGCAGCGCCCGCTTCACTTCCCGTCTGAATAGTTTCTTTGTATTCAAATCCCGGTTCGCGCAGATGCGTGTGCATATCGATTAATCCAGGGACTGCAATCATACCGCTGATATCGACGATATTGATTTCCCTGGCCGCTGATTTCCGGGAATCAGTTTTGGGCTTGTGTACATTCTTTCCGATCTCAGCGATCTTTCCATTTTCTATCAGAATGTCCAGGTTTGCATCAAGACCCTGTGAGGGGTCGATTATCCTTCCGCCCGTGAGCAGTAATTTCATCGTTGGCCTCCTATGAGGAGATACAGCAGCGCCATGCGAACGGCCACGCCGTTTGTCACCTGGTCAAGTATTATGGAATAAGGGCCATCGGCAATGTCAGGCGAAATCTCGATCCCCCTGTTGATTGGTCCGGGGTGCATAACAAGAACGTCTTCTTTAGCGAGCTTGATGTTCTGTCTGTTCAGACAGAAGTAGCTTGAATACTCTCTCAGCGACGGGAAAATTTTTTGCTGCTGTCTTTCCAGCTGAATTCTGAGCATCATGATTATATCAACATCTTTAATCGCTTCAGCCAGATTATTATAAACAGTTACCCCCATGCGCGCGATATCCCTCGGGATCATCATTGCCGGTCCGGCCACAATCACATGGGACCCCATCTTCGTAAGGCCGTAGATGTTGGAACGGGCCACACGGCTGTGTGCAATGTCACCCACGATCGCCACCTTGAGACCCGAAACCGTCCCTTTCTTTTCCTTTATAGTCATCATATCTAATAATGCCTGGGTTGGGTGCTCATGGGCTCCGTCACCGGCATTGATTATGGATTGTTTGACCATTCTCGCCAGCATATGGGGCGCACCTGCCGCACTGTGTCTGATAACAATGGCGTCCGGATTCATGGCCTCCAGGTTCCGGGCAGTGTCAATAAGGGTTTCGCCCTTTACGACACTGCTTGTCGTTGCAGAAATATTGATGGTATCGGCGCTGAGTCTTTTTCCGGCGATTTCAAAGGATGTTCTCGTCCTTGTGCTGGCTTCGAAAAAAAGATTTACGACAGTCTTCCCCCTCAGGGTTGGAACTTTTTTTATTTCCCTTGTAGAGACTTCGATAAAGGACGCTGCCGTATCGAGAATCAGATTTATCTCGTCAACGGAAAGCTCTTTAATGCCGAGGATGTCTTTATTCGTTAACTTCATAAGGGGACCTCAAACAAGTGATTGCCTCTGTTCGTTTAAGTTCTTAAGTGTTCTCTTTTCATTGGTTGTCGTCCTCGATGACAACTTCGTCTACGCCGTTCTTCTCCATGAGTTTCACGACCACCGATTCCCATAGCGACGACGGCAGATTCATGCCTACAAAGTCCGCACGGATCGGAAGTTCTCGGTGTCCCCTGTCAATGAGAACCGCAAGCTCTATGAGCTTGGGTCTGCCGAAATCAATAAGGGCATCCATGGCTGCCCTTATTGTCCTGCCTGTGAAAAGGACGTCATCAACTAAGACGACTTTCCTATTATCCAGGGAAAACGGTATGTCTGTCTTGCCCAGCATAGGCTTCTTGTTGGCCAGACGCAGGTCGTCTCGATAAAGTGTGATGTCCAGAATGCCTACCGGTAAGTCAACTCCTTCAATACTGGTTAATTTTTTTTTCAGCCTCTCTGCAAGGAAAACGCCTCCTGTCCTGATGCCTACCAGACATAATTCTTCAGTGCCTTTGTTTTTTTCGAGAATCTCGTAGGCTATTCTTGTGAGAGACCTGTCTATGCCATCTGCATCCATGACGACTTTTTTCTGTTGCATTGCCGTGTTTCACCTCTGAAAATAGCTAAAAAAAAGCCTTCCCATTGTGATGAGAAGGCTGGTGAGAAAGCTGATGACTGTTTCTTTGTCCATATCCTTTTTCAATCTCTCCGGATTAAATTAAAAGGCTGCCTCGGCGTGTAATATCCAAGTTTGGATTATCGTCTTGCCGGGCAATTGGCTACTTCATATCATATCGAGGGAGAGAAAAAAAGCTTTTTTATGCCTTCAATGATGCTCCGGCATTCTATCCGCATCTCGTTTTAGATGCGGCGCTAACGGGGCAATTGAGCGATTCTCTTCCATCTGATTCTGCTTATCACGCTCGAAAATCTGCCCCAGAGAGAACTGTCTTTTTCATAAGGCGCAATTGACCAGTATATGATAAAGGCCTTCCCCATAACATCTTTCAGGTCAACCAAACCCCAGAATCTGCTGTCGTAACTCTGGTCTCTGTTATCACCCATCACAAAAATGGCATCAGGACGAACCGTCATCGGCCCAAAGTTGTCGCGAGGCTGTATAGAGCCGGGTATTATGAAATCATCAGTATAAACGCCGTAGGGATCGTTGTATGGCATGCCGTTTAAGTAAATTTTCTTGTTCCTGATTTCTATGGTATCACCGCTGACCCCGATGACACGCTTGATAAAATCCTTGGATCGGTCTTCGGGATATATAAATACCACTATATCACCGCGCTTTGGTTCACTGATGGGAATCAGTGTATTTCTGATAAACGGTATCTTTACGCCGTAGATGAATTTACTTACCAGTATATGATCTCCGATTTCAAATGTCGGCTTCATGGATCCCGAAGGGATTTTGAAGGCCTGAATGACGAATGTTCGTATAAAAAGCGCTATAAGGATGGCAATGACAATCGCTTCAGCGTATTCTTGTATTTTGGATTTGGGTTTGGTCATTATTGAACCTTTCGGAAACTTCGCAGAAGTTCGGCCCGTCCGCCTGATTGCAGGCTCACAAGCAGCATCCTCCGCATGCGTCATTCTCCCATAGGAGCTTGCGATTCATATGAAGAAAATTAACCGTTCATGAATATATATTTGACATTGTGATAACTATCATTATGAGAGCACAAAATCCCTTTATGAGGGTCCCGGCAACCCTTCCGAGGATAGCACCGTAGCCTGCCCTCAGCGCAGGTTTCAACTTGGCTTGGTGGATCAGCTCGATCGCGAGCACACCGGCAAATCCGCCGAGAAAAATTCCTGCGACGGTGCCCAAGCCGAGAAAGAAAGGGGTCATGGCCGCGGCGCCGATGAAGCCGCTGATCGCGGATATCCAAATTGCTCTCCTGGAAATTCCAAATCTTGCCGCCCCTGCTATTCCAAAAGAAAAATCGATAGCCTCCGCAAGGATGGAGATTACCAGCAGGATCAGTAAGATATTTATACTTACTCTTTCGAAACCGGTGATCAGGGCATAAAGGATGACATCGATAAGTATGACGGCCGTTCCGGGAATGCCGAACGCTATGGAAAAAATTCCGATGAACAGCACGAGGATAAAGACGGTCAAGCCTGCAATTTCAAGAGGAGTCACCGCTTATTTTCTCCTCTTTAGCGTCGAGGGGCTGTATTTCTCCCATGCAAGAACTACGGGAGCCGCGATAAAGACGGATGAGTATGTACCGAAGATGACGCCCACAAGAAGCGCAAAGGCGAAATCATGAATAACGGCGCCGCCAAATATGTATAGAATGGCAACCACGATGGCCACCGTAAAGGATGTCAGAATAGTCCGGCTCAAAGTCTGATTAATGCTTTCGTTCATGACCGTGGGAAGGTCTTTCCTCGTATTCTTTCTTACGTTTTCTCTGACCCGGTCAAAAACCACAATTGTATCGTGAATGGAGTAACCGATAATAGTCAAGAGGGCGGCAACAATGGTCAGCGTAAATTCGATGGCAAAGATGGAGAAAATTCCTACTACAATAGTCACATCGTGAATTACGCCTACAATGCCACCTACGGCATGACGGAACTCGAACCGCATGGCTATATAGATGAGCATACCAACCCAGGAAAAAATAACCGCCATGATCGCTTTTTGCGTTAAATCCTTGCCGACCTTAGGGCCCACCACCTCGACCCTCTGCACCTGGAAAGCTTCTTTCCCGTATATGGCATTCAATGATTCCTCGATCTTCGCGGATAGTCCCTTGATCTCAGACGAGGACTTTGCCGTTCTGATTATTACTTCATCGGTGCCGGACGTCTGGATAACACTGTCGTCGATGCCGATCTGAATCAGAACTTTTCTGATGTCGTCGGCTGACACTGCCTTGTGAAATTTGATCTGGACGAGAGTGCCGCCGGCGAAATCGATTCCGTAGTTTAGTCCCCTCCATGCGATAGAAATTATGCAGATAATGGTTAGCACCACCGAGAAGATAACTGCGTATTTTAACCTACCGACAAAATTGATATTGATTCCCGGTTTTACAAGTTCCATTTATGTCTCCTATGGGTCAAAAGTTATATCAAACTCCAAAGCGGGTTCTGAATGATAGTGTCAAACACTGACGGATTCGATCTTTCGGTACCAGATGAAGTAGTCAAAAATAATTCTTGTCACAAAGACGGCAGTAAACAGGCTCGAGATTATGCCTATGCTGAGGGTTACGGCGAAACCCTTAACGGGCCCTGTGCCGAAACCGAAGAGGAACAGGGAAGCAATCAAAGCGTTGACATTCGTGTCAAAAATAGTCATGAAGGCCTTGGAATATCCCGTCTCTATGGATGCCCTCGGCGTCTTGCCTGCACGAATCTCTTCACGAATTCTTTCAAATATAAGGACATTGGCATCCACTGACATACCGATAATCAAGACAATGCCCGCTATCCCGGGAAGGGTCAGCGTCGCCTTGAAAGCCGCCAAAGCGCCGAGGATGATGAATATATTCATCACAAGGGCAATGTTCGCAACAATTCCGGAGAACCTGTAATAGACAACCATGAACACGCCTACCAGAATGCCTCCCAGGATGGCGGACCATATCCCCTTGTCGATGGAATCCTGGCCTAAGGAAGGTCCCACAGTCCTCTCCTCCAGGATATTTACCGGTGCAGGGAGAGCCCCCGCACGCAGCACTATTGCGAGGTCTTTGGCTTCATCCATAGTAAACGATCCCGTGACCTGGGCCTCGCCGCCCGAAATCCTTTCCTGAATTACCGGGGCCGAATAAACGGAGCCATCGAGAATAATTGCGAGGCGCTTTTTCACATTCTCTCCCGTTATCCTGTCAAATATCTTCGCGCCCTGGGTATTAAACTTTATGGCCACGTATGGCTCACCGAACCTGTCGCTTATTTTCACCTGTGCGCTTTCGAGGTCGCCGCCGGTGAGGAGGGTCCTGCTCTTAAGCAGGATCGGGAGATTTGTTCGCCGTCCCGTTTGTCGATCCAGTCTGGTTTCATAGGCAATTTGGTCGCCTTGGGGCACATTGCCTTTCAATGCATTATCTACGCCCTGTTCTTCATCAACAAGCTTGAATTCCAGAAGAGCCGTCTTCCCAATAAGATTTTTGGCGCGTTCTGTATCCTTGATGCCGGGGAGCTGTATCACTATGCGGTCATTTCGTTCGGGAATGATTTCCGGTTCCGTGATGCCAAATTGATCGACCCTGTTCCGGATGGTCTCAAGACTCTGTTCCATGACCATTTTCTTGATCTCTTCAGCCCGTTTGTTCTTGATCTTAAGTGTAATAACCTCTCTGCCGTCTCGAATTTCCGATGAGACAGTTTCCAGATCGGGATAATTGTCTTTGATGGTTTTTTCAAATGCGCCCTTCGATGCACTATCGGGGAGTTCAAATGATATGGCGCCTGTCTTCCTCGTTCCCTCAAGATACATGAAGCGGACTTTGTTGTTCATGAGGGTCTCTTTCACTTCATTGGACAGGCGTTCAGTTGTGTTTTCGAGCGCTTTCTCTGTATCAACTTCCAGCACCAGATGCGTTCCTCCCTGAAGATCCAGACCCAGGTGGATCTTATCTATGGGCAAGTGTTTTTTCCAAAGGTCCGGAAGGTCCTGCGTCAGGGAAGGTGTAAGATAAAATAATCCCAAAAGGCAAACGGTCAATGCCATTGCAGCCCTTATTTTGATACCTTTCAGCATGTTTTACCCCTTTCAACCTATATTGACGAATTTATAAGGCGCGAAAGCCTGAGTTGCACTCTATTGCACGCCGCGGCGATTTATGTGCCGAAACCTTCTGGTTCGAAGAACCGGCGCTCCCCTTTATACCTGCGCGCATGCAACGCAAGAAACGGAATATACCGTTATCATTCTTCCCGGGTAGCGATGCATTTCAGGCAATACTTAAATTGCGCGCCGTGTGACTAATTTTTCACAAAACTGCCCCTTGATCCAGACTTATTGCAGGCTCAATGACTTTCTTAAGCAGCTTTTTGAGTTACAGTACCTATATATTCTCGTGACACCTTTATCTTCACTTTTTCAGCAATTTCAAGCGTAACGACAGTATCTGTCAGAGCCGTTACTTTTCCGTGAATCCCCCCCACGGTTACGACCATATCGCCATGAGTGAGACTTTCGCGCATTTTCTTAATTTCTTTTTGCTTCTGTTGCTGAGGCCGTATCATGAGAAAGTAGAAGATGGCAAACACCACAACCATCATTATTATAAAACTAATATCGCCCCCTCCGCCGCCCCCTCCGCCAAAACCACCCATAGCATAAGCAATGTCTGTCAATTTCAAGTCCTCCTCTTTGCAGTTTGACTCTCAGCTATCAGTCCAAGAATTATTCAATGGAAGTCTGCTGACCGATTACTGTATTTGAACCGGTTAAAAAAGAATTTTCGAATTCTTTGTACTTACCATCTCTTATCGCCGCCCTGATGCGGTCCATCAGGCGCATGAAATACCTGACATTATGAATAGTATTTAGAACCATAGCCAAAATTTCTTTGGCCATAAACAGATGTCTCAAGTATGCCCTTGAGTAGTTTCTGCAAGTATAACAGTCGCATGTGCCATCCAGAGGCGAATCGTCATCCCGGTATTGTGCATTTTTTATAACAACCTTTTCATGATTTGTAAATAATAATCCGTGTCTGGCACAACGGGTGGGTATTACGCAGTCAAACATGTCAATGCCATAATCAACGCATGCCACAATATCCTCGGGCGTTCCCGCACCCATCAGATACCTCGGCTTGTCGTCGGGGAGGAGAGGAGCGGTCAATTGGGTGATACTCAGCATCTCTTCCTTGGGCTCCCCCACGCTCAACCCGCCTATCGCGTAGCCATCAAAGCCGATATTCTTCGATATGTTCTCTACAGCCCGCAGCCTGAGTTCCGGATAGATCCCGCCCTGGATAATGCCGAACAGGGCCTGCCCGTGATTCTTCTTAGCTGCTTTGGATCTCCGGGCCCAATTTATAGTCAGCGCCAGAGATTTTTCCGCCTCCTGGAAACTGGCGGGATATGCCGTACATTCATCGAGGCACATCATGATATCCGAACCGAGAACCTCCTGAATCTCAATCGCGAGTTCCGGACTGATGAAATGCATTGAGCCGTCAATGTGGGATTTAAAGATTACCCCGTCATCCTTTATTTCTCTGAAGGCGCCCAAGCTGTATACCTGGTAACCGCCGCTATCAGTCAATATGGGAGCGCTCCAGTTCATGAATTTGTGGAGACCACCCAGCTTCTTGATAATTTCGTGCCCCGGCCTCAGATAAAGATGATAGGTGTTTGCGAGGATCATTTCCGCGCCAAGATCCCGTACAGTTTCAGGAATGAGAGATTTGACAGTACCCTGAGTGGCTACCGGCATAAAAACGGGTGTGTTGACCTCGCCGTGGGTTGTGTGGATTCTTCCCAGGCGAGCCCCACATGATGTGTCTTTTTTGAGCAGCTTAAATTGAAACATAATATATGACGAATCGGGAGCGCATACGCTGAAACATTACTGACATTTGTCGTGAAGCTGAAAATCTTAAATTACAAGGCCTATTCCAAGGATCTTTCTCCGCAGCCGATGTGACATCCTGACGTCGCGATGATCTTGAAATATAAAATGCCGGGCATAGCTATCCTCATCTTTGCTCCCAGCCTATAGAATCAGCATGCAATCTCCATAACTGTAAAAGCGGAATCTATTTCTTACAGCCTCTTTGTAGGCCGTCTCTGTCAGAGTTTTGCCGGCAAAAGCGCACACGAGCAAGTAAAGAGAGGATCTGGGAAGATGAAAATTAGTTATCAACGAACCGACCCTCTTAAACCTGTAACCGGGGTAGATAAATAGTCTGGTATAAGCGGAGGAGGGTTTAATCTTCCCCGCCTCATCCACCGCCGCTTCAAGCACCCTTGTGGATGTCGTTCCTACGGCAATAACCTTTTCGGCACTGTTTATTACGTCTGCGGCTTCGGGCGTTATTTCAAAGAACTCCTCTTCCATCATATGGTCTTCGACGTCATCTGCTTCTATAGGTAGAAATGTACCATAACCTACGTGCAATGTAATGGGCACGACGTATACACCATTTTTTTTGAGGGTGTCGAGGATATTCTGAGAAAAATGCAAACCCGCCGTCGGTGCCGCGACTGAACCGGGAAACCTGGCATAGATTGTCTGATACCTGTCCATATCCGCGGGAGAATCAAGAGAGTCCCGATGCCGCTTAATGTACGGTGGGAGGGGCGTTCTCCCGTATTTTTTTAGGAAATCACCGAACGCCAAGCCTGTTGCAAATGTAACGATCCATTTTTTCTCCGATACGCGGTCAACGACTTGCGCCTCACATTCCGCATCGAATAATATTCTCGCTCCCACACTGACTCTCTTTCCAGGTCTCAATAATACCTGCCAGGTTTCTGATGAATCCGGATCTTCGGACATTCTGGCGAGAAGGAATATCTCGATCATTCCCCCGGTTGACTTCTTTCCAATCAGCCTTGCCGGAATTACCTTTGTGTCATTAATGACCAGTACATTGCCCTTCTCTGCAAATTCCGGCAAATCACGAAAGGTCCTGCATTCAACATCGCCTGTCCCTCTCTTGACAACCAGCATCCGGGATTCGTCTCTCAGATCACTTGGGGTTTGAGCGATAAGTTCCTCGGGAAGATGGTAACCGAAATCCTTTAATTTCATCCTTCAACTTCTTCCGAAATATATGAGAATCAAACCTGCTATAATTGCGGAGAGCCCCAAGATCCTCAGGACGGAGTCGGGCATTTCCTGCAGTTTCATAATGTAAGACTTAACCTTCTCCGGGAAAGCGAAATAAGGGAGCCCTTCGATGATGAAAACCATTCCCAAGACACAGAGGAAATATTTCATTACATGATTATTCCTTCAACTTCGCTTCATCCCACAGTTCATCCATTTCTCTGAGTGATGCGCCGGCAGTGTCCTGGCCACGCTCTGCAAGCTTTTCCTGGATGTAGGAGAATCTGTCGATAAATTTTGCAATGGAGGCCGTGAGCGATTCCTCGGCATTTGCATTTACAAACCTTGATATATTTACCAGGGAAAACAGAAGATCGCCGATTTCCTCCCTGGTACATTTGCTGTCAGCGGCTTTTAGGGACGACTTGAGCTCATCGAGTTCCTCGTCAATCTTAGCTAAGACTTCTTCCGCTCTCGCCCAGTCGAAACCAACCCTGGATGCCGCTTCGGTTACTTTTTGCGCCCTCATGAGAGCCGGCAGGGAGCGCGGAATGTTGTCAAAAAGGCCGCCGCTTTTCTCATTCCTCTTTTCCACGTTCCTCTTAATATCTTCCCAATTGTTCTTTATCTCCTCGATATTCTCGACGCTGGTCTTACCAAAGACATGGGGATGCCTTCTTATCATCTTTTCATTCACATCATTCATGATATCGGGGAGCTTAAAGTCGCCCGCTTCCTCTGAAATATGGGCCAAAAACAAGATCTGAAATAGAAGATCACCCATTTCCTCTTTAATAGCCGCAGGCGATCCGTCTTCGATCGCATCGATGAGTTCGTAGGTCTCTTCCAGTATATATTTTGCCATATCCTCCTTTTTCTGTTTTCTATCCCAGAGACACCCGTTTGGGGATCGCAGTCTTTGAATAGTCTGGATAAGCCTCTTGAAGCCGGCTTCAGTTTGGCTGCATGTTTCTTTCATTTTCCTCACTGTAAAGATTCAAATTATGCTTTTTATTAACATCTTTACGATGGTGTTACAATCACAGAAATCTTCTCGAGGATGCCCAAGCGTGCAGAGAAGATACTGATCAAGTATTAATTGTATCTTGAAAGATAGGGAAAGAGAATCTTTTTTCCGAAATTTGTTTAAATTCTTATTTTGTTGTTGCATGTTCCCATGTTAGTCTGTATAAAATATTAAGAACAATCATTATTTATTGGTTGTTGCTGCGTGAAGAGCATATGTCCTCGGACATGTAATAATCCGGCTCACTAAATGGACGTTCAGGATAAGGAGGTATGACGTATGTCAAACAGGGTAGATGATTTCATAAAAGGATTGCTTGTCGGAGGCCTGATCGGTGCGGCAATTGGAATTCTCTATGCGCCTAAGAGCGGTAAAGAGACGCGGGAGGATCTGAGCAGGAAGGCTGAGGAATTGATAGAGAAAGCCAAAGAAGAATATGAATTGGCGCTGGAAAAGAGTAAGAAGGCCTATGAAAAGGCCGTTCAGCGTCTGAAGCTCTTGGAATCCGCCGCCAAGGACAAGGTTGGAGAAATGGAAGCCAAAGTTGAAGATCTGGCCGATCGGGGAAAAGAGACGGTTCTGGAGACGAAAGGGCGCCTGAAGAAAGCAATAGATGCAGGGGTCGAGGCCTTCAAGGAAGAAAAAGAAAAAGCGTAATAAAGAGCGCGTGAGCATAAGAAGCGGGAGATTTCCATGTTTCTCGAAATCAGTATCGTAGTTCTGAGTTTTGTGTTTCTCCTGATGGCAGTGTTGTCCGTTCCCTTTCTGTTGCAGATTTGGCGGACAGCAAAGAGTATGGCCACGACTCTGCAGATGCTTAATGAAAGCTTGCCCGGCATTCTCAATAACCTCGAAGAAATTACCATGAACATCAACAAGGCAACGCGTACGGTAAATCAACAGATTGAGGGACTGTCACTCGTTGCCATGCGCATTCAGGGGTTGCTGGGCATCGTATCGGACATCGAAAATGTCTTGCATGTCGGAGCGCGTCTTCCTGTTTTCAAAGCAGTCAGAAATGCCTTTGCAGTTCTGACGGGCGTGAGAGTATTTCTGAAGGTATTCCTGTCTTCACACAGATGCGAATAGCCATCGTATCAAAATAAATTATCTGTATTCTGTCCGGAAACGTGGAGGTATGCATTATGCCCCGTGTCACCTTTGGGAAAAAAGGGGGGCGTGTGCGTACGATAACCGTTAAGGATAAATCTCAAGATATGAGGTCCGCCGAAGACGTAGTCCGTGATCTGAAAAGAGAACAGCAGAAGTTGCCGGGCGAAGATTACCGCGAGAAATCACTCGCTCTTTATGGCCTTTTATGTGCCCGATGCGGAAGGGAGTTTGATGAGTCAACACGGCATCTTCTCACCGTTCATCACAAGGACGGCAATCACGGCAACAACCCGCTGGATGGGAGCAACTGGGAGAACCTCTGCATCTATTGTCACGAGGATGCACACAGCCGGGGAATTCTCGGAGAATATCTCACCGGGTCCTCAGGTGGATCCGACAGCAGTCTTGCTTATGAGGATTTGAACGTGAAAGACACCCCTCAAGCCAAGCTCGGGTCTCTCGGCGATAAATTAAAGAAGGCCATGGAGAAAAAGTGAGCAGTTCCCGCCCGTCATTTAATTATATTGAGATTATCTTTCTGTCTGACGATCTTGTCTCCCACTGAAGTTCCGCAGTATACACACGTATAGTCATACTTTTCGCCTTCAGAAAGAATTAACAGGAGTCTCTTTCTTACCGGGACGGCTTTCTTGCAATTAGGGCAGAGAAGCTCTGTGGCATCAAAGTCCTTATAAGTTTCCCGCCTCATCCTTCTTAATTATCCTTTTCGGGTATGTATTTCGCATTTTCCAGCCAGACAGTGGCTTCGCTGTCGCTTGGCGCCCGATAATCTCCCCTCGGAGACAGAGACCCGCCGGACCCTACTTTCGGGCCGTTAGGTATGCATGAGCGTTTATACTGGCTCAACTTGAAGAAGCGATGCAGATATATAGTCAGCCACCGTTTTATTTCGGCGATTGTGTACTGGTTTCTCTTTTTTTTCGGGACATCCGGCCACTGGCCTTTGGTTTTGTCTCTCCAGGTGCAGTAGGCCATGAATGCCACTTTTGTAGGCAGATAGCCAAATCTCGTAATAAAAAAATTATTAAAATCCTGCAGGTCGTAAGGGCCTATTACGGATTCTGTCTTCTGCGCCGGCTGGTCGCCGTCCGTCCCCGGAATTAATTCAGGGCTGATTTCGGTCTCAAGGATATCGAGCAAAACCTCCGAAGTTTCCTTCTCAAAGAGCGATGAATGTGCGACCCAACGTATCAGGTGCTGAATAAAGGTCTTCGGTACGCTGGCATTCACGCTGTAATGGGACATGTGATCGCCTACGCCGTAAGTACACCAGCCCAACGCGAGTTCACTTAGATCCCCGGTACCGACGACAAGGGCTTTCTTCATATTGGCTACGCGAAACAGATGGGAGGTACGATCCCCGGCCTGAATGTTTTCGAAGGTAATGTCGTACAGTTTTTTCCCTTCTGCAAATGGGTGACCCACATCTCTTAGCATTTGCATGCAGCTTGGTTTGATATCAATTTCATTGGCCTCTACACCTATCGCCCTCATCAATTTCAGTGCATTTGTGTACGTCTTTTCCGAGGTTGCAAATCCGGGCATGGTGTAGGCCTTAACATTGGACCTCGGCAGACCCAGGAGATCCATTGTCCTTGCCGCGACAATCAGGGCATGGGTTGAGTCCAGGCCGCCGGAGACGCCGATTACCACGTTCTCGATCTCCGATGATTTTAGACGTTGGGCAAGCCCATGCACTTGTATGTTGTACGCCTCATAACAGCGCTGATCGCGCTTTCCCGGATCCGCAGGTATATATGGGAATCTCGGATATTCCCTGTCCAGCAGTATGCGTTTTTCAATGGGGATGATGTTGAATGACACTTTCCGGAATCTTTCCAGTTGCTCCCTGTGCGTGCCGGCATTCTGTCCGAAGCTGTTCATACGCATCCTGTCCTGCGCTAGCCTGTCGAGATCCACATCTCCGTAAATTAATTGTGACTGCCATGAGAATCGTTCCGATTCCGCCAGTAGGTTACCGTTTTCATAGATCATGGCATGTCCGTCCCATGCGAGATCAGTGGTGGATTCTCCGGGACCTGCGGCAGCATAGAGGTACGCAGATATACAGCGCGCAGACTGGTTTGCGGCCAGAGATTGGCGGTAGTCGGACTTCCCCACGGTTATGTTGGATGCGGAGAGATTTCCGATGACAGTTGCCCCCGCCATGGCGGCATAGCTGGAAGGTGGAATGGGTACCCAGACATCTTCACAGACTTCCACAAAAAAAGTGAAATTATTTATATTCTTGACATTAAAAAGTACGTCAGCTCCGAAAGGAACGTCTTCCTGTCCGCAAATGTCGATAAACTTTGACCGGGCGCTTTCAGCGGGACTGAATTGGCGGCCCTCATAAAACTCACGATAGTTGGGCAGATAAGACTTTACTGCAATGCCGAGGATGCGGCCGCGATACAGGACAACGCCGCAGTTAAAGAGCCGGAAATCAACCCGCAGGGGGGCGCCAATGACCAAGATTGTGTTAAGTTCTCTTGTGGCATCGAGGATTTCTTTGAGCCCGTCCATTACACTCTTGAGAAGGGCGTCCTGGTGGAAGAGATCCTCGTTCGAGTACGCCGATATGCCGAGTTCAGGGAAGAGGGCAAGGATGGCATTATTGGCTGACGCTTGCCTGACCAGTTTGATTGTACTGGCCACATTGAACGGGACATCAGCTACCTTCAGCTCGGGTATGCAGACGGCGACCCTGATAAATCCATGATTGTATAAATTAAAATATTGGCGTTCTTCGCTCGATTCCATGGTGTAGAGCAACTTTCCGTTTTACTTATTTGCAATCAACCGGATATTTCCAAGTATCTATTTGAGATCGATACTTTGTTTATTCCTCATGAATTTTGTAAATGATTAGTAAGGTTTTGTCAAAGAAAATGACACATTATGCATCATTGGGGCCGTCAGCTAATCTTTTCCACGTAGGCATAAGCACTGTGATTGTGGATGCTTTCGAAATTTTCAGCTTCCACGCTGTACCATGTGAAATTATCATTTGCGTTCAGCTTCTGGGCCACATTTCTGACCACATCTTCGACGAACATCGGGTTTTCGTGTGCCTTTTCGGTGACAAATTTCTCATCAACCCTTTTCAGGAGGGAATATACTTCGCCGCTTGCCGAGTCTTCAACCAGCCTGATAAGGTCCTCGATCCAGAAAAATTTCTTGAACCTCACCTTCGCCGTTACCATGCTTCTCTGGTTATGGGCGCCAAGATTGCTGATTTCCTTTGAGCAGGGACATACCGTAGTGACCGGTACAACTACTCCTACGAGGAAATCTGTCCTGCTGATACTGTTTTGTCCGCTGAATGAGCATGTGTATTCCATAAGACTTTTCGCCTCCGATACAGGAGCCGTTTTCTCGACAAAGTAGGGAAACTCGATGTCCATGTGCGCCGATTCCGCATGAAGCTTGTCCTTGACCTCCTGGAGAATTTTATGAAAAGTCTTTATGCTTATCTGTCCCCTAAATTCGTTCAGGATTTCCACAAAGCGGCTCATGTGCGTCCCCTTGAAGCGGTGAGGCAGGTCGACATAGATGTTAATGGTTGCATTGACATGCTGCATGCCGTTTGCGCGATCCAGAACCACAACAGGGTACTTGATTCCCTTAACGCCTACCTTTTGTATATCTATATTCCTGTTATCTTTTTGATTTTGGATATCGATCATGGCTGTTTCCGCAATAAGAAGCTCTCGCATCCTCTGATTCCCATACGGTAACTCGGAATACGGCAAGATTGTCTTCCTTTATTTTTTCCGAAATTCTGTCGTAGATGAATCTGGCAATATTTTCCGACGAGGGGCTTGTATCTTTGAAATAGGTTATGTCATTTAGACATTTATGATCAAATTCCTCCAGTATTTCATCCGTCCATTGCCTCAATATTCTAAAATCAATGAGAATGCCGGTATCACTCAGGGCAGCAGAGCATAGGGAGACTTCAACGATAAAATTATGACCGTGGAGTTTCTCACACGCACCGCCTATTTCCTTCAACTTGTGAGCGGCAGAAAACGATTGCCTTATCGTAACTTCGTACACGAGGCCTCCCGTCTAATATCGGCTCACAATATAGTGAAAATAAGACATAGGTGTCAAGGCAAGAAATATCTGCTGAAATAACGAATGTCATTCCGTAAAAAATCAGCATGTGCGTAATCAATTCGAAAAGGGCGAAATTAACCAAGAATTGGTGAAAATTACTAATTTCAGTTTGATGATGTTAAATCCCAAATATTTTAATTACTGACGATTCATATCTAAGGGATGATAAATAAAGGACAAAAAATTTGTTCTATTTCGAATTTGAAAGAAGCGACGGCTTGGTATGGTAATTGCAAAGTAACTTGCAAACGTAAGATGTTTCCAATGGAATAATTAAGGCAAGAAGAAGATAATATCTGTGACAAAGGAGGTGGTAGTACAATTCGGTTCATCTCAATCGATTACATCAAAAAAACTAAAATTGACTCATTAAAATATTTATGCTAACCGCAAATTAAAAGGAGAGATCAAAATGATTCGTGCATTTTACAAGAAAAGAGGACAGAAAGGTTTTACATTGATCGAATTGATGATCGTTATCGCTATCATTGGTATCCTGGCAGCCATCGCCATCCCGCAGTTCGTTGCGTACAGGGCGAGAGGTTTCAGCGCATCGGCAAACTCTGCGGTGAGGAATGCCTACACGGCGGCACAGGCTTTTTACAGTGATTCACCGGGTGGAACAATTGCTGCTGAAGCTGATTTATCGGCCTACGGATATAGACTTAGCAGTAACACACCGATAACTGTGGTAACTGGAACAATAAACAGCCTTCAAATGAATACGACGCATAGTGGTGGCGGTTCAACCTTCACTGTTGACGCGAACGGCGGAATTACAAGAAGTTAACTGGTTAATGTGCTTTCCATGTCTCGAGGGGGTGGGGGTTATACCTCACCCCTTTTTTGTCATTAAAAATAGATGCTCATTAAGGGTCACGATAAAGACTTTGCCTTAACTATGAGATGGAAGATGAGAGGTGCGAGGCGATATGTCTCTTCCTCTCTTTTTCTGTTTGTCATACTGATACTCATCTATGCAAACAGTTTTGATTG
>PLMX01000081.1 GCA_003142635.1 Syntrophaceae bacterium | reverse complement strand
GTTATTCGGATTTATTCTTGTCTATATTATCTACAACGCATTGAAAATATTTATTATACCGTCAAGACGTCTTGAATGATCTAAGCAAACACAATAAGAAGGAGGAGGATTACGATGAGTTTTAAAGAAGAGTACAATAAGAAACTGGTTACCGCTGAAAAGGCCGTAGGTGTTGTTAAATCAGGCGACTGGGTTGATTACGGTAATTTTACCATGGCACCGACATATCTTGATCTGTTCCTGGCCAAGCGCGCCGACGAATTGACCGACGTCAAAGTTCGCGCCGTCACCTATCCCGGGCTGGCCGCCGTGGCCCAGGCAGATCCCACCAGGGAGAAGTTCTGCTTTAACAACTGGCACTTCAGTGGCGGAGACCGGATCCTCCACGACAAAGGCCTGTGTAATTATGTTCCCCTTCTTTACCATGAAGCACCAGGTTACTATAGTAATAATCTCGTTGACTCCGATGTGTTCATCGTTAAGGTGGCGCCCATGAACCGGAGCGGCTACTTCAATTTCGGGCCGTCCTGCTCAATCTCCAAGGCCGTCGCCAATCGTGCTAAAAAAGTCATCGTCGAGGTCAATACGAGCGTTCCCTATTGCTATGGCGGCTTCAATGAGTCCATTCACATCTCGGAAGTAGATTATATCGTCGAATCGGACAACAAGCCACTCTTCAGCCTGCCGGCGGCAGCGATCAGTGAAGAAGACAACCAGATCGCCAAGCTGATCATGAACGAGATCCATGACGGTTCGGTCATTCAGCTCGGTATCGGCGGCATGCCGAATGCTGTCGGGATGATGATCGCCCAGTCCGACCTGAAAGACCTCGGAGTGCATACAGAGATGCTCGTCGATTCCTTTGTGGATATGTATCTGTCTGGGCGGGTCACCAACAAGAAGAAGCAGCTCAATCCCGGAAAGATGGTTTACACCTTCGCCTTGGGAACCCAGAAACTCTACGATTTCCTTGATCACAACCCTTGCTGCGCCACCTATTCCGTGGATTATACCAACAGTCCTGCGCGTATCGCCCAGAACGATAATATGGTGGCCATCAACAACTCCGTGGAGATCGATCTTTACGGTCAGGTCAACTCCGAGTCATCGGGGATGCGACAGATCACCGGTACAGGCGGCCAGTTCGACTACACCTTCGGTGCCTATCATTCCAAAGGCGGCAAAGCTTTTATTTGCTTGACGGCATCGCAGAAGAACAAGAAAACCGGCGAGATCAAATCGCGAATCGTACCGACCTTGGAGCCCGGTGGCATCGTGACGATTCCCCGGACGGTCGTGAGTTATGTCGTAACGGAATACGGCATGGTCAATCTGAAGGGCAAAACCACATGGGAAAGGGCAGAAATGCTCATCGGCATCGCCCATCCCGATGCCCGGGAAGGGCTTATTAAAGCCGCCGAGGCACAGAATATCTGGAGAAGAAGCAACAAACGCGGATAAATGCGAATATCTATGAATCAGAGAGGTACACGGTCAGCCCGTCGAGGCCGTCCCCAAAGACGGCAAGGTGTATGCGCCTCACGTCCATTACCGGTTGTGGAAGCTCTATGCCGAGGGGGCTATCTGAGCACGGAGGACAGTCCCGACGTGGGCGGCCAAGGCTTCCCAGAGGTCGCGGCGGCGTGCATGAATATATATGAATATATTTTTGTCTTGCAATTAGGCATTTATCATGTATCCCGCCCCGATTCCCAGTGCAATTTGGCTTTTGGGATTGGGCATAATCGGTCTCGTTGGGATTAGGAAAAAACTGAAGAAATAAAATCCATATCATTTGTCGAAGAACAAAGGCAGGGTCAGAAATGGTCCTGCTTTTTTTGTGCATTTCAAGTCGTAACCATCGGTATAATCTCATCACATAAAATGTTGAGTTGTAGGTATAAGAAACAGACGACCTCTCTCGCTAACTTCCTGAAAGAAATAATAGACATGTCAATAAGATTCATGTAGCTTTTATGTTGAAATGAACAAGGGAAATGGATGCAGAATTAATGCAGGGAATGTTAATTTGCAGTGTTTGTTTAAAAAATTAAAGGTGTATGGAGAATTTATGCGAGAGCAACTTATCAACAAAATGAAAAATACCTTTGGGGACGACACAAAGAGAATCAACCACGCTTTGGCGGTCCTCGATTTTGCCGAGGAAATTCAGGTGGCAGAGGGAGGCAACCTCATGATCGTCCAAGCCGCGGCTATTCTCCACGATATAGGCATCCAGGAGGCGTTTAAAAAATACGGATCCACGGCTGGTGTCCACCAAGAGATTGAGGGCCCGCCGATTGCAGACGTCATTATGAAATCGCTTGAAATCGACGACGAGACCCGTCGGCATGTCTGCCTGATCGTTGGCAGTCACCACAGCGGCGACAAAATAGACACCCAGGAGTTCCGCTGTATCTGGGACGCAGACTGGATCGTCAACCTGAGTGGCATGTATGCAACATGGTCCCCGGAAAAAAAGCAGCATATAATCAAGAAGTATTTCCGTACGGAAATAGGAAAACGCTTGGCCCGGGCAAATCTTGGACTGGAACAGGAAGGGTGAATGCAAAATAGACGGCCATAATCACAGAAAATGGATGAATGCATGAATAGGTTCAGGACTTCTTTCTTAGCATTTCAGAAGCATTCTATGTTTGTGTGTCACTTCCTGTAAGTCACACACTACTCAAAGACGGAGAAGATGATGGTTTTAGAGGGTAATCAGCACCTATCGTCAGCCGTTTTTCATTTGACATCCCCATGGATACGTGGCATTAAATCAAATATCCTGAGACACACCCACTAGGCGCTTCACCTTTATTTCCATCGGTCGTCGTCCCTCACAGTGTGGTGAAAACGTCATGATGCTTTTCCGGTTTGACCAGCAGGATGTCGCCATCGACGTCCTGCTGAAAAATGGTATAACGGTTCTGCCCGGTGAAAAGTTGTACTCTTTTTAAGCGATTTGGATGATGGTTCTATTACTTATTCATTTTCTATCTATCGAGAGGAGTGGTCTCCATGCAAATGAAAAATCGGTCTGTTGAGAGTCTGGTGGAAGAGCAATTGCAGAAGTGGAATCTCAGAGGAACGGAACGGAAAAAAAGGGGTGTGAAACCCGGTCCCGTTATCACGATTTCCAGGGAGCCTGGTTGTGGCGGCACGGAAATCGCGAAACGACTGGCGAAACAACTAGACATGGATCTCTTCGGCGGGCAGATCATTCAGAAGGTGGCTGAAAGCGTGGAAATGAGCACCAAGGTGATCGAATCGCTGGATGAAAAAGAAATGACGAAACGGGATGACTGGCTCACCGCCCTCTTCGAAAGCCGCCATCTCTGGCCGGACCGTTATCTCCATCACCTGACCAAGGTCATCGGAACGATCGGTCGTTATGGCAACGCGGTCATTCTGGGCCGCGGGGCCAATTATATCCTTCCCGAGGAGAACACCTTCCGGGTGCGCTTCATTGCCCCCATGGAGGTCAAACTGAAGAACGTGATTCGCACCACCCGGGAAGAAGCGGAAAAGTACATTATGAAAACAGAATCGGAACGGCGGGCTTTTGTCCGTCAATACTTTCATTCTGACCTGACAGATATGGATCACTACGACATGACTATCAATATGGGGAAAATCAGCGTTGATGCTGCTGTGGAAACGGTCAAGTGCGCATTTTTCGCCTGGAAGAAGCAGGTCAAATAAGAAATATTAAAATGGGAACTTAAAGGTAAAGCTGGGAGAGATCAAGGCCAAGTGCGGCGAGTGCCATGCCAAGATCCGCGACAAGAAATAGCCTGACAAGCTGACACCAGAAACGACGACGGCCGGGGCGCTCCCGGTCGTTTGTTGTCTGACTCCTCAGACTCTGTTCAGACAAGCGGCCATCGAAATGACTTTATGATAAACTTATTACGCAGTCGACTCTATCTCTTTGCAATTANNCTGTCCTTCTCTTGGGATGCACGAGCAAACCTGAACTCATTGAGCAGAAGTGCTCCACCTGCCATAAAGCATCCATTGTCTACGAGAAAAAGCATCCCATGGTGGAATGGGAACGTCTGCTTTATGGTATGGAAACTCGTGGACTCATATTATCACCGGATGAAAGAAAAGCCATTCTGGAAATCCTTGCGAAGAATTACAGCCTCAAATGAGGATGGATAGAGTGAGCCTCTCCCCAAAAACTGGACAAGACAATAAGGTGCATNNATCTGGAAAGGTATTGTGAAAAGGCTATACAAGCAGGAATGACCAATGCTAAGATCATCCATCCAAGCAGTGTCGTCACGGCCCCGTGGGTCAGGATGAAATGCCTGTTTGGCTGTCCATACAGGGTCAGTCATTGCTGCCCCCCGACGACGCCGACCCCGAAAGAGACGCGCGACGTCCTCGACAGTTATTCCCGCGCCATCCTGTTTCACATCGAAGCGCCCAGGATGCCAGAGCGAGGCAAAAAGAATGTCGGTCTTTTTGACATGCTCGTTACCTTGGAAGGTGAGATCTTTAAG
>PLMX01000027.1 GCA_003142635.1 Syntrophaceae bacterium | reverse complement strand
CTAATCTATTATGACACAGTCTCTTGATCGGGAATCCAGTCCACATTGATCGAAGTCCTGAATTTGTTTTGTCTTAAATAAATTGGAAGATTTCAACCCGCATTTGTGATATTCGCATGGTGATTAGAAAAGGCATTCCATAGTCGGAATCACGTTGAAAGCACCGGTAGCAATCTGCAAGACCCATCTGGTTTAGAAGAGGCCGTTGTTATGAAAGACGAGAAGAAGACAAAAAGGCAGCTCATCGATGAACTGACAGCCATCCGTAAACTAATGGCGGAGGTTGAGGTATCAAAGGACAAACAAGAGTCCCATGAGGAAAGGTCTTCACATATGGGCATAGCCCGTGACATGACCGACCGCAAGCGGGAAGAGGAAGAACTCGGAGAGAACGAAGGAAAGTATAGGTCCCTCTCTCAGGAATTCCGTGAGATTCTCGATGCCATTCCGGACGGTCTGATCCTGCTTTCGCCGGATTTGAAGGTCGTTTGGGAGAATGAGAGGGCCAAGTCAGGGCATTTAGAGCAGTCGGACATTAGTGATCAACACTGTTACCATATAAAACATGGGCGATCAGAACCTTGTGAATACTGTGTCGCGCCGGAGTGTCTTGCCTCCGGGCAGCCGAGAGTGGGAGAAAGCATAACTCCCGACGGAAGGATCTGGGAATTGCGTTTCTTCCCTGTCTTTGACGACAAGGGCGGCGTGAAAGGGGTGATCGAGGTAGCTCACAATATCACCGAGCGGAGACAAGCGGAAGACGCGCTGAGGGAATCGGAAAACCGATACCGGACCATTTTCCAAACTACGGGAACCACCATGCTGATCGTAGAGGAAGACATGACGATTTCCCTTGCAAACCATGGATTTGAAAGTCTGAGCGGGTACGAACGCGAGGAGATAGAAGGGGAAAAAAAGTGGACGGAATTCGTTGAAGAAGGTGATTTGGAAAAGATGGTGACGCAACATCAGTTGCGAAGGGCAGATTCGGGTGTCGCGAAGAAGAGTTATGAGTTTCGGCTTGTACGCAGAGACGGCCGCCTGAAGAATATATTCTTAACCGTCGATCTGATACCGGGTACAAAAAGAAGTGTTGCCTCTCTTATGGACATCACTGACCGCAGGCAGGCAGAGGAGGCGCTGGCGGAGAGCGAGGCGCGGTACAAACTGATCGCAGACAACGTGACGGACACCTTATGGCTCATGGACATGGACCTCAGGACGACATGGTGCAGCCCATCCGTGGTGCGAAGCCGCGGGTACAGTTTCGAGGAGATTAATGCCTTGCCGGTCGAAAGGCATGTCACTCCGGAATCAATAGAAATTATTCTCAAAACGTTATCAGAGGAATTGACTCCGGAAAGGCTCCAGCAAAAGGATCTAAACATATCAAGAACACTGGAATTGGAATTTTACAGGAAGGATGGTTCTACCTGTTGGAGTGAAGCCCGTGTTACACTCCTCAGGGATCCGCAGGGAAGTCCCATCGGCTTATTGGGTGTGGGACGCGACATCACAGAGCGCAAGCGAGTGCAAGAGGCGTTGCTGGAGAGCAAGGAGCAATACCAGTTCGTTGTGGAGAACCTGAAGGAAGTTGTCTTTCGTACTGATGCAGAAGGGCACTGGACATTTCTGAATTCTGCCTGGGCAGAGGTAACCGGCTTTGCCGTGGAAGAGAGTCTCGGCAAGGTATTCCTCGAATTTGTTTATCCTGAAGACCGACAGTTAAACCGTGAGCTTTTCAGACCACTAATCGAGCGGAAGAAGGACTATTGCCGGCACGAGATCCGGTATATGAATAAGAACGGAGGATTTCGCTGGATTGAGGTATGGGCAAGGCTGACGCTTGATGAGAAAGGTGACGCCACAGGGACAGCAGGTACGTTAACAGACATTACCGAGCGCAAGCTGGCGGAGGCAGCCCTTCACAAGTCGGAAGAAAAATACCGCACTATTCTGGAGAACATCGAAGAGGGTTATCACGAGGTGGACCTTCCCGGGAACTTCACCTTTTTCAACGATTCATTCGAGAGGATCATGGGTTACGGCCGGGAAGAATTGATGGGCATGAGCTATAAGCAATATTCGGCGGATGAAGAAAATAGCCGGAATATTTTTCATGCCTACAACAGGGTCTACAGGACAGGTGAGCCCTTAACGCGGTTCGAATGGGACATCATCAGAAAGGACGGCGTCAGGAGAAGTCTTGAGGTATCTGCTTCTCTGATCAAGGACTCCTCGGGGAGGCCTCAGGGTTTCCGAGGTATCGTCACCGACATCACCGACCGCAAGCGTGCTGATGATCAGCGCCGGGAAATGGAGGAGCGTCTCCAGCGGGCCGAGAAGATGGAGTTGATGGGAATCCTGGCGGGAGGCGTGGCGCACGATCTGAACAATGTTCTGGGCATTGTCATCGGCTATTCCGAGATGCTTCTTATGGATGCTAATCAGCCAGTATGGATCAGACCGAGTCTCGAGAAGATTATGAACGGGGGACAGAAGGCTGCCGCGATTGTGCAGGATCTCCTGACCCTGGCCAGAAGAGGAGTCTCCGGCAGAGAGGTTCTTAATCTGAATAAGATCATCGCTGATTGCAGGAAGTCGCCGGAGTTTGAGAAACTGTCTTCTTACCACCCCTCTGTAGAGATCAAGACCGATCTTGATCCGCGGCTCTTCAATGTCTCCGGCTCTTCCGTACATCTTGGCAAGACCTTATTCAACCTGGTTTCGAATGCGAGCGAGTCCATGCCGAGAGGCGGCGTCCTGACCATCAAAACGGCCAATCAGTATCTGGGTGAGCCGATTCAGGGATATGATGAAGTCCGGGAAGGAGACTATGTTGTCCTCTCCGTTTCCGATACGGGTGAAGGAATACCGGCAGCTGATCTGAAACGAATCTTTGAGCCGTTCTACACAAAGAAGGTGATGGGGCGAAGCGGAACCGGCCTGGGGTTGGCGGTGGTCTGGGGAACCGTGAAGGATCATAAGGGATACATTAACGTAGAGAGCGAAGAAGGGAAAGGGAGTGTCTTCACCATTTGTTTTCCCGTCACGAGGGAAGACATCTCTGCTGAGGCTCCTACCATATCAATATTTGAATACATGGGGAAAGGCGAATCCATTCTCATTGTGGATGATGTCGAGGAGCAGCGTGATCTCGCGGCAGGAATGCTCAGGAAACTGAATTACAATGTAGTGAGTGTTGCCAGCGGTGAAGAAGCAATAGCGTACTTGAAGGAACATCAAGCTGACTTGATGGTCCTGGACATGATTATGGACCCCGGTATGGACGGACTGGACACGTACAGAAAAATTCTTGAAATCCATCCGAAACAGAAAGCGATTATCGTCAGCGGTTTTTCGGAGACGGAGCGGGTGATTGCCGCCCAGGCTCTCGGTGCTGGTGCCTATCTAAGAAAGCCCTATATCATAGAGAAACTGGGGTTCGCCGTGAGGAGAGAGTTGGAAAGAGAATAGATGGCGGCACGGAAAAAATTAGAGCATCTAACAAATAGTAAATTTGTTCTTCGCTCGTAAGAAAGGAGAATATGGAGATCTTCAATAAAAGCAATTCACGGAATACCGGCAAATTAGATATCCTTACCTCGCATTTGCTTATTAGCCCACAAAACTCATCAACCAGGAATCTGTCTATCCAAATTTCCACGATACCCAGAGGATCTGGGCAGCCAATTCACGCACATGATCTGGAACAATGTTATTATATAATCAAAGGAACAGGTCTCATGATTATTGAAGACGACACCGGGGAAATGACATCAGGAGATGCAATTTATATCCCCTCAAATAAAAAGCAGGGGATCAAAAACACCGGAGATATGGCTTTAGAGTATTTAACAGCAAACTCACCGGTCTTCAGCAAAGATTACGAAGACTCTCTTTGGCCGGCAGATAGTTGTGCGTGTTAGAAGTTTTCGGCACAACACAAATTTGAACCCGAAGATTCTATGATGAGGAAGCATCCCACAGATAAATTCATCCATATAGACAACCTACAGTTACATTATCTTGAGTGGGGGGATCAGCACGCGCAGGCCATGGTGCTGCTTCACGGTATCGGCGACAATGCCCACATCTGGGACCACTTTGCACGGAATGCAGCTGATCACCTGAGAATTATTGCCCTGGATCAGAGAGGCCATGGTCTTAGCGACTGGGCTCTTCCACCGGCGTATCGCTGTGAGGATTACGTAACGGATTTGGATAAAATAATCCAGGCTCTTCAGTTAACGGGGATAATCCTGATGGGGCACTCGATGGGAGCCTTGCATGCAACTCGCTATGCTTCCCTGAGACCCGAAAATGTATCCGCTCTCATTCATGCCGATATTGAACCATGTCCACCCGAGTGGAATAAGAAATATCTTCTCAACCTCTATGAAGAACTCCCTGCCTTTTACGAAACGATTGATCAATATGTCAGCGAGATCCGGAAAAACAGTCCCTATGCCGAACAGAAAATGCTTTACGATATTGCCTCACATGCTCTTGTGCAGGGAGAAGACGGCAGGTTCCGCTGCCGGTTTGACCGAGAGACCCTCTCTCATTTTGATAATTATGATTTGCGACTTCACCTTCGGGATATTCAATGCCCCTCACTTGTCGTCCGCGGTAGAGAAAGCCGGGTAATGACCGAGCCGATTGCGAGAGAAATGAGTCATACGATCCCCCGGTGCACATTTGCAGAAATACAGAAAGCTGCCCACTCTGTTCTCACCGATAACCCAACTGAATTCTCACGGGTAATATTTGATTTTTTGGGTGAACCGTCTATTCGCAATCAATGATTACGACGCGCTTAGTTCTTCCTGCAGGTCACAATCCGGCAAGCCCCTCTATGTCACTCCCGCTCTCCCACGTCATTCCCGACTTGGAGACTGTGTCATAATAGATTAG
>PLMX01000186.1 GCA_003142635.1 Syntrophaceae bacterium | reverse complement strand
ACGCTTTAGTCGGATGAACCTTACAAGATTCCGAATCCGGTAGAGTCACCATAAGGGCATTGAAATCCTATGATAAATCTGATAGATTGGCGCAAAATTTAAGAAATTCGGCAATATGATAAGAATATTCAAAATTACCTATTTATTCATCCTGATGGGCGTAATCTTCTGCACATATCCCGTACACGCCCAAAGTAATGTGCTTAATATTCGGCATTGGGCTGCTCCCGATCATACGAGGATCGTCATAGATATGAGTGGTGATGTCGCCTATACGGTCGAGGAAGCCGAAAAAAAATTGATCGTTCATCTTAAAGAGGCCCTCGTCAGGGAAGACTTTCCGCATGAGCTGATATTGAACAAGCCGGGAATCGACAGGATAATGGTAAGTTCCCATCCAGAAGGTATAAGCATTGAATTGTCTATCGGCGAAAATGTTATTACTAAGGTGTTTAAACAAAAGAAATTCCAGGACAAACCCGACCGCATTGTCATTGACATAGAATTCCCCGACGTGGAGAAGCAGGAAAGCAAGGAGAGGGAAGAGGAAAAGGTTCAGCGAAAGAACAAGATCATTATCATCGATCCCGGCCACGGGGGAGACGATCCAGGTGCGATAGGGAAGTTGAAGACACAAGAAAAGAATGTCGTTCTGGATATCGGCAGGAAATTAAGGGACATCCTGAACAGCAAGGGGGGGTACCGTGCCTTTCTTACAAGGGACGGGGATTACTACGTGCCGTTCAAAAAGAGGCTGAAAATTGCACGGGAATACGGGGCTGATCTGTTTCTCAGTATCCACGCAGACGCCTTCAGGCAGCGAGGTGCGAGGGGAAGTTCCGTTTACTGCCTGTCTGTGAGAGGGGCGAGCAGCGAAGCCGCCAAACTTCTGGCAAGGAATGAGAATATGGCCGACATAATCGGTGGCTCCCCGAATGGTGAGAACAACGATGAATCAGACCCAATTATCCTGAATATGTTTCAAACGAATACCATCAACTCGTCAAGGACCTTCGGCAGTTGTGTCATCAGGCATCTCGACGGTGTAACCACGGTGAAAAACAGGAAGGTCCAGGAAGCGCCCTTCATCGTGCTGAAGCTGCCCGAGGTTCCGTCTATACTTATCGAGACGGCCTACATATCAAATCCCGGCGAAGAAAAGCTGTTGCGGAGCGCTCGATTTCAGACGGAAATTGCAGAGGCCATAGCAGCCTCCGTGACGGAATTTTTGCCTCCGGCGCCGGGGCGTCCGCCTGCAACCAATCTTGTGTCAGCAAAGAAAGAGAATGACAAGAAATCCATTTTCACAGCGGATAAGAAAAAAGAAATCAAGGCGACACGAACTGCAAACTATACGATCAAGAAAGGTGATACCCTTGACATCATTGCAAGGAAGCATAACATTACTATGGATATACTTTTGAAACTGAATCATATGAAGCTCGATGACCCCCTGTACTTCGGTCGCACTTTGAGGGTTCCGGCGCCGGAGAAAGAAATATCTGATGGGAACAGGGATGAGCAGGTCAAGGCATCGACTGCAGCTGAAAAATCTCCACCTTCTTCGCCTTTGTCAGTGAAGAGGGTTTATATGGTGAAGAAAGGCGACACCCTCGATAAAGTAGCAAGAAGGAACAACACGACGATCGGCTTCCTTCTGAAACTGAACAAAATGAAGCTGCAGGAACCTCTGCATGCCGGCAGGAAATTGAAACTGCCGCCTGCGGAAACAAATGCGGGAAAAGTTGAAAAAGAGGAAAAGGTAGAAAAGGCAGAAAAAGCCGCCGGCAGGAAGTCTAAGGCACAGGTATACAGGGTCAAGAAAGGCGATACCCTCGATAAGATCGCGAGGCGATGTAATACGAGCGTCGGCGAATTACGAAAGCTTAATCGGATAAGGCGTGCCGATGTGCTGTACGTAGACCAGAAACTAAGGCTCCCTCCGTCGTAATCTGGAGTGGTATGGTGGATATGAAGAGGGTACATAGTTTGAAGTACGCATGGTTTATATGTCTATTCTTCTTGATAGCTGTAAGCGCCGTTGAGGGCAACGCTTCGGGAATGAATGCCGCTTGGGAACCATTTAAGGCAAATACCGAACTGGGGGCGTATGTGGTCGGCGTTGATGCCGATAGAATGCCAGAAGCAAAAGATGAGTTTATCCTTACTGATAAGATTATTCCAATGGACCGCGATACAGCGGAGAGAAAAACCGATGGTTCTCTGAATGTCCTTAGGTTTCATAAGGTCAGCGTATCTTTTTCACGCACCTTTCTTGATCAGATGCAGGTGGATATACGCCAGGCATCGGGAAACGGCGTTGACAAGCTCTCTGCGATCAAATCACTTCCCTCCATGTTCGTGAACTCACCGTACAGGGATACTTTTGAATCTCTCGGCAAGATTTTTGAACCTCAGGTCAACCTGAGTATTGAATTCTGAGGGGAATGGATTTGAAGCGCTCGCCCAAGTAGAAACTAAAGAAGATTTGCATCATGCAAGTATTTGACGGTCTCCATGCCTTTATATGGAGGGTCTATACGCAGAATAACTGCAACACCTACCTTATTGACGACGATCTGAAAATTATCATAGATCCTGGTCATAAACATCTCTTTGAACATGTACGCAAGAGTCTTACTGCCCTCAACACCTCCCCTGACCGGATCGATTTGGCGATTGTCACACACGGTCATCCCGATCATATGGAAGCAGTGGAAGGGCTTGGCAAAGAGACCCTGTTCGCCATGAGTGAAGAAGAGCATCGTTTTATCAGCGACCTTGCCGGGCAATACTTCAAAATCCCTGAACCGGATTTTTTCCTGAGAGAAGGCGATTTAAACGTAGGCAGGCAAAGGTTTGAGGTTATCGCAACTCCGGGACATTCCCCCGGGTCGTTTTGCCTCTATTGGCCTGTGAAAAAGGCGTTATTCACGGGTGACTTGGTCTTCAAGGAGAGTATCGGCCGCACGGATCTGCCCGGAGGAAACGGCGGCATGCTTAAGGAAAGCGTGGAAAGGATATCGGAACTGGATATAGACTATCTTCTCTCCGGCCATGGAGAAATTGTGGCGGGAAAGAAGGAAGTGCATGCAAATTTTCAGAAAATAAAGAGCTACTGCTTCGATTATTTATGACGGTAAATGCAAGTTATCCGCGCTAAATCAGTGCATGTCGAGCGTCGCTCCCTGCATAGCCGTTATGTTTTTCTTAGCCCGCGCGCGATTTATCGTTTAGTTTTCAACCCGTCAGTCAGGTCTTTATTTCATGAGTAATTTTAATTGTTCCTTCATGTGTGATTCCACCTCAAGCATACTTTTTTGCCAGTCTACGCCGTGATTCGGATTAGGGACAACTGAAGAGCCGGATATTTTTTTCTCTTTCAATTCTTCCCCAAGGCTCTCAATCCTCCTGGCCCGCAAGACGTCTACGTCGCGCTTAGAGGATTGAACTATATTCTCAATACTATCCGTATTTGCGCCGAGGATGTCCTCAAGAAGTCTGAGTATGCTGCGATTGTCTCCAGTGAGTGTTAAGCAGTCGAGCAGTTTTATTTTGAGAATGTGGAGGGCTTCCGGATATTCCGCTTCCTCCTTCTCGAAGTCTGCCTTCAACTTATCAAGCCCGATGGCTCCATCCTGATATTTTTGTATCCATCCCCGCACCTTGCCTGCCATCTCTTTGCGCCGGAATGTTGCCTTTTCTTCCTCCGTCATGGTCAGGTTCTTCGTCCTTTCCATGATAATGTCGAGCGTGCTCTTTATCTCAGCCATTTCCGCCACTTCATAAATGATGATCTTGTTAAATCTGATTTTATACCACAAACCGTTTTTTGGGCACTGTACCCATATCAGATTGTTCCGTCCGGCGCTGCAATAAAAGAACCCCGTCCGAAGGGACGGGGTTCAATGCACAACTTGCATGCTTAAGAGAAATTAGCCGATTTCAGCATCGCAGCGCAGGCAACGGCACGCTTCCTGAATCGCCACTTCTCTCAAGTAACCCAGTTCAACTTCTTTGAAATTGCGTTTACGCTCAGGCCCATGCATCTCCGGCATCTTCGCCTGAGGAGCTTCGACAGTTTCCTCATCGATAATAAATGGAATTTCAATCTTATCCTCGGGCGGCTCTACGTAAGCAGGCTCGCTGTTGATCTTCCTGATGTGGCTGTCCATATCGCTGGCTGCCTGATGTCCCGCTTGAATGGCGCCGATGACCGTGTCCGGTCCGGTCAGGGCATCGCCGCCGGTAAAGAATTTGGGATTTGTCGTCTGAGATTTGCTTCCCTTGGCAAGATCGAATGTGGACCATTTATTGACGGTCACACCGCTATCCTTGGTGACAAAGGTCATGTCTGACGTCTGCCCGATGGCCGCGATGACGGCATCCACGCTGAGCGTAAATTCGGAGCCGGCAATGGGCGCCGGCTTCTTCCGCCCGCTGCGGTCGAACTCACTTAGCTTCATCCTCTGACAGGTGATACCGTTTACCTTGCCGGCCGTCTCGGCGATTTTTAACGGGGCGACAAGATATTCTATCTTGACGCCTTCATCTTCCGCAGCGACAATTTCTTCGTCTGCAGCAGGCATATCCTTTCTCTCGCGACGATAAAGGATGGTTACATCGGCTCCGAGACGGAGTGCGACGCGAGCGGCATCTATAGCGGAGTTGCCGCCGCCGATTACGGCAACCTTTGAACCGATTGTTTTCTTGCCGCTCAACCAGGCTTCCTCATTGGCATTAAAATCTCTGAGGAACTCGACGCCGCCGTAGACGCCCTTGAGATTTTCTCCAGGAACGCCCATGGGCTGGCTCTTCTGTGCACCGGGCGCGAGGAAGATGTAATCGAAATCCTTGCCCACCTGTTCAAAGGAAATATCTTTGCCCACACGGGTGTTGCATTTGATCTCCACACCCAGAGATTTAATATTATCATTGATCTCGCTGGCAAGGATCTCCCGCGGAAGTCTGTAAGCGGGAATAGCCCAGCGGAGCATTCCACCCGGTTCAGAGAGTTCCTCGAACACGGTTACCTTGTAGCCTCTGCGCGCCAGATCCCGCGCTGCCGTCAGACCGGCAGGGCCTGCGCCGATAACGGCGATCTTCTCTTTCCTCGTTACAGATACCGGCGAAATTTTGGGCCTCGGCGCATTATCGGTAATGAACCTCTTTAAGAATTTGATGGCAAGGGCTTCGTCAAGCTTGCCCCTGCGGCACTTCGACTGGCACTTGTGGTCGCAGACCCGTCCACATACGGAGGGTAAGGGGTTCGTCTGCAACATTATCTTATATGCATCTTCAAAACGTCCGGACCGGATAAGTGCGATATAAGCCGGAACGTCCATACCTGCTGGACACGTATGCTGGCATGGTGATTTGAAAAGGGCGGAGCAAACAACGGCTTTGCATCGCTTATCTCTGATATGCTGCTCATATTCGTCTCTGAAATAACGTATCGTACTGAGCACGGGATTCGGGGCTGTCTGCCCGAGACCGCACAGAGAGGCGTTCTTGATGATGCCCGCCATCTCCTGCAAGAGTTCGATGTCTCCTTCCTTGCCCTTGCCCTGGCTGATGTTTGTCAACATCTCGAGCATTCTCTTGGTTCCTTCACGGCAGGGTGTACACTTTCCACAGGATTCATCCTGAACGAAGTCCATAAAGAAACGGGCCATGTCCACTGCGCATTTATCTTCGTCCAGAACGATCATACCACCGGAACCCATGATGGCGCCGAGTTCCGCGACGCGCTCGAAGTCAATAGGAGCATTAAGATGCTCGGCGGGAATACAGCCACCGGATGGACCACCAAGCTGGGCGGCTTTGAACTTCCTGCCGCGGGGGATGCCGCCGCCGATGTCATAAACAATCGTGCCGAGGGTGGTTCCCATGGGAACCTCCACGAGACCGACATTATTAACATCGCCAGTGAGAGCGAATACCTTGGTACCCTTGCTCTTTTCCGTTCCTACGGCGTTATACCAGGAAGCGCCTTTCAGGATGATCTGTGCGATATTGGCAAAAGTCTCTACGTTATTCAAAATGGAAGGTTTCTGCCAGAGTCCTGCAATAGCAGGGAAGGGTGGGCGAGTCCTTGGCATGCCTCGCTTGCCTTCAATCGAAGTCATCAGTGCCGTCTCTTCACCGCAGACGAAAGCGCCGGCGCCCTGATAAATCTGCAAATCGAAATCAAAACCGGTGCCCAGGATATCCTTGCCGAGGAGACCGTACTCCTTGGCTTGGGCGATGGCGACGTTCAGCCTGTGGATGGCAAGAGGATACTCAGCACGGCAGTAAATATAGCCGGTATGAGAGCCAATAGCCTTGGCGGCAATTACCATTCCCTCAAGAACGGCATGGGGGTCAGCCTCGAGAACGCTTCTGTCCATGAATGCTCCGGGGTCGCCTTCATCCGCGTTACAAAGGACATATTTCACATCGCTGGGGGACTGAAAGCAAAATCTCCACTTAAGACCTGTGGGGAAGCCTGCACCGCCTCTGCCACGGAGACCCGAATCCAATACTTCTTGAATGATCTTTTCCTGCGTCATTTCCGTCAGGGCCTTAGCCATTCCGGAATAGGCATCTCTTGCGATTGCCTCATCGATATTTTCCGGGTCAATGAGCCCTCTGTTTCTCAATACCCTCAGTTCCTGAAGGGCGAAGAAGGGTATATCGTTCATCGCCGGTATGATTTCCTTCGTGGTCGGTTCTTTGTAGAGAAGCCTTTGAAGTATCCTTCCCTTTACCAGGTGTTCCTCGACCAGCTCAGGCATATCCTCGGGCTTCATTGACATATATACAACGCCCTCGGGATAGGCCACCATAATAGGCCCTAGGGCACAGAATCCATTGCAACCGGTCTCAACGATCTTGACGTCTTTTGAAAGACCTCTCTTGTCAATCTCTTCTATCAAGGCCTTCTTGACCTTGGCAGTTCCCGAAGCATGACAACCGGTTCCACCACAGATCAAAAAATGTGAACGAAACACTTTCATGTGGATATTATCCTCCTTAACATTTTAGTATAACTATCCTGTTCATCGCATTCCTGCACGTTTAGACTTTGGCAATTGCAAAGGGCGTCTGCACCTCACCCTGCATGACATGTCTCATGAAGATTTGTCTCATCTTGTTGGCATCGATATTGCCATAGACAATAGGGCTCTGTCCCGTGAGCTCTACGGTTACCATGGGCTCCTGGCTGCAAAGCCCCGCACATCCCGACGTCGTTACGATGACATCGGACACATTGGCTTCAGAGATCGCGCCCATCAATGAATCCATTACGGCCCGTGCGCCGGTGGCGACACCGCAGGTTCCCATGTGCACCGTCACCTTGGCCCTATGCTCGCCCGCCCTCAAAGACGTTTCGGAATGAACTTTATCCTTGATCTTCTTTAAATCTGCTATCGTTAGTTTTGCCATAGCTGTTTCCCTCGTTTGAAAGATTTGTTAGGCTGGTACGGTTTCTTCCCTGTATGGACTCAGTATTTCCTTTACCTTTTGCGTCTTCATCCGGCCGTGGACGTCTTCGGTGATGACTATGACCGGGGCCAATCCGCAGGCGCCAAGGCATCTGACTGACTCGAGCGAAAAAAGCCTGTCCGGCGTTGTCTCTTTTTCTTTTACGCCGAGCTCTTTTTGTATCGCTTCCATGATGGACTTGCCTCCGCGGACGTAGCAGGCTGTGCCGAGACACACACGCAATGTATGTTTGCCGCGGGGGGTCATCGTGAAGAATGAATAGAAGGTAACGACCCCGTATACGCGGCTCAGCGGCAGATTCAGCCCTTTTGCAATCACGCGCAAAATAGGCATTGGCAGGAATTGAAGGACCATCTGGGCTTCTTCAAGGACGGGGATCAACGCTCCCGGTTTATCCTTGAATTTCTTGATTATGTCGTCAAGCTTTGCAAGTTGTCCTGCCGTAAACTCTTTTTGTATATCAACTTCACCATTACCCGCTTTCATGCATTCAATCCTCCTTAAAGCTTCATGCCTCTGCACCGATTTCCTTCAGGCCTTCTGTGATATGGCTCCTGATGAAATTCAAAACAGTCACATGATTAATTGGTATATCTTCAAGCTCTTTTTTAATTTCACGTGTATCGAAAATATATGTCTGACCATTATGTTCATGTCGGTAAATAATATCTATGTCCTTATTTCCGGCAACCAATGTGACCAGCGTAGCTGATATATCTCCAAGGGGCTGTCTGTCAATGTGACTGAGTTTGAAATCTGCAGCAACCCTTGTTCCTTCACCTCCCTTCGATTCGATTATAAATCTGCCGTCCGCTCTTTCGGCTGCTTGGGCAAGCATGGGAAGTCCTAAACCGACGCTGCGTACGGTTTTCGTTGTGAAAAAAGGGTCAATGACTCTTCTTAAAACGTCCTCACTCATACCGGAGCCATCATCCCGTATTTCCAACGATAGGACGTCCCTTTCTGTGTCCTCTATAATGTCAATAGATACGGTCTTGGCGCCGGCCCTGGTCGAGTTTTCTACAATATCCAGGATATGCAGGGATATCTCAAGCAACTATTTCTCCTGAATATATCTTCCACCTTGATGCCTAAAGGCCATTTTCAGTTCCGAAATAGTGCCGCTTTCGAGAAATATAGTTGTCGCCCCACGTCCGATATCGTCAATAAAGTGCGCATCTGACGACTCGATGAAAGGGTAACCTGACAACTCCGCGTATTTCATCCTGGCCTCTTTGATTCCCATATGGCGCGTCACCTCAAGGGCGTCAAGATGAATTTCCGGATCGATAAATCCCAACTGACTGATGACGCTAAAGCTTTCCCGATCAATATGGGAGGCAATCACAAGTCCATCGAAGCCATGAATCTGATCGATAATCTCCGGCAGCGATAACTTGGTTGCTCCGAGGAGAAATCTGTCGTTAAAGCCCTCGACTTCGTCCAGGTCATTGACGATGGCCTGGCACCCGAATATCTCCTCTCGGTTCGTGCCGGAGAGATGATCATAGATAATATTCTGGATCTTCGTGAGACCGTCCAGCGTATCAAAAAGAGCCAACAGATGAACTTCTTCGCTGCTTGTTATTTCCATGCCCGGCAGGACTATGAGTGGCTTACCCTCAGCAGCCCTTAGTACAAATTGCGTATTCTCCGAGGCATTGTGATCACAAATCGCGATGATGTCCAGTTTCTCGGCAATGGCTTTGTCAACCACTGCACTGGGATACATGTCCAAATCTGCACAGGGCGAGAGGCACGTATGTACATGAAGATCGCAACGAAGAGCCCTGAGCATAAAAACTTAGTATCCATATGAAGAAAAGCCGTAATTAGGCTTTTTCTCCTGCTCGCTGTCGCTTTAACCGGTCTTGCTCATTAATGCGTATAGCCTGCCGATGACCTCAAAACCCGGCAGATCCGATACCATTATGGGAACGCCTCCTTTGACAGCTTTTTCAAGGGTGTCCTTTGCGGGCTCGTTTCCGTGAACGAGGATTATACCCGCGTGTTCTTTAAGACTGGCCACCGCGACGATATTTTGATGAACTTGGCGCGTGATCCAGACGTCGCCCTCCTTGCTGTTTGCCATGACATCGCTCAATAAATCCCCGGTATAGCCGCCCCGTATCTCCGCTTTTAGCTTGTCCTCACCGGATCTGACCTTTAAATTCAAGGCTTTGACGATAGATTCCAAATCCACGTCATGGAACTCCTTTTTTTAGCTATTCAAAACGGCGCTACTGGCTCTGATTATCATTCTTAGATGTGTGCCTTTACCAACTTCTGACGAGATATGAAATACGTCAGAAAAGCTTTTTATATTGCATAGTCCCATACCGGCGCCAAATCCCATTTCCCTGATCTTCTGATTTGCGGTCGAGAATCCGGGTTGCATGGCTTGTTCTATGTCCGGAATTCCCTGGCCTTCATCTATAGCCTCGATCATGATGGACTCAGGGACAACGCGAAGGCGGATCATCCCCTTTCGGGCATAAGAGACAATATTTATTTCAGATTCATATGCAACAAGGGCTGCTTTTCTGATAACGTCCTTAGGAAGACCTATTTGTTTCAAGACGGTTTTTATATTGCTTGATACCTCGCCAGCGTTGTCAAAATTACCGCCCATTACTGTGAAGCTTCCTTCATAAAGGGGTTTTTCATCCACGATTACGTTTATTTACTCCCCACTTTTTCTATACAACCTCTTATACCTTTTGCGTATAACCGTCCGGCGATTTCAAAAAGAATATACTTGGTCGTAAGGATGGGTATATTAACTTCTTCTGCCAATTGGAACGTTTCCTGGGAAGGCCTTTTCCCTCGACCCATAATAATAGCTGCTATATCCAGCACATCTGCCGTCCTTACAACCTGAGGATTTGTCAATCCCGTAATCAAAAGACTTCCTGCTGTCGCAAAGGCGAGAACGTCACTCATGAGGTCGGCGACAAAGGCCGTCTTCACTTCCATATCTAACTGGTCTTCACCGATTAGAACTTCTGCATCAAGAAGTTTTCTTATCTCATGAAGGGTCAATTTAAGTTTCCAATTTCAAGAGATTTTTATGAGGATTTGTCTGTTGTCAATAAAGACAACGATGTTCTTATCGCGACACGGAAACTACTGTAAACTATGGGAGTGCGCTTACCACATGCTATTTGTTGTGTCAACAGAATTTTTGACAAGTCTGCAAATGGCACTCTTATTTCCTTGGATGCCCCAAGGCGTGGAAACGCGTTGCTGTACAAGCATTAGGAAAAGGCATAGGTTCATTGCGTGAGTCTCTATCCTATCTTATTGTCACCCGATGATTAAGGCCGCACGCGTTCCAATGGCAAGGGACTCTGATTAAATATTCCTTCAAGTACCGAGTCTTTTGTGATAGAAATTTCCCCCACGGTAGAATCTGCGAATTTAGTTGTCATACGGATGCATCAAGGTGACAAGGGTCAGGCATGATTGAATACATTCTGTTCATTTCTGTTCTGCTGCAAGCAGTGGCAGCCGTCTTGGCGTTTAGGTTGATGCGCGTGACACAAGCCAGGGCCGCGTGGATATTGATAGCAGCCGGGCTTGTCCTCATGGCGGTAAGGCGCATCATCGATGTATTGCCCTTTCTTCATGTAGAAGTAACCCCTAATATCACCCTGCTCTGCGATTTGATTGGCGTTGTTATATCCGTGCTGATGGTGGCAGGAGTTGCCTTGATTGCACCGCTCTTCTACTCTATCCGTCAATCGGAAAATGCCCTGCGGGAGACCGAAGAGCAATACCGGCTACTGATTGAGACCATGAATGAAGGTTTAGGGATGGTTGATAATAAAGGTATTCGCACCTTTGTTAATAGGAAATTCTGTGAGATGACCGGATATCCCAAGGAAGAGCTTATCGGTTATCCTGCCGCAAAATTGTATGTAGAAGACGAGAATCAAAAAATTTTCCAGGAACAACGGATTAAGAGACAAAAGGGGGAAGATGACCCCTATGAAATTGTTATTACCCACAAAGACGGCAATAAGATTCAAGTCTTAGTTTCGCCAAAGCCGGTATATGACAAGGATGGGCAGTATATAGGTAGCATCGCCATCTTTACTGACATCACCGATCGTAAGAAGGCGGAGGAAAAGCTCAGGGAGAGTGAGCAGAGATTACACAGAGTTATTGAAGGTTCCCCCATTCCAACGTTCGTAATCGGGAAGGACCACAGAGTAATATACTGGAACAGGGCGTTGGAGGAACTCAGTGGCATCAAGGCGGAGATCGTCGGCACAAAAGGGCAATGGAGGGCATTCTATAACGAAGAGAGACCCTGTTTGGCGGATTTGTTGGTGGATCAGGCCCTGGAGTCAATTCCTCAGTGGTATCTTGACAAGTATACGAAGTCCCGGTTGATAGACGAAGCTTACGAAGCAACAGACTTTTTTCCGGAATTGGGGGAAAGCGGGAAATGGCTTCACTTTACTGCAGCGGTAATCAGGGATACCCATGGAAATCTTGTTGGCGCAATAGAAACACTGGATGATGTTACGGATCGCCGAAGGGCGGAAGAAGAGTTGTCACGAGTTAATAAGCTTGAATCACTCGGGATTTTTGCCAGTGGAATCGCGCATGACTTTAATAACTTAGTGTCCGTCATGCTCCGCAATATATTTGCTGCAAAATTATGCCTTCCAGATGAGCAACAAGAGGTGTTGGGAGAGGGGCTCGAGATAGCTGAGAAGGTGGGTCATCAGGCTAAGGAATTGGCCCATCGTTTGATGACCTTTGCTAAGGGAGGTGAACCCGTAAGAAAAATAGGCTCGATTTCAAAGTTATTGAGGGATTCTGTTGATCTGCCTCTGAGCGGCTCTAATGTAGTATGTGAATTCTCCCTGTCTGATAATCTGTGGCCTGTAGAAATGGATGATGTTCAGATCCGGCAGGTGATCCACAATCTCTTGATCAATGCCCGTGAAGCAGTGCATGACGCAGGAATAATAAAAATCGAGGCTGAGAATGCGCACGTATCGGCGGGTGATGCTCTGCCCTTGAAAGAAGGCGATTATGTAAAGTGGTCCATCAGGGATCATGGTGTCGGCATTTCGAAGGAGAATCTACAGAAAATATTTGACCCTTATTTCACCACGAAGCCAACAGGAAGCGCAAGGGGCATGGGTCTGGGACTTGCCATATGCTATTCCATCATAAAAAAACACGATGGCTTTATCACAGTCGAATCCGAGCCGGGTATGGGGTCCACCTTTATCGTCTATTTGCCCGCATCTCCGCAGGAGAACCGCTCAAGAAAAGGCGTTGCGGAGCAAGTACTTGCCAGAAAGGGCAGAATATTAGTCATGGACGATGAGGAAACGGTGCGGAACGCAACGGGCATTGTTCTCAACTATCTGGGCTATGATGTCGAGTATGCAAGTAACGGTAATGAAGCTCTTGATCTCTACAGGACAGCAAGAGAAAAGGGCCATCCATTTTACGCTGTCGTATTGGATTTGAATGTTACGGTCGGGATGGGCGGCAAGGAGGCCTTGCAGGAAATGCTCGCCATGGATCCTCATGTCAAAGCCATTATTTCATGCGGCTATGCGGAAGATCCAGTCATCGTGCAATTGAGGGAGGATGGACTCTGCCGGACAGTCGATATTCCATACGACATCGAGAAGATGAAAGAGATTCTGGATGATCTGCGAAAGTGACCTTCTGCCTTCCCGTTTGCCGTTCGAAATCCCCGCATTTTATATTTCATCATTAGTAGTGAAAGGAACATGGCAGGCAAAAAATCTTTGCGTCCTTTTATCATTTACGCTAAAAATACGCTGAGAGTCTGAGAAAAAGGTAAAGCGTTTCTGCATGATATTTTTTTTGTTACGCCGGGGCCGGCGATGGACCGGAGGGAAGAACCGCGATTACAAGGTTTGAAAAGAGAATTTGATGATGCGCCGGTTCGGTGAGTGTGGAAAGATATTTCCGTGAATGATTTGATTGATGAGTATTTAAATTTTCTTGCCGTTGAAAAAGGGGTTTCGCGCCTCACCATAGAGGCCTACAGCCATGATTTGAATCGATTCATCGGCCTTGTGCAAAGTCATGGGATTCAAGATGCCGTAGATGTTACCCCGGATGAGATCATTTCATATTTGGAACAGGTCAGGAAAGACGGACTCAATGTGCGGTCCGTGAACAGAGGCCTCGCTGCTGTCAGAGGCTTCTTTAAGTTTCTCCTACGGGAGAAGAGGATTAATGCAAATCCCGTGGTGAATATCGGACTCGCGAAGGTTTGGACGCGCCTTCCCGATACGCTTAGCAAGGAAGAGATGAATCTGCTTCTGGCGCAGCCGGGTGTAAAGAATCACGCGGCCATGAGGGATACAGCCATGTTGGAACTCATGTACGCAACGGGCATTCGCGTAACGGAAATGATTACCTTGACCATGAACAGCATCAACTGGCAAGTTGGATATGTTGTCGTGATGGGCAAAGGCGGCAAAGAGCGCATTGTGCCGATCGGAAGATCCGCCTATAATTGTCTTCGTGAATATGTGGATCAGGGAAGACAGAAATTCATGAAGGATCAAAAAACCAACATCCTCTTTCTGAATAGATCGGGTGAAGGGCTTACACGTCAGGGTTTCTGGAAGATCGTAAGAAGGTATGTGCTTAGAGCGGGCCTCAACAAGAAAGTCCATCCCCACACCTTCAGGCATTCCTTTGCATCCCATCTGCTGGAAGGAGGGGCCGATCTGCGTTCCGTTCAGATTATGCTCGGGCACGCGGACATAGCCACTACGCAGATCTACACACATATTACGCGCGAGAGGCTGAAGCACATCCATAAAACATATCACCCGAGAGGTTAAGAAAGAAGGTCAAAGGGCGTCAAATGGAGTCCAGCTTTATCAAAAGAAAATGGGAGAATCTCAAGGGGCCCGGCAGAGGCCTGCGCATTGCAGGAATTGCCGCTTCCGCGGCTGCCGTGCTCGTTCTTGTTTGGATAATCGCCAACTATGCATTTCCTGAGAGAATGGAAAAGTATCCCGTAAGTCTTACGAGATTGAAGAACACTTTTTCCTTCGTCTTTCTGGGAGGGAAACCGGGGTTTTATTATCTGGACGTGGAGAAAAACGGGAAAGACTACAGGTTGAGGAAGGGCGACGTGTTCGATATTTCTTATCGGGATGAATTTGTTGTGAAAGAAATCGCCACGGACGTATTTTCGGGTCGCGGGGTGACGGTGCATGTCGATGGGCTCGCGGGAGATGATCACTTTCGGGCAATGCTTCGAGGCGTCGATCTGGTCGATAAAGTTGTCATGAACCGCAGTAAGAGCGCTGGTGATGCAGCAGTCGATGCAGGCAGTATAGCGGTGAAATATAACGGGGAAGTCATTGCCTCCGTGCCCTTGAATGTTGTAATTATGCCGCAGGACTGGTTGAGATATGCCAAGAATTCGGAGAATCAGCAGGCTCAGATCGAGTATCTGAGACGCGCTATAGATATGAATAAGAATGATGTCGGCGTCCGTAAGATGCTGGCGGCCATTTATGAGCAGGCGGGTCTTGTAGAGAAGGCAATTGCTCAGTATAATGACATTCTCGCACTCAAGCCCGGCGATGTGAACGCCCTCGGAGGGCTCTTGAAATGTTACGTAAGGGCAAGGGATTATGATATGGCAGTCAGCACCGGGACGAGACTCCTTAGAATAAATCCACGTGATGCGTCCGCCTTTGCGAACATTGGATATGCTTACGGCAATAAGGGGGCATGGGACAAGGCAATTGTCAACTATAAGGAGTCGCTGCAATTGAACCCCGAGGATACTCTGGTACGATTCAGACTCGGCGAGGCATATGAAAAGGCCAATAATCTGAAAGATGCCGTTGAGCAATACAAGCTCATACTGACAAAGGCACGAGAAGCTGAAAACGTAAAGATTGCATTAGCGGGCGCCTACCTGAGGGCGGGAAACTATGATGAATCCATAAGATTGTATAAGGAAGTTATTGCAAAACAACCGCGAAATGCCTCGGCGTATGCAAACCTTGGCCTTGCACATGGCGGCAAGGGACAGTGGAAGGAAGAAATAGAGAATTACAAGAAGGCAATATCCCTGAATCCCAAGGATCCTGTTGTTCACTATAATCTTGCTTCCGCCTACGAAAAAAGAAATCAGGATCAGGATGCCTCGCGTGAGTACCAGACTGTACTCAAGATGAACCCGGGCGATCTTGAAGCGACGACCAAACTTGCGGACATCGATTTCAAGAATAAGCGTTACGGTGAGGCCATCAGGGCTTATGACAAGATTCTGAAATCATCACCCAGAAAAGCGGCGATTCATGCCAATCTCGGTTTTGCCTACGGTGAACTTAAGAAATATAAACTATCATCCGAGAACTATGAAAAAGCGATCAAATATGGAATGAAGGATATTCAGGTTCATTATAACCTTGCATACACATATGATAAGCTTGGCAGAAAGAAGGAAGCCGTTCGCGAATATGAATATGTAGCCGCATCTCGTCCGAACATGGATGTTTTGGATATTCTTGCGGAACATTATACGGATAAAAAGCAGTACGAAAATGCAGTCAAGATATATAAGAAAATGATAGCCATCAATCCCAAGAGGGCGACCGCTTATTCGGGACTTGGCTATGTCTACGGTCTTAAGAACGATGTAGACAAGGAAATTGAATACTATAAAACCTCGTTAAGGTATGATGCTGAGAATGACGACGTCTATCTTAGTCTCGGGAAGGCATATGAAAGAAAAGGGATGTATCAGGAGGCCCTCAAGGCGTATACTCATGCCTATGAGCTTAATCCTGATTCGAAAGTGGCGGCGAAGAAGATCCCTGCCTTGAAGATTAAGATGTTGCAGCAGAAGCATCGTGAATCATAAATTGCGGCAAAGTTGAGATCGGAGGAGCGAGATGGGTGTTCGCGCATTATTGAGATTGTCGGCAAGTTGCAGAGGTAGAGTGTGATGAGGCAGATTATCCTGAATGGTATGGTCATTGGGGGCGGGGCCCCCTTCATTCTCATCGCCGGTCCCTGTGTCATAGAGGACGAAGAGACAACGAGAGAGACGGCAATTTTCCTGAAAGACATCACCGGCCGGTTGAAATTGCCTTTCATATTTAAGGCGTCGTATGACAAGGCAAACCGGACATCCATGAGTTCCTTCAGAGGTCCCGGTATGGCGAAAGGGCTGCGGATCTTATCCGGTATAAAGAAGGATTTAGGCATCAAGATTCTCTCGGACGTGCATCGTTTTGAGGAAATCGAACCTGCCTCAGAGATACTCGATGTGATGCAGGTGCCGGCTTTTTTGTGCAGGCAGACAGACTTCGTAATCGAGGTCGCCAGGAAGGCCAAGGTCGTCAATATCAAGAAAGGCCAGTTCTTGGCTCCGTGGGATGTTAAGAATATCATTGTTAAGGCGTCTTCAGCGGGGAACGAGAACATAATGGTCACGGAGAGAGGGGCAACCTTCGGGTATAATAATCTTGTCGTCGATTATCGCTCACTCCCATTGATGAGGGAAATGGGTTATCCCGTGATATTCGATGCCACACACAGCGTGCAGCTTCCCGGTGGAATGGGAACTGCTTCCGGCGGTGAGAATGACATGGTTCCCCACCTTGCGCGAGCCGCCGTTGCAGTCGGAGTGGACGGCATCTTCCTGGAAGTACACCGTGAGCCTGAACACGCCAAATGCGACGGTCCGAATTCAGTGCGCCTCGATTCACTCTATGATCTTCTTTCTACACTTATGGAGATCGACGGCATAGTCAAGAAGATGAAGGCCGATAAGAAATAAGAAATGGAGGAGACGTGAGAAGCGAGTTTCTCGACGAAGGGTTGGCAGCGAAGATAAGGCAGATCCGTCTTGTGGTTCTCGATGTTGACGGTGTCATGACGGACGGGCGCATAATCATGGACTATGAGGGGCGTGAGTCAAAAAATTTTAACGTGAAAGACGGGCACGGCATGAAGATCCTGATGAGATGCGGCATCGATGTTATACTCGTGACGGGAAGGAGGTCCGCTGTGGTTGAACATCGTGCGAGAGACCTCGGCATCGGCGAGATATACCAGGGCGTTCATAACAAACTCGAAATCGCCGAGGCCATACTCCGTAATCGCTCTATGAATTATAATCATATGGCTTTTGTTGGAGACGATATAGTTGATATCCCCGTATTGAAAAGGGCCGGATTTTCTGTGGCCGTAGCCGATGCTGTGGAGGATGTGAAGAAATGCGTTGATTATGTCACAATAAATAAAGGCGGCCGCGGTGCTGTAAGAGAGGTATGTGAACTCATTCTGAAGGCTAAGGGTGAATGGGCCGACGTGGCAAAAAGGTATGAATTTTTGTGAAGAATGAATAATTGACGATGATCGCGGAAACGCGAGCAGCGCGCCGGCGGGAACGGCAGCGCCGGTTAAGCCGTCCTGCTTCCATAACTGGTGCGCGTCTCTGCCTTTGACCTTTACATATATGGAAACGGATGATATAAATCGAGTCGGTCTTGGGGAACGGCTCATTTTCACAGTTTGTAATTGAGAGCGCAAATGAAAATTGCCCGTTCCCCCAAGACAGGTTCTATGAAATTTAAGAAACGCAGTGTTGTTATCATAATTGTCATTGTCGCAATCGTCACAGCGGCAGCCGTCATCTTGTTTTTTGAGAGTGGCAGTTTTTCCAAAAAACAGATGCTCAATATTGTGGCAGACAAAGTTGATCTCCAGGTTAAGAATGTCCACTATACGGATGTCGGTGCTTCAGGCATGAAATGGGAGATCAATGCGGATAGCGCAAAGTATGTCAAGAACGAGAATCTTGTCCTCTTTGACCGGATCAGGGTGAAGCTGGTAATGTCTGACGGGAGGACCCTTGTTATGACGGGCGATAAAGGCAAGTCAAACACGGAAACGAAGGATATGGAAGTTTCCGGAAATGTGGAAATTACTTCAGATAAGGGAGATCGCCTGACTACTGATATCCTGAGATATTCGGGCGCGGAGCAGCGGATATACACCGACTCCGCCGTTAAAATGGAAAACTCCCGTATGCAGGTGAAGGGAGTCGGGATGTCCTTTTCCGTGGAAGATAAAAATGTGGCATTGCTGTCAAAGGTGAAAGCCAATATAAGGTGATATGTCCGGAAGGGCTTCCTGCAGAAACGCTGTCCCTGGGACGTGAAATTTCAATAGGTTGCTTTGCATATGATTATGAGAAACAGGATAACAATCGCTTTGATAATGCTTCTTTTCAGCTTCGTATATTTGGGCGCTAACGATACCGATACGAAGAAGAAGATCAAGTTGAACAAGGATGAGCCCATAGATATTGTTTCTGACCGTATGGACGCGTACAACGAAAAAAAACTTGTCGTATTTTCGGGTAACGCAGTTGCAACCCAGGGTGATAAGACCATAAAGGCTGACCGCCTCTTTTTGTATTACAAAAAGGATCCGCAGCCGCGAGCGCCCGATAAGACCGATAAGACCGGCACTCAGGACCTTGGCAGTGCCGGTGATTTGGACAAGATCGAGGCAAAAGGTCATGTCACGATAACACAGGCTGAAAGGATTGTAACCGGAAATGACGCGGTTTTCTACCAGGATACTCAAAAAATTATTATGCTGGGCAACGCCGTGATGCGGGAAGGAAGAAACGTCATCAACGGTGACAGAATAGTGGTATTTCTTGATGAAGACAGAGGTGTTGTCGAAAGTGCTGAAAAAGGGAGAGTCAAGGCTACTATATATCCTGAGGACAAAGACAAAAAGAAATGAATAACCCGTTGCGGATTTTCATTTGTTTTTCAATGCAATTGTAAATGCGCAAATTTAGATGTATGGATGTTGTGAATTAATGGAAGCACTGGCGGCAAAAGGGTTGGTAAAAAGCTATGGGAAAAGGGTTGTAGTAAATAAGATTGATCTGGCAATCAGTCCTGGAGAAGTGGTAGGCCTTTTGGGACCGAATGGTGCAGGCAAGACCACAACCTTTTACATGATAGTGGGTTTGATTTGGCCGGACGAGGGGAGTATTTTTTTAAATGGGGAGGATATCAGTAAATGCCCCATGTATGTCCGGGCGCGAAAAGGATTGAACTACCTGCCCCAGGAGCCTTCCATATTCAGAAAGCTCTCTGTGGCAGAAAACATCATGGCAATTCTGGAGACGCTGGATATAGATAAAGATGAGAAAGCCAGGCGGCTGCAAGAACTCCTCGGAGAGCTTGATATTTCACACCTGTCGGAAGCGCGCGCATATTCCTTATCGGGTGGGGAGAGGCGGCGTGTCGAAATTACCAGGGCCTTGGTCACTTCTCCGAAGTATATTTTGCTCGATGAACCTTTCGCGGGTATCGATCCTATTGCTGTTCAGGACATACAGAGAATCATATCGAAACTGAAATCTAAAGGAATCGGCGTTGTCGTGTCCGATCACAACGTCAGGGAAACGCTTTCCGTCTGTGACAGGGCCTATATAGTGAATGAAGGGACAATTCTGGTAGAAGGGGATCCTGACACCATAGCCAACTGTGAAATTGCGAGAAAGATTTACCTGGGAGAGGATTTTAATCTCTGAACTGCGGATATGATCTAACATTGATCAGACATACGGAAAAATGGCATTTGAACTAAAACAAAATCTGAAATTGAGCCAACAGCTCGTCATGACGCCCCAGCTGCAGCAGGCAATAAAACTGCTGCAACTCTCAAGGCTGGAGTTGACGGATTTAATCACCCAGGAGATGGAGGAGAATCCGCTGCTTGAAGAAGTAGCATCAGAAGAATACCCGGAGGAGACGACCGTTCCGGAATCCGATACAGTAGAAATAGCCGACAGGGAAGAGATTAAAGCTGTTGAGCGTACGGAAGAGATTACCGGTGAGGGCGATGGCAAGGAAGAATTTGACTGGAACAGTTATCTTGAGGATTACGGTCCCACGGGTGTAAGATACGACCGCAAGGATGATGAAGCTCCGTCATGGGATAACATGTTGATGGTGAAGCCGTCTCTGACGGATCATCTGATGTGGCAACTCAAGCTGTCACGTGTTACCGACGCCGAAATGAAGATCGGTGAACAGGTAATCGGCAACCTTGACAACAACGGCTATCTGGTAGCGTCCATAGAGGAGATTGCCAAACAGGAGGGTGTTGAGGAGAGTTTCGTTGAAGGCGTTTTGAAGAAGGTGCAGGAATTTGATCCTCCCGGAATTGCTGCAAGGGACATCAAGGAATGCCTCCTGATCCAGGCCAGGATTCTGGGTGTGCTGACGCCCGTCGTAGAGTTGATCATAAATGGACATCTCAAGGACCTGGAGACGAAGAATTATACCAACATATCAAGGAAATTGAAGGTCCCCATGACCGAAGTTCTGCAGGCAGTCTGCATAATAAGCAGCATGGATCCCAAACCCGGGAGCGTTTACGCCGAAGAGAGGATAGACACTATTACGCCGGATGTGTATGTATTGAAGTCAGGGGACGAATACAAGATCATTCTTAATGACGACGGTCTGCCGAAGCTCAGGATCAGCAACTTTTACAAGGAGATCATGGGCGGCGGCAACACATATCCGGATGCGGAAAGCGGCAGGAAATATATAAGAGAGAGGATGCAGTCTGCCACATGGCTCATCAAGAGCATACAGCAGAGGCAAAGGACAATATACAAAGTGACGGAAAGCATCTTGAAGTTGCAGAGGGATTTTTTCGATTACGGTATCAATTATTTAAAGCCCCTGGTGCTGAGAGATATTGCCGATGATGTGGAAATGCACGAGTCAACCATAAGCAGGGTAGTGACGAATAAGTACATGCATACGCCGAGAGGCATATTCGAACTCAAATATTTCTTCAGCAGCAGGATACAAAGAACAAGCGGTGATGCCGTTGCATCGAAGAGCGTTAAGGAAGAGATAAAGAAGATTGTGAGTGCGGAAAATCCGAAGAAACCGTACAGTGACAGTGACATCGTCGATATGCTAAAGAAATCAGGCATAGCAATTGCGAGAAGAACCGTGGCAAAGTACAGAGAAATGACGGGCATTCTGCCTTCTTCCAAGAGGAAAAAGTATTTTTGACGGTACTGTGGGAAGTCTTCCCGCTTTTGTGCGGGCGGGCTCCGGCATAAATTGGGTTCCATCCTTCCTTGCGCAGGCCGGGGGCAAGCTATGCATCATGCCCCACATTTATTCCTTCCGGCCGTGCGCGTGGGGGCACTTCGCCTCCGGACTTTTTGTCTCACCGTCCATTTCTCAGACGATTCGAGAGTTGCCGCGGGGCCGTCCGCGAGGCCCAATTAAAACAGGTTGACCTCAGATGATTTAAGGATTAGGATGCCTGCCCTCTCAAGAGATAGAGAGAGGGTACGGCAAAATGTATTGAAATATGGGAGGGTGTAGTTATGAAGATTTCTGTAACCTTCAGAAATACGGAAGGGGGTGACTGGCACAAGGAATATATCGATCAAAAACTAAAGAAACTCGAAAAATATCTGGACACCCCGGTAGAGGCCCGCGTTGTTCTTTCCGTTGAGAAGTTCAGAAATGTGGCGGAAGTGAATCTGATGACGAACGGGCAGGTCCTGAATGCCAAAGAAGAAGCCAAGGAAATGAGTCTTGCTATTGATAATGCGATTGACAAGATAGAGCGTCAGCTTAAGAAACGTAAAGAGAAGACGCGGGGTCATAAGGCAAATGCTGCTCGGTTGGATGGAACCGCACCCCGGGAAACGTATCCCGATGATGCAGACGAAGGTCAGGAAGTAAGAATAGTGGAAATGAAAAAGGTTGTGTTGAAACCCATGTCTCTCGAGGATGCCATTATGGAGATTGATATATCAAGAAACCGTTTCGTCGTTTACAGAGATTCTTCTACGGAAAACGTCAGCATCATCTACGTCCGCGATGACGGAAAGTATGCGCTCATAGAGACAAGCAGCTGAAATTTGAGGAAACAAGATGAAAATCATGGATATCTTCAGGAAAGAATGTATCATTGAAGAACTGAAGGCAAAGACCAAGAGGGATGTCCTCGCTGAATTGTCCGGCGTGATTCGTAGTGGGGATGGTACTATTAGTCAAGAATTAGTCGTGAATACTCTCTTGGAAAGGGAAAAGCTGGGTAGCACGGGCATAGGAGACGGCATCGCTATCCCCCACGCCAAACTCGCAGATATCGATGAGTTAATCGTATCATTTGGCAGAAGCAGGGGAGGCGTAGAGTTTGATTCGATGGACGGCAAACCGGCCAATCTTTTTTTCCTGCTTTTGGCCCCGGAAAATACGACAGGCGTGCACCTGAAGGCGCTTGCCAAAATATCGAAGATGCTGAAGGACAGCGCGTTCAGGAAGAAGCTCATAGAAGCCAAGTCGAAGGATGAGCTGTACGTAATAATTGCGGACAAGGATGACGTAAGTTGATTGTCAGGGTATCTTGCTTCCATGGCCTCGCTCCGGTTAAGAGATATTGTTCAAGGTAGAGAGGATGAATTAGGACTCTCACAAATGGCCGGAGAAGCCGGTCTTACAAGATCAACAAGCAGCATCCGTGTTCAGCGGCATGAGAAAGCCCAAGGCTCCTGGGAGCGGATTATTCCCGATGCTGTCCTTGTCATCACACCTCAATATGTTTCCGAACTCACGACGCTTCCATCAGAGTTCCACAACAAGGTATTTCACGCCATTGCTTCAAACAGTATTTCTTTAATAGCGCTCTCGGAAACCGGTACAGTACCGGGTCTTATGGCGTCTTTCGCGGAATTGTACGGTATTGCCGTCTTTGCATCGGTCTATGATGAGTTTCTCCTCGAAAGTCGCCTCTCACGCCTGTTGCGAGAAAAACTCGAAAATTATATCTCTATGCACGGAGCGCTTGTAAGCGTCTCAGGTATAGGAGTGATGTTGGTTGGAGACAGCGGCTCGGGGAAGACTGAATGCGCTCTGAAGCTGGTGGAAAGGGGACATCGGTGGATAGCGGACGATGCCATAGAGATCGAACGGAGAGGGGATTTGCTGCATGGCCGTAGTAACGAACTCGTCAAAGGTCTTATCGATATCAAACATAGAGGCATTGTCGAGGCGGAAGAAGTTCTCGGCGCCCAAGCCATTTTCGGCGATTCAGTCATAAATCTCCTGGTTGAATTTGTTAGCGAGCGCAGTCCCCGCGGCTTGCCGTGGGGTAAGCGAGCGAATGCAAAACTGCAATTCCTTAAGAATCGAAGATTCTCCGGGGCGTGCTGCGGAGAGCTTCAATTGAAGGCAATGGATTATAAAGGAAGGCGCCAAGGCGTCCGAGCGGAACAACCATACGATATCCTCGGGGTCAAACTGCCCTGTGTGGAGCTCCCTGGTTTTCCGCAGACGCGCAATTCATGGAGACATGTTGAGCTTGAGGTTCACAAACTAATGAGCGCAATGGAAAGAGGAGACTTATGAACAACCTGCGTGTAGTAATTATCACGGGACTTTCGGGATCAGGCAAGAGTACCGCCCTCCGGGCGCTTGAGGATATCGGTTTCTTCTGCGTCGATAACCTGCCTGTCGTTCTTCTTCCCAGATTCCTCAAGATTCAGTCCGATGCCGGGAAGGACATCACAAAAGTCGCCATGGTCATGGATTTGAGGGAGAAGAGTTTTCTTGAAAAATATACAAAGATCTTTGACCAACTGAAGAGCGAGGGTCACAGGATAGAGATACTGTTTCTCGATTCGAGTGATGACGCCCTTGTGCATCGATTCAGTGAAACGAGAAGGGTGCATCCCACTTCCGTAAAGGGTTCTGTGATGGAAGGCATCAATCTGGAGAGGGAGAAGCTGGCCCCTTTGAAACAGATGGCCGATAAAGTCATTGATACCACCTCATACAATGTGCATCAATTAAAGGACGTCGTCCAGAGGCAGTTTGTTTCTTCATCCGTAAATCAAAGGATGGTCGTTCATGTGACATCATTCGGGTACCGATACGGCATACCTGCCGATGCAGACATCGTGCTTGACGTGCGATTTCTTCCCAATCCATACTTTGTTGAAGAACTGAAATTCTATGATGGTCACCATCCGGAGGTTCAGAAATACGTGCTCGAATCGGAAGAGAGCAGAATATTTATTCAAAAGCTCTTCGAACTGATGGCCTTTCTCATCCCGCTTTATGAAAAGGAGGGAAAGGCGAGGCTTAATATAGCCCTCGGATGTACAGGCGGGAGACACAGGTCGGTAGTCATGGCAAATCAACTCGGCTCTTATTTTTCGGATAAGAATTACATAGTGACGATAAACCACAGGGACATCAATAAGAGTTAGGCGAATATAACGGGTTGCAAACGTTCAGAAGCAGAAATATTTATCTCGGTTTCAGTCAGCCGTAGCTATCTCGCGCATAAGAATCTAAAAGGAAACAGCCGTCTTTTTGGTGACGTTGTCCGCAATCCAATGGGCGTCCCACCACTCCTGGGGATTTACGAACTGCCCGCCGATAAGCATTCCAAAATGCAGATGATCGCCGCCTGCGAGTCCTGAAGATCCGGTATGGGCGATAATGTCGCCTTTCTTCACTTCCTGTCCCTTCTTGACATCTATGGAATTCAGATGGCCGTAAATAGTAAAGAATCCGAAACCGTGATCGATCATCACGAAGTTGCCATAGATGCCGAGGTAGCCGGCGTAGGCGATAATGCCGTTATTGGCGGCCTCCACCGGAGCGTTTGTCGTGGAAGCGAGGTCAACGCCCATGTGGACGCTCTCACCAACTACCTTACCCTGATACTGGTATTTCCTCTTATCGCCGAACAGGGCCATGGGAGCGGCATTCTTCATCCGGAGGAACGTGCCTTCCCATAACTGTTTGGGATTCGATGCCTTGCAGATCTCCCGGATTGTACCATCATTCTCCTCCCGCATCTTGGTGTTGACGTATATGAAAGTCTCGATGGGCGTCTTGCCCTGAAGAGTGGGAGCGTGACTCTGAAATTCGGGCATCTTCTGCTGCAAAAAATTCTCGCTCAGGGTCATCTTGTCGCTGCGGAATTTCTTTTTTCTGATAAGAGTTTGCAGGGCAACTGAAGATTCATTCCCTGCCTGATCCCGGGCGATTACTTTTATCACTGTTCCGCCGTGCCTGGCATCCGCGGGAATGGAGAAATAACTGATTAAGCAAGGCTTATCTGAAATCAAGGTCGCGTATCCCGGAGAGAAATGATTTTCAACCTTGACGCCGCTCGAGACAACGGGCTTTGATGTCCTGTACAGGATCACGCATGTGCCGCCGGGATTAATATTGTTGGTGGAGGTAAGCAGAAATATCTGCGGCGGTACAAAATCGATATTCGCCTGTATGACAAGGGTTGTCTCGTTTTTCCAAAGCGAGTTGTCCATTGCTGAGATATTGATTGTGGCCGGCCCTTCATGAAGCTTCATCGCCGAGGGGTCTATGGTTACGCTGATGTTATTTTCTTTGGTTATCGCATCCGCATATTTAAGGGATGAGAGTACCTGCGTCTGATTATCCTGCGCTATGGTGACTGATGAATTGCGGAGTCCGCTCTTGCGGTCCGTAAATGTAATATTGAATGTCTTGGACCTTCCGATTGCCGTTATGTCCTGATCAATCTGGATCGCCGGCTTTTCCAATTCGCCCCAGGAATTGAAAAACCAGAAGCAAAAACCGGCAATCAATATTATTAGGGCGGCGATTATGTGTGGTTTGTATGTTTTCATAAAATACCTCATGCGGATATTGGGTTATGCCGGGCTGATTTATAATGATTTTTAGATTGCTTTGCAAGGCTAAAAGCACAATATTCCGACAAATGCCTGCATTAATTCTTGAAGTTGTGTATGAGACTTGCTATATGTGAGCCATAAAGGTGGTATGTTGTTTTTACGGCGTGCACAATGAATTTTGAGGAATAAGAAAGATGCTGAAAGATAAGAGAATCGTTCTTGGCATAACAGGAGGGATCGCTGCCTACAAATCCGCTGAGCTGACGAGGGAGTTTATAAAGAAGGAGGCCGCGGTCAGGGTAGTCATGACAAAGAATGCGGCCGAGTTCATAACCCCCCTGACCCTTCAGACCCTTTGCGGGCATCCCGTCTTTACGGACCTGTATGCCCCTTTGACGGACTTCGATATGGCCCATATCTCCCTTGCAGAGTACGCTGATGTGATCGTGATTGCGCCGGCTACCGCAAATATCATCGGGAAGATCGCTGCGGGTATGGCAGACGATATTCTTACCACCACCGTTCTGGCAACCAAGGCGCCGGTGCTCATCTGTCCCGCGATGAATGTTAACATGTATGATAATGCCATCGTGAAAGAGAATATCAGCAGACTCACAGCACGTGGTTATCTCTTGATGGAGCCCGGGTACGGCGAGCTTGCCTGCAAGACCGAGGGCTACGGGAGGCTCCCGGAGATACCGGATATTGTGGAGGAGGTCGAATCCATTCTGACGCCCAAGGATCTTCAGGGAGAGACAATTCTCGTAACCGCCGGTCCCACACGTGAGCCCTTCGACCCGGTCAGGTACATCACCAATTATTCCTCGGGGAAAATGGGATACGCACTGGCAATCGTGGCAAAGCGGAGGGGCGCCAAGGTTACCCTCATCAGCGGCCCCACGGCGCTCCCGGCGCCGCGGGATATAAAGTTCGTAGCTGTCGCAAGCGCCGTCGATATGAGGGATGCCGTTATGGAGCATTACAGGCATTGTACTATTATTATTAAGGCTGCAGCGGTAGCAGATTTTAAGTGTTCCACTGAAAATTGTAACAAGATAAAAAAGAAAGGCGATGATACTGTAATGATCCTGGAACTTACAAGGAACCCCGATATTATCGGAGAACTGGGAATGATAAAAGAACACAGGATTCTCGTAGGTTTTGCAGCTGAAACAGAAAACATCCTTGAGAATGCCTCGGAGAAATTGAAAAATAAAAATCTGGATTTGATTGTTGCAAATGATGTTGGCAAGAGTGGCATTGGTTTTGGTTCTGACAATAATGAAGTAATAATTGTTGAGACCTCGGGTCGTGCTAAACACGTTCCAATCATGGCCAAAGAGGAAATTGCGTATATCATCCTCGATTCTGTTAGAAAGATAATGAAAAAGAGGAAAAGAGTCAAAGAGGATTGGTACTAATAATATAGTGAATAGTGAATAGTGAATAGTGAATAGTGTAAATAGAGAAGACAGAAGTCAGAAGTCAG
>PLMX01000246.1:62157-62500 GCA_003142635.1 Syntrophaceae bacterium | reverse complement strand
TCGGCGGCGTAAAGGTGATTGCCGAAAGCGGCTGGTTTGCAGCGCGTCCTTCGGGAACGGAAGACATATATAAGATCTACGTTGAGAGCTTTCGCGGAAAGGAGCATCTCAGGCTGATCCTGGAGGAGGCACAGACCATAGTCAATGGCGCATTGGCGGCTGCGGCATCGCGACGAACTTAACTGCCCTAAGGTAACCCGGCTCTGCCGGTGGACTCCCGCTCAAAACCACTGCGGGAATGACAGGTGTTACAAGAACCTTGAAGATCATTAAAGAAGAGAAAGAAAATTTGCCATGATACCAAGAAAAATGCGTTTGCTTACATTATTGAGCCACATAAAAC
>PLMX01000246.1:0-62094 GCA_003142635.1 Syntrophaceae bacterium | reverse complement strand
CCTGCTGGGGGAGGATCACTCCTATCTTTGTTCTTTCTTTCTGCCTGCGCGGCAGGCAACGCCAATATTCCCGTCGAGAAGGGATCGGTTGCACCGGGTTCCGCCGTGGCGAGAGAAGGCATGATCCTTAAACTGCTGGGGAAGCCAATAGACGTGGGCGGCAGGCTCCCGTCGGTAGACATGGTGGATGCCATGACGATGCAGCGCGTGGACCTCTCCAAAGATATGAAAGGCTTCATCCTCTTCTTGAACATCGTTCCCTCTTTAGACACCGCCGTCTGCGAGGCGCAGACCCACTACCTCAATGATCATGGAGACAAGCTCCCGCCTCAGGCCAAGATGATTACCATCAGCCGCGATACGCCGTTTGCCCAGAAAAGATTTGCGATGGAGGCAAAAACTAAGAATATCCAATTTCTTTCCGACTACAAGGAGGGCGCTTTCGGCCGCGCCACCGGTCTCCTGATGGATGGGTTAATGCTTCTGGCGCGTTCGGTCATCATCGTGGATAAAGATGGAGAGGTGCGCTACATCCAGGTCGTTCCCGAGATCACCCACCTGCCGGACATGGAACGGGCAATTGCGGAGGCCCAGAAGCTCGTCAGGTGAAGGGAGGAGATAATATGACGGACGCACAAAGCAGCGGCCAGGAGCAGAAGAACATCTGGAAGGTAATCAAAGTAGTGCCTGAAAACATTGATACCTACTCGCTCTTTCTTGAAGGGTCTGACGAGAAGTTTGCCAGGAGAAGGGCAGGCCAGTTCGTATCCCTTAGCATCATGACGCCTGATGGATGGAGCGCTCCTCACCCGTTTTCGATAGCCGGCGCTCCGGAGGACTCCACCTTGCATCTGACTATCAAGAAGACGGGCCAGTTCACCTCTGCCATCCCGGATCTCAAGCCGGGAACCGAAGTAAGGTGCATGGGTCCCCTGGGTCTCTTCTGCCAGGATATTGACGCCAAGCCCGCAATTATCATGATGGCCGGGGGAGTGGGTATAACGCCCTTCCTGAGCGTCCTCAGGCACTTCAGAAATATTAAAGCGCGAAATATTGTCATACTCTTCTGGGTGAACAGGACCATGGAAGACGTGTTCGCTACAGATGAGATCCAGGGCATGACCAGCGACCTCAATCTGAGGGTCATTTACTGCCTGAGCCGTGCCGACGATGTGGAGGGCTACTACCGGCAGGAGTACCCCGGCGTCTTCTATGAGAAGGGACGTTTGAGCGGGGAAATCTTGAAAAGGCACGGGGCCACCAAAGAGGCATCCTTCTATCTGTGCGGCCCCCCTCCCATGATGGCGTCTGCACTTGTGGAAGCCGGGAGCCTGAATGTAGATCAAGGACTGGTTGAAAAGGAGACTTTCGCCTGGCAGGGAAAAGGATAAATGCGGTCTTACGGAGGTGAGAGAATGAAGACAAGGACAATTAAACAGTCTGTAACATTTAAAGCGAAGTCCCGCGACGTATATGAGGCACTGATGGATTCGCGCAAGCACGCCAAGTTCAGCGGTGAGCAGGCAAGCATAAGCCGCAAGGTCGGCGGAAAATTTACATGCTATGGCGGGTATATCGAAGGCGTCAATCTCGACATCAGGACTGATAAAAAGATTGTTCAGTCATGGCGCGGGAGCGATTGGCCGGATGGGCATTATTCGAAAGTCACCTTCTCTTTTGCGAAAGTAAAGAACGGCACACGCCTCACCTTCGCGCAGAGTGGCGTTCCTGATCAGCTTTACAAAGATATAAATCAGGGCTGGCGTGATTATTATTGGAAGAAAATGAAGGCGACGCTGGAGTAATCCAACCGGCAGCCGCTGATCGGCTAATTCCCGCGAGCGGCCGTCTGGATGGTTTGCAGGTGGTCAATAAATTCTTTCGCATGGAAGAGCCAGGGACGACCACAGGAACGGAAGTCATTTAGAGCCCGCACTGCTGATGACTTCAAGCCGCAGCATAATTTACAACACCGCTCATTATCCGGTTTGCTCCGCAATTTCCCATGCCCGAATGGCTTGATAGCCCTCGCCGGGGTTTCTCGCCGATCGCAACGTATCCATAAGCTGCCTGTCGAGGGCGGCCTTGCTGACAAGTGCCAGTATCTGGATCTGTTCGTCGGGAAGATCCGCCGGTGAAAAAATCAAAAAAACAGATTCGATGGGCTTTTCCGTCGCCACGTCGGAAAGACCGCCGTGTGTCAAACCGATGGCCACGCATGAGCGTTTGAGTCCCTCGATCCTCGCATGGGGAAAGGCCACGCCTTCGTTGAAGAATGTCGAGCCTTGTTTTTCTCTTTCCATGATTGCATTAAGACCCTTCAATTTATCTTCGCTTCCGTCTTCACAGGCAACGTCTGAGAGGCTTTTCAGCAAATCATCTTTTGTGATGGGCGCCTCCCAGATGATAATCCTGTCTTCGGATATGAATTCCGTTAAACGTGTGCGAGCGTCTTCCGCTTCGCGCGCTGCAGGGGCATTCTCCTCCTGTATGATCTCTTCCTCAACCGCCGGAGGAGAAGCCACATCGGATTTCTGCGTGTCAAGTACAACGACCGTCACGCCCCTCGCATCGCGGATCAGGCGTTCGGCGACACTGCGTTCGCCCATCATCTGCTTCCAGAAAGGAATTTTTCTCGGGCTCCCGATCACAATGTGACCGACCCTGTATTCCCTGGCAAACTGAAGAATGGTCTTGACGATATCTTCTCCCTTGAAGGTGAAGACGATTGCCCCGAGCTGCTTTGCAAGCGTTAGTGTTCCTGAAAGAATGCGCTGCGTCTGCGCATCAATGGAGGTCGGCGCCTCTGACGGCGTCTGAACATAGACGGCGTACCAGTTTCTATTAAGCCGTCCGGCCAAGCGCGAAGCGTAACGGAGCAGTTTTTCGCTGTTCTGACCTTTTGAACTTAGACACACCATCACCTGATCGGGAGTAGCCGGAACCTCCTCTTCCAGCTTATCACGGGATCGCTGGTCAATCTGTGAAGCGAGTTCACGCAAGGTAAGCTCCCGAAGCTGCTCCAGGTTCGATTTCTTGAAGAAATTTGCGAGCGCCGTCTCGATGCGTTCGGGAGGATATATTTTTCCTTCTTTAAGACGTTCACTGAGGTCCTCTGTGGTCAAATCAACATTCACGATCTGGTCCGCTTCAACGAGGACGGCATCCGGAAGGCGTTCATGGACCCTGACACCGGATGCCTTCTCTACGACGTCATAGAGGCTTTCCAGATGCTGGATGTTCAGGGTGCTGATGACGTGAATCCCCTTCGCGAGTATATCCTGGACATCCTGGTACCTTTTTGCATTGTGGCTGCCCGGCACGTTGGTGTGCGCCAGTTCGTCGACGAGTACAATCTGAGGCTTCCGGGCCAGAATGGCATCAACGTCCATCTCCTCAAGGATAATCCCGCGATATTCCTGTCTCCGCCTCGGGATCATCTCCAGCCCTTCAAGAAGTTTGGCGACATCGACCCGGCCGTGCGTCTCGACTAGTCCCACGGCCACGTCGATCCCTTCATTCTTGAGTTGATGCGCTTCCTGGAGCATCCGGTAGGTCTTCCCCACGCCGGCGGCATAACCAAGGTATATCTTCAGGTGGCCGCGCTGGGACCTGCGGATCATCCTCAAGAAAGCATCTGCTCGATTTTCAACAGGCATATTTTACTTGTCCCCATCGAGTTCCAGATTCAAGAGCTGTATATTCCACTCGGCGTTCGCTCGTGAATCCCTTCTGTAGTGTTTAAGATGCTCCGTATCGTTCAGCGCAGTGCATGAATGGCTGCGACGGAGGATATGTTAGAAGCTTAAGGTAACGGTCAGGCCGCCGTAAAGGTAACTGCTGTCGTTCTCGCCCGGATTGGTCAATTTGCCTCTGGCCTTAATCTCATTTTTTGCATCGTCAGATAGAGGGAATGAGTAGGATATGGTCGGGGCCACGGTCAAATATTTTGCCACACTTATGGGGAGGCTCGCCGTGAGCACGCCGTCGTGGAAATTACTGAATTTGTCGTTTGTCGCCTGATAATTATCATTGAACTTTGGATACCCGCCATACGATGCATTAACACCATAGAGGGTCGCATCGGCATAGTCACTGAGCAAGTAGCTCGCGGATGCGCTCAATGCCAGCGAAACGGTTTTGTTGAATTCAAAAGTATGGGAAATCCCCAACAGGAAATAATACTGGTGATAATGATCAATTTCCTTATAGGCCGTTAAAGTCGGCGTGAGGAGCGTATTAAGACCGAGAGTGACAAATATTTCCTGTGAATCAAGCGGTTTTGCTGCACCGGCATTTGGCGCTCCCAGACCATAATAGATGTAGCCAAGACCGGCGTTTAAAATACCAAAAGTTTTAGTATAAGAAAGAGTGAGATCCGTTTCCGTCCAGGCGCTGGAATAACTGGAGTTTGTTGTCGAGTAGGGCTTTGTATCAAGGTTTCCCCATATATTGGCGCTAAACCCTTTATAGCCAACTGTCAGGGAGGGTTGAACTACAACGCTGTTCTTGGTGTTTTCATATCCACGCCATACATATTTTGACAAACCGGAAATGGCTAACGAACCGGTGGGTTTATCTTCCGCAGGCGCAGCCGGAGCAGCAGCCTCTGTTGCAGGGGCGGGAGTCGCTGCAGCAGGTTTCTGATCCTCAGCCAAGATGGAAGTCACACCCACTGTCAGCAAGAACAGCGTCACAATCGCACTTAAGAAAGCATTTCTCACGAAGATGTATCCTTTCATCACAATTACTCCTGATTTCATTTTTGAGAGGTTCATATGTCAGAACTCGCTTGCGAATCCCTTCTGTTCGTATGTTTAAGGTGCGCCGTAGCGTTTGCGTAGTGCGAGGTTGACTTCAAGAACATTCACGAACTTTTCACCGGCGAGTCCGCCCCACGGGGCCGAGGCGTTATCCCGTAAAATCTGCCCAATCTCCTTTCGCACATCGTCGGGATTGCGTTTCAAATTGGTTGCCCATTTGGAGGCAACCCTGTCAAGCTGATACTCGGCATTCTGAAACGTGATGTGAGGATCGAGCCCGGAAGCGGATGACATCACCATATCTCCGGGGACATTTTCGAGATCAACGTCAGGATGCTCCTCTCGCCACATGAGACAAAAGGTCGATTGAATATCCGAGCCCTCATTGACAGGTTGCAATGTCGCTTGATCCTTCCCATCGGCTCCCTTGTGAGTGACAGCAGAGAGAAATTTACCGGGGTTTTTCTCGGAGAAATTTTTAAAAAACACCACAGCAAGATCCGCCGCTTTTGGCTGCGGGGTGCCCGGATTTTCCTTGATCCACTTTTTTACGAGATCCGGACGTGCCTTCGCCCAATCGTCCACGTATGCTGCGTGCGTTGGATCTGACGTAACCCAGGCTTGAGCAAGAGAGTTATGTTGATCCGCCCACTGCGCGACAATGTGCGGGCTGCCCTGGTACATATCTTTCTTAAACCAACTCTCGATATCCGGCGACACTGGTTGACCGGTCTTAGGGCCGCTCCGGTATTTTATGATGGGCCCAAGCGAACGGGCAACCCGGTCCCGCAACGCATAATTGGATGCAGCCAGGCTCGATGAGGCCGAGGCGGATGCATCATATGACGCTGCGGAGGGGCGAGGCTGAAAGTATTCGTCCTTGGTGAAAGGCTGGGCAATAAGTCGTGATCCCACGGGCTTTCCGTCGGGACCAAGCAGTATGCTGCCGTTAGCCTGAAAGTTGAAGAGCGTCTGTCCGGTTACCCATAGCACGAGCGGGTAGAGGACGCAGCAGATGACTACAGAGAATAAGAGCAGTAGCAGGCTCTTAGAAAGATATCGTGACATATTTATGTCTCCTTGATCTCTGAAATCTCAGTTAACTAAATGCAAACTAACCAGGATAAGGTCGATTAGTTTGATGCCAATAAACGGCAAAATGACGCCTCCGAGTCCCCAAATCAGCAGATTCCTGCGCAATAGGGCATCGGCGCCGAGAGGCCGGTATTTTACTCCCTTCAGCGCCACCGGTATCAGCGCCGGAATGATGAGGGCGTTGAAGATGACAGCCGACAGAATGGCCGAGGTAGGTGAATGCAAATGCATAATGTCCATCACCCCGAGCCACGGCAGAGTCCCCGCAAAAAGTGCGGGGATGATCGCAAAGTATTTCGCCACGTCGTTGGCGATGGAGAAGGTCGTCAATGAACCTCGTGTTATGAGGAGCTGCTTTCCGATTTCCACAACTTCGATCAGCTTGGTAGGGTCGCTGTCCAGATCGACCATGTTAGCAGCTTCCTTGGCTGCCTGCGTGCCGGCGTTCATGGCAAGGGCTACATCCGCCTGGGCCAGGGCCGGCGCATCGTTTGTTCCGTCGCCCATCATGGCCACCAGCTTTCCACCCGCCTGCTCCTTCCGGATGTAAGCGAGCTTGGTCTCCGGCGTTGCTTCGGCGAGAAAGTCATCGACTCCAGCCTGTCTGGCAATGTAAGCAGCCGTCAGGGGGTTATCTCCTGTGATCATTACTGTCCGAAGCCCCATCCTTCTCAGCCGCTCGAAGCGTTCATGCATGTGGGGTTTCAAAATGTCCTCCAGAACGATTAGCCCCGCAATCTGGTTGCCATCAGCAACGACGAGGGGAGTTGCGCCTTTGGCCGCAACACTGCTAATTAATGAATTAAGATCAGCGGGGATGCTGCCACGATTGTCCTCGACAAATTTGATGACGGCGTCGGGCGCGCCTTTTCGTATCCGCCGCCCGTCAGGAAAATCAATACCACTCATGCGTGTTTGTGCGGTGAATGGTACAAACTTACTGTCCTGCGGCGCAGTAACCGTCTGGTTTTGCTTTTCAAACAATCTCACGATGCTTTTTCCCTCTGGCGTTTCATCGGCGGCAGAAGCCAGGGCAGCAAGCTGTCCGACATCGGCGGCCAAATTATTTCCTATGGGCAGGAATGTTGTCGCATTCCGGTTCCCGATGGTGATCGTGCCGGTCTTGTCCAGCAACACGACATCAATGTCACCAGCCAACTCCACCGCCTTGCCGCTTTTCGCAATAATATTGGCCTGCAGAGCGCGGTCCATGCCCGCGATCCCGATAGCGGCAAGCAGAGCGCCGATGGTCGTAGGAATCAAACAGACCAGGAGCGCGATGAGGGTCGGTATATCAGTGCCGAGACTTTTCAAAGGCTGTTGAATGCCCAGGTAGCCCATCATGTACTGCTCGGCATTCCAGGCCATCGGCCAAAGAGGGATCACCACGATAAGGAACACCAGAGTGAAGGCGGATAGCAGCAGCGTGAGAGCAATTTCATTCGGGCTTCGCTGACGGATGGCGCCTTCTACGAGCGCTATCATCCGGTCAAGAAACGAATCACCGCTACCGCTGGTGATCAGAACGACGATCCGGTCGGAAAGCACGACGGTGCCGCCGGTCACGCCTGACCGGTCACCGCCCGCAGCGCGAATGACGGGCGCCGATTCACCGGTTATCGCCGACTCGTCTACGGACGCAATCCCTTCAATTATTTCGCCATCGCCCGGTATTGTCTGGCCTGCCTGCACGACCACACGATCCCCTGCTTTCAAAACCGCAGAGGAAACTTCTTCGATGGCGCCGGCTGCGTTTAAGCGATAGGCTGGCGTATCATGCCGCGCCTTCCTGAGTGAATCGGCCTGGGCTCTGCCGCGGGCCTCAGCCAGAGCGGTGGCAAAGTTCGCGAACAGCACGGTCAGAAAAAGCCATGCGTCAAGGGCAATAAAATATGTAATCGGTTCCTGGCTCGCTGCCCCTCCCCACGCTGCCTGCACGATATATAACAGAGTCAGGATCGCGCCTACCTCAACCACGAACATTACGGGGTTCTTCCATTGTATGTCCGGCCTCAGCATTACAAACGACTGTTTCAATGCCGCCTTCGCTGTTTCCTTCTCCAGGAGCCCCCTTGGTTTTACCCGGCGAAGCGGCCGCTGCGACGGCGCCTTTTGAACGGGTTCTGTAATATCGGGAACGTTATTCATATCCAACTCCTCATTCGTTCTACAATTCATGGTAACGAGTTTATAAGGCCTTTATTGGCGGTCAGCCGCCGAAAGGAATGGGACCCAGGTGTTCCGCCACCGGTCCGAGTGCGGCGACCGGAAGAAAGAGCAAAGCGCCTATGATGACAATCGTCCCCAACAAGAGAAACCCAAAGGTGACGCTGTCATCGCGCAAGGTGCCCAGACCGAACGGGCTTGATTTCTTCGCTCCGAGATATGCCGCCATGGCGATGGGCGCGATGATCGGAAGAAAGCGGCTGAAGAGCATCACCAGTCCCGCTGCAATATCCCAGGCGATCGCCTCCGGCGCGGGGTTTGCAGCATTCCAGAAACCATAGGTAACTCCCAATCCATCAAAGGCTGAGCCGTTATTGGCAGAGGCCGAAGAGAATTGGTACAGAATCTGTGAAAAACCGTGGGCGCCGGGATTACTTACCGCTTTTAGTCCCCAGTCCGTAGCGGCGAAAAGTCCCGTGGGCATGAGTATCATGAAGGGATGTACGAGCAGGGCGATGATCGCGAGCTTCACCTCACGGGCCTCGATTTTCTTGCCCAGATACTCGGGCGTCCGGCCCACCATCATGCCTGCCACAAATATCCCGATGATTAAGTAGAGCAGCATGTTGACCATGCCCACGCCCTTGCCGCCGAAGACGCAATTCAGCCACATTCCCACCATGGGCGAAAGGGCGGCAATCGGGTTGAGGCTGTCGGACTCGGCGTTCACCGCGCCGCATGTAACGTCTGTCGTCAGTGCCGCGAAAGTGGCGCCTGCGGATACGCCGAAGCGCATCTCCTTGCCTTCGAGGTTGCCCAGATGCTGGTCTACCGGCAAGCCCGCAACCGCCGGCGTGGACACAACCGTTTTCCCTCCCGGCGCCACTGCGCTCGCAATCGCGTAAGTTTTTGCCACAGGATGGCTGGTCAATGTCGGGTTCGGTTTCAGCGTATCAAAGTAGACCGCCCAAATAATGGTGCCCGTCATTAATACCAGCATGACAGAAAAAATGACAAGGCTGTGCCGGAACTTGCGAAGCATCCGTCCGTACATGAGTACAAGGGCAAACGGGAACAACATCATGGACAGTGCGTTAAAAAAGTTCGACAGCCCGGTGGGATTCTCGAAAGGGTGGGCGGAGTTCATGCCGTAAAACCCGCCGCCGTTGGTACCGAGCATCTTGATGGACTCGAGGGCCGCCACTGGCCCGACAACGATGGTTTGCTGCTTTGCTTCACCCGTGTCCGTTGTCCCCATCGCCGCAGGCTCAAGCGTCGAAAGGCTGTGGGAAGTTTGAAAAGTCATCGGACTGCCCTGCGTTATAAAAATAAGACCGATGATAAAGGCAGCCGGTACGAACATGTAAACAAGCACCCGCCACATGTCAACGAAGAAGTTGCCTAACGTTGAGGAGCTCCGAAAAGCACGGATGATCGCAGTCAGCGCACAGAGACCGATTGCAGCGGACAGAAACATGTTGGCGATGCAAAAGAAAATCTGGCTGAAGTTCGTCAGGTGCTGGTCTCCGGCATAGTGCTGAAGGTTCGTGTTTGTCATGAATGACACCACGCTGTTAAAGATGGTGCTTGGGGCCAGCATCGTCTTACTATCCGGATTGAGAGGCATCCACGGCTGGAGCGCGAGGATGAGGAAACCGAAAATGAACAGTATCGTGTTGAAAATGAGCAGAGAACATGTATACTGCTTCCAGTTTTGTGGGCCGCTGTCCAAGTGTTCCTCGAACCAGCGAAAGACCGGCAACGGTCGGTATTTCCCATCCATGATCCACGCCATGTAGCGACTTAAGGGAAACGCAATGACAGTCGCCGTTGCAAGAAGCAAAAAGGGAAGAAACCAGGTTTGAATAAACATTGTCTTAACTCCTTTTTTATTTCAGTGTCAAAGCCCGGTGCTTAGAACCACTCTGGCCGCACGAGGGCCACAACCAGGTAAACAAATAGGAAAACTGCTACAATTACTGTCAGATAAATCATCGCCCACCTCACTCCATTGTCTAAATTTTCTCGCAGAATTTCATAAACAGGTAGCATAGCCCCATCGATATAATGCCCAAGAAAAACATTGCCGGCAGCCAGATTACAAGATTCATATAGTGTTTCCTCCCTATAGTTTCTTTTCGTCATTCTTATGCGAATTGGCTTCTCCCGTGTATTTCGGAAGGGTGAAAGAGATTGTGGTCCCTTCACCCACGCGGCTTTTTACACTGACTGACCCGCCATGTGCCTCGACAATTTCTTTGACTATGGAAAGTCCCAGGCCGGTGCCTGTATCAGCTTCCTGGCCAGGCACACGAAAGAATGGATCGAAGATCCTGGAGAGATACTGTTCGGGTATTCCCCTACCGGTATCCGAAACGGAGAACTCAACCTGTTCTTCACCAGCCTGTGCGGTTACGGTCACTGTGTCACCGGATGCGGTGTACCTCAGGGCATTAGACAATAGGTTGGCGAAAACATGCCCGATCCGCATCCTATCAGCCCGGACCTCGGGCAGGTCACCGGGCAGCAGTGTGTGAATTTTCACACCGTGGCCGAGTGCCGCTCCCCGGAAAGATTCAACAGTCTCCGAGATGATTTGCTGGGGCGGTATCGCATGAAACTCCATAGCCATTTTACCGGATACTATACGGCTGATATCAAGCAGATTAACGAGGATCTTCTGAAGGCGCTCGCTGTCTTCCCGTGCCGCAATCAAGAGTTCCTGCTGCTTGGGAGTGAGGGGTCCGATCTTTTCATCGAGGAGGAGATGAATAGCCATGCGAATGGAAGTAAGAGGTGTTTTCAACTGATGTGAGACCGTGGAAATGACGCCTTTCTTTAGTTCGTCTTGCTCCAGCTTATCTGTTACGTCCTTGAGGATAAGGATTATGCCGATGAGTTCCCTCTTATTATTCAGGATAGGAGCGGTCGTCGGCCGGAAGAAATGCTCCTCCGCGTTGACGAAATGCTGCACGACAGCCGTCGCGTCTTCTTTCGCAGAGGCGTGATCTCCCTTAAGGGCATTTCTGTATAGATCGGTTATCCATTTAAAGGGTACGCTTTCAATCTGGATATTGCGCTTCAGTCCAAAGATGTTTCCGGCTGTTTCCGTTGCCGTCTCCACCTTTCCCTCCAGGTCCAGAATTGCCACGGCATCCGGAAGATTGTCGAATGTCTGCTGTGTCGAGTGCTGAATCCTGACAAGCTTTGCTTCATCGCTGCGGCGGACTTCCCGAAGACTTGCAGCCATCGCATTGAATGCCTCTGAAAGTCGCCCTATTTCATCACGGGTATCGGTCTTAACTATGAGATCCAGATTACCCCGTTTGATCTCCTCAGCGGACTGCGTCAGACGTTCAATCGGGCGGAGTATCCATTTGCCTATGAGGAATACATAGGCGATGGCCAAGACAGCGCCGAGAATCAGGAGAAAATACATTTGCTCACGCGCCTTAGTCGCTTTATGGCGCGCAGCTTGATTAGCGTCATACATATTCTGCTGGTTCATATTAAGGATCGCATCCGCCGTTCCCTTTATATCCCGAAACAAGGGAAACAGTTCATTGAAATAAATGTCCCGCCGCGTTTCACGCGGGACATTTCGGTCTTCCATGCCTTGGATCGTGGCCTTATATTTTGCAAAAAGTTCGCTGAGGTGGGCGGCCTTCTCGCCTTCGCCCGGGACAGTGATGTTATTCAATTCGATCGTGAGCGCCTTCTCAAACACCGGTAGGTTTCCGTCAATGGCTTCCCTACCCTCCTTTTCATAACCGGAGAGGATAAAAAGCGCCCCGCTGTCCATTCTTTCGAGGGATTCTTTCATGTTCTGACAGGCGAGCACGCTTCGATAATTCTCTCTGAGAATGACATCGATTGCATCGCCCAATTCTGTGACCTTACTGATGCTCTGAATGCCGGTCAATGCGATGATAAGCAACAGGCCGCCGAATCCAAGAAACAACTTCTGTCTTAAGCTAAACATAGTTCTTCTCCTCGTTTCATTGTGCTAAAGCAACCGTTGTGCCAAAGAGAAATGCAATAAAATCGAGACTTATAGATTTGCGTAAGCCGTTTCGCCTTGCACTCCGCAAGAAGACAGCGTCAAACGCCTTGCAAAACGCAATTTGTGAGAAACGGTGTAATTTCTGCAAACGCCTGTTCAGATTCCATAGCGTTTCCGGCGTCGCCAGAGGGTTGCCTGATCGACTCCGAGAATATCGGCGGCTTCCTGCAATGATTTGGCAGAAGCAAGGACGCGCCGGATGTGCATCTCTTCCACTTTATCGAGAGAAACAAAATCTCCGGGCTTGGGACAGTCTTCGGCAGGAATTAGCTTTTCCGGCAGAAATTCGACTCCTACTAACTCTGACTTACATAGTATGGACGCTCGTTCGATGACATTTCGCAGCTCGCGCACATTTCCCGGCCAGGAATAGCGGCGGAGCGCCTGCAGCGCCTCGTCGCTGAAGCGCTGATGAGCACAGTGATGGCTTCTCCCGAAGAAGATGAGCAATCGTCTGGAGAGGTTGGCAATATCATCAGGCCGCTCCCGGAGCGGCGGGATCTCTATCTGGATAACATTCAGCCGGTAGAAGAGGTCTTCGCGGAAACGATTATTTCGGACGGCCTCCTCGATGTCCATGTTGGTCGCCGCAATCAGACGAACATCCGCCTTCCGGGTCATATGATCGCCGAGACGTTCGTATTCCCTTTCCTGGATAAACCTCAAGAGTTTCGGTTGAACGGAGAGCGGCAGATCGCCTATCTCATCCAGGAACAGCGTGCCTCCCTCACAGAAGGCGATACGGCCCAAATGGTCCCGCACGGCGCCTGTAAAGGCCCCTTTCACGTGTCCGAAAAGTTCGCTTTCGAGAAGCTCCGCGGAAAGAGCAGGGCATGATATCTCGGCGAAAGGTTTGTTTGCCCGTTTGCTCCACCCGTGGATTGCCCGGGCAAGAACGCTTTTTCCGGTTCCATTCTCTCCCGTAAGCAAGACAATAGCGTCTGTCGAGGCCACCTGCCTTGCCTGTCCGATAGTCCGCTGCATGACGGTACTCGCCGTGCTGAGATCCACTTCGGGATTGATGCGGTTCAAATCCGCCTGAAGGGCATCCACACGCTGCTCCAGCGAACGGACCTCTGCAACTTTATCGACACAGAGTTTTACCTGGGAAGGTGTGAATGGTTTCGGAATATAATCGGCAGCGCCCCTCTTCATCGCCTCTACCGCCGTATCGATAGATGCATAGGCCGTGATGACGATTATCTTCAGCCAAGGGGAACTGGAAAGAAGCGCCGGGATGAGGTCCAGACCGCTTTTTGTCCCGAGGCGGAGATCAACGAAAGCGGCATCAAAGGAACGGCGGGCGTTTTCAGAAAGGGCATCCTCGTAATTGCTGACCGCGACAACCTTGTGTCCCTCCACCTCGAGGCAGACGGAGAGGGTCTTGCGAATATTCAGCTCGTCATCGACAATCAGGATGTTCAACGGTGAGGTGTACTCTTCCATCATTCGCTAAATGTCTTTTTGATTCGCGCAATATTTCGCCGGAGATAATTCATTTAACACAGTAGATCAGGACCGCGATGGCAGGCAACCGGAAAGAAGATGGCGTGCCCGCGTCTTATAATGTCTGACATTACATCGGAACTGAGCATCCCTCAAGGGATTTCTTCTCATCCGTTGCCTGAGAATAATTGAGACATTGGATTAGTCAAATTAAGCATTTCGCCGATGGAAAAAGGGGCATGAACCTGTAACGATAAATTCTCAATAGGCGCGGATGCTTCAGTCAAAATGATTTGAAGTTTCGCACTTTTATTTTCTGAGGAATGAATTTTTGGATCACCGGGTCGTGCAAAGAGTAAGTCTATGGCCTCTGGCCGTTTATGTGGCGGAAGGCCTGGGAATCTGCGGCATAATCCACGGGGATTATGTCTCCACGCGGGCTTCTCTGGCGAGTCTCGGCTTGGTGATGGATGGGTGAGGCGCAAATCTGTCTGCAAATGGGGGAAACAAAATGGGTAAACATAAATACGAAATAGGCCTGATCGGTCTCGGTGTCATGGGGCGCAACCTTCTGCTCAACATGGCCGATCACGGGTATGCGGTAGCCGGCTACGACAAAGACCGTGATAAGGTGAACGCCCTCACTGCTGAATCGGGGGGGAGGCATATCCGGGGCGCGCGGGTCCTCGATGAGTATATGGCGCTCTTGAAATCGCCGCGGGCCATCATCATGCTTATCCCGGCAGGCCCGGCTGTAGATGATGTCATCAGGGACATCCTTCCCTTTCTGGAGACGAAAGACGTCATTGTCGATTGCGGCAATTCTCACTTTACCGATACCAACTTAAGGCAGAGGACCCTGGCAAGAGCGGGGATAGAGCTTCTCGGCGTCGGCATCTCCGGCGGAGAGCATGGGGCCCGCCACGGTCCGAGCATCATGCCCGGCGGCCAGGGGGTGGCGTACGAAAGAGTCCGGCCTCTGTTCGAGGCAGTGGCCGCCCGCGTGCAAGGGGAACCGTGTGTCGCCTACCTCGGGACCGGGTCTGCAGGACATTTCGTGAAGATGGTCCACAACGGCATTGAATACGGCCTCATGGAACTAATCGCCGAAACCTATGACCTGATGAAGCGGGGAATAGGCCTTACGGACGATGAACTGGCCGGGGTATACGAGAGTTGGAACGAAGGATCTTTTCATTCCTACCTGCTGGAGATCACCGCCCATATCTTCCGCCATGTGGATGAGAAGACGGGAAGGAGGCTCATTGACGTTATCCTTGATGAGGCCCGTCAGAAAGGGACCGGAAAGTGGACGTCGCAGACAGCCATGGACCTTCAGGTTCCTGTTCCCGTAGTTGATGCCGCTGTCTCCACGCGCGACCTCTCCGGCTACAGAGCGGAAAGGGAGGAAGCAAGCCGTATCCTGACAGGGCCTTCTCCGCCCTATCGTGGGAAGCGTGATCTCTTTATCAGCTCGCTAAAAAAGGCGCTGCAAACCGCCTTCATCATCATTTACGCCCAGGGGATGTCCCTGCTGCGCAAGGCCTCGGAAGCCTATGGCTACAATCTGAAGCTTGCGGACGTCGCCCGCATCTGGCGGGGCGGGTGCATCATCCGCGCGGCACTCCTCGAAGACATCTGCGCGAGCTATCAAAAAATCCCCGATCTCCCGAATCTGCTTGTGGAACCCGGTTTGGGACGGCAAGTGGCGGCATACCAGCATGAGCTGAGAGGAATGGTTTGTTCCGCCGCAAATCTTGGGATTCCGGTTCCGGGGATGATGGCGGCCCTGGCCTATTTCGACAGCTACAGAAGTGCATGGATGCCGACCAGCCTCATCCAGGCGCAGAGGGACTATTTCGGGGCCCACACCTATGAGAGGGTGGATGAGAAAGGCATTTTTCATACGAAGTGGGAGGAAGATTGAATCATGGAAAAATCAGCGAATGAACATCCCGTGGCCATCGTAATCTTTGGGGCCGGCGGAGACCTGACATGGCGGAAGCTCATCCCCGCCCTTTACACTCTTTTCAGGGACCAGTGGCTGCCGGAGCGGTTCGCGATCACAGGGATGGACATGAAAAAAATGAGCGACGAAGAATTCCGGCAGCATCTATGGGTGGGCGTTGAGCAGTTCTCGCGCCAGGACAAACCTAATGACGAGGTGTGGCAGACTTTCGCCTCGTCTCTCCATTACCGGGTAGCCGATTTCGCGAACGCGGAATGTTACGCAGCCCTGGCCCAGCACTTAAGCGACCTGAACCGGGAGTGGAACACCGAGGCAGTCAGGATTTATTACCTCGCCACGCCTCCGCAGATGATCTCGGTCATTCCCAGACAGCTGGGCACGGCCGGTCTTGCACGGGATTACAGAGACACCCGCATAGTCGTGGAAAAGCCTTTCGGGCGTGATCTCACATCTGCCCGGATTCTGAACAAGGCGCTCACAACGGCGTTTGACGAATCCCAAATCTTCCGGATCGATCACTACCTCGGCAAGGAAACGGTACAGAACATCCTCGCTTTCCGCTTCGCCAACGCCCTCTTTGAGCCGGTCTGGGACCGTAGGTATATCGACAACGTGCAGATAACGGTGGCGGAGCAGGTTGGGATCGAGCACAGAGGGGCCTATTACGATCAAACGGGTGCCCTCAGGGACATGATCCAAAACCACCTTCTTCAGATCCTCTGCATGATCGCCATGGAACCGCCTGTGTCCTTCGATGCCGATGAAATCCGGAACAAACAGACAGACGTGCTCCGTGCGATACGTCCGATAAACCGGGACCACGTCCACGAACATGCGGCAAGGGGGCAGTATGGCTCGGGATGGATCGATGGGCAGCATGTGCCGGCGTACCGCGATGAGCCGGGGGTGAAACCCGATTCAACGACAGAGACCTTCGCGGCAGTCAGATTCTTTATTGACAACTGGCGATGGCAGGATGTGCCGTTTTATCTCCGCACGGGGAAGAGATTTCCAAACCGCATCTCGGAAGTGTCCATACAGTTCAGGCCGGCGCCCCACCAATCCTTTCCCGCCTCAGCGATCCGGGACTTCTTATCGAACCGCCTGATGATACGCATCCAACCTGACGAAGGAATCATACTCCGTTTTCAGGCGAAGCGGCCCGGCCTGCAGATACACCTGAGCCCTGTGGATATGCATTTCTTCTATTGTGAAGCCTTCAATGCTAAACCGCCGGAGGCATATGAAACACTGCTCGTCGACGTCATGCTAGGTGATGGGACGCTCTTCAAGCGCGCCGATCAGATCGAGGCGGCGTGGGCGCTCATGACCCCGATCCTCGAAGCATGGGAACTTTCGGCGCCGCCCGATTTTCCCAATTATCCAGCCGGAACGGGAGTCATCGAACCGGCGGCGATTCTAATTGCGCGGGACGGTCGGAACTGGCTGACGCCCTCGCTCTACGAAACTGAGGAAAGAGGAGTTAATGTACACTGCAAACCGGCATAAAGCGCCGGCCATGGGCTGGATTGCGGGCGGCGGGAACCTCCTGGACCCGAGGTTGGCGGTCCTCTCCTTTTTCTTTTTCATGTGGCAGGTCTCCCACTTTTTCATCCATCTCCTCGTCTTCTGCAAGGAATATTATGAAGAGGCCGGCTTCCCCTCTCTCACGGAGGTCTTCACAGGTGCTCAACTTGATCGGCTGACCTTTCAGTGGATAATAGCGACAGCGGTAAGTTTGCAGCTCGTCATTTTCTATGGCCTGCTCCAGTCGCCCCTTGTCCATATCTCCCTTATCGCGGTTTCCCTGTGGCTTGTCCTGAACGGGATAAATTTTATGAGAGCGCATGCGTCAGGTTACGCCGGTGTCTTCAAAAGGACGAATTACTTTATGCTGACAGTCATGGTGTTCATGTTTTTTGATAAACTGACCCGTTTCCTTCTTTAACAAACTGTGTCATACTTTCAGTAATGGACGAGAAGGAATATAGACACAGCCCCGAAAGAGAAGGAGGAGCAGAAGGGTGGGGGGAATTAACACCGCGAAACTGAAAGAGCAGGCTGCGCACCGGGCCGTCGAATTTGTGCAATCGGGCATGATCGTAGGCTTAGGTCATGGAAGCACGGCCCTCTATGCTGTAAGAAGAATTGCGGAGCTGATCCGTTCGAGAGTCCTACAGAACATACGTGGCGTGCCCTGTTCCAGGCAGGTATTCGAAGATGCACGGAGACTGGGAATTCCGCTCACTACCTTGAACAGAAACCCCATCATCGATCTTACTATCGACGGAGCGGATGAAGTGGACGGAAGTCTTAACCTCATAAAGGGCGGTGGCGGCGCCCTTCTGAGAGAAAAGATCGTCGCCCAGGCAAGCCTATGTGAAATCATCATTGTGGATGAATCAAAGATGTCGGAGGTCTTAGGAACGCGGTGCGCCGTCCCCGTTGAAGTGGCTCCCTTCGGGTGGAAGACCCATATTTTCTCCCTGGAAAAACTTGGGGCCGACGTGAAGTCAAGAAGAAATAGTGATGAAAAACTTTTTAGGACCGACCAGGGTAATGTCATTCTCGACGCCAATTTTGGTCCGATTAACGATCCCGCTAAACTGGCGGCCGATTTAAAGGCGCGAGCGGGGGTTCTCGAACACGGGCTCTTTATAGGTATTGCCACGGATGTCATCGTTGCCGGAAAAGGCGGCATGCGCCATATCGAGCGCGACTGATCAGACAAAGCGGAGAAGGAGAATTTATATAATACGATGAAAGGCGATAAATGGATCGATGTCTCTCTTACCCTGAAGGCCAACATGGTGCACTGGCCCACTGACCCTCCTTTTTTCATCGAGCGCATGCGCGATATGGACAAAGGCGATACCGTCAACCTCTCGAAGATAACGATGGGCGCTCATTCCGGTACACACGTCGATGCCCCGGTGCATTTTATCAAAGGCGCCAATGGTGTTGACCAGATACCGATCGATTCGCTTACAGGCCCTGCGAGGATCATCGAGATTGCAGATGCCGATACCATCGAAAAAAAGGAACTTGCCGGACGCGGTATCAAGAAAGGCGAGAGGATCCTTTTGAGAACACGAAACTCGATAAACAAATTACTACATAAAGATGCCTTTATTGAAGACTTTGTCTACTTGGAGAAAGATGCGGCAGAATTTCTCGTCACATGCGGGATCAAAACCCTTGGCATAGATTATCTCTCCGTCGGCGGATACAAGAAAAATGGCCCCGACATCCATAGAATGCTGCTGGGCGCGGGGATTCTCATCATTGAAGGCCTTGATCTTACCGAAGCTCTCCCCGGCCTTTATGACATGATATGTCTTCCCGTGAAGATATTGGATTCTGACGGCGCCCCGGCACGGGTGATCGTAAAAAGATCTAAGGCATTTGGCGAAGACAAATGAGGCATTCCCTTATAGAATAGAAACGCTCTTCGTTAGTAAAAATAATCCTCCTGATGGTCGGTATTGATCACACAGGAGTTTGTATCCCCAGGCTTAAGAAAAATGTGAAAGGAGGTGAAAAGGATGAGGACCCTAAAAAGGAACGAACTGAGCAAGCGAGCCAAGCGTGAAGAAGAGAAGTTCTGGTTGTACATGAGGTCTGCGGAGTCTGGTAAGTTATGCTACAGTTGAAAGAAGTGAAAAGGCAAATAGTTGCCGGTCCGGCAACAAAGACATTTGATTTTTTTATCCAGTGGCATCTCACCGAGCGTTGCAATCTCCGATGCCGGCATTGTTATCAGCAGCGGAGAAAACCCCGAGAGATGTCCGTTGATGAATTGAAGCAGCATGTCGACGGGGCCACAGAGATGTTGCAGGCCTGGGAGAAGGATTACGACATATCTCTGTCCCCGTCGATTAATTTTACCGGCGGCGAGCCGTTTCTCTACAAAGGGCTGTGGGACGTAATCACCTATGCGCGCAAGAGCCGCTACAATGTAGCTATTCTGACCAACGGATGTCTTGTTAAGAGGGCGGACGCCAGGAAGGCGTCGGCCCTCGGCATATCAGATATCCAGGTCAGTCTTGAAGGCCCTCCCGCAATACACGATAGCATCAGGGGCGCCGGAAGTTTTGCTGCTGCTGTCAAGGGCGCCCGCCTTCTCATCGATGCAGGGAATGGCGTCAGCGCGAACATGACTCTCTCCCGCCTCAACATCGACAGCATCGAAGAAACGGCAAAGATAGCAGAAGCGGCGGGATTTTCCGGGATCGGGTTTTCCCGCCTCGTTCCCTGTGGAAGCGCTGAAGAACTACTGGACAGCCTCCTAACCCCTCAGGAGATCAAGACGGCTTACGAAAAAGCGTTCGCACTGAACAGCCTTTCCTTTGAAGTCGCCTCTGGTGATCCTTTGGCTGGAGTCCTTTCGGGATTCAAGCCGTCGCCGGAAAGCGAACTGGCCCTCTCGGGCTGCAGCGCCGGTTTCTCAGGAGTGACCATTACCAGTGACGGGTCTGTCATGCCCTGCCGCCGCATCGGGCTTAAGATCGGTAACCTCGGCAAGACCTCCCTGCGGCAGATATGGTCCACTTCCAAAGTCCTATCGCGTCTCAGGCAAAGAGAAAGTTACAAGGGGGGATGCGGGAAATGTTCTCTCTGGCCCTCCTGCCGGGGCTGCCGGGCCGTGGCCTACGCCTATTCAAGATACGGAGGCGCCCCCGATCTCTTTGCGGATGATCCTCAATGCTGGATGATTCATCCTGAAAAAACCGGTGCCATTGATAGTTGATACCTCAGAAGATTTTCATTTTTATAGAGGGCGTTTGTCTACCGCTTCCACATTTAATCACTGTAGAGACAGGATATTCAAGCCTTAGTCGTGATAATGTTTCAAGTGGCGAATACGCGGAATGCCCTGAAATATGCGCGGTATCAGCAGTTCGTTGTACTTGATGATGACGAGCAATTAGAATAAGAGATCAGGCGTTTATTTTTGAACGGCGGCTTTTTGCACATCGGTAATACAATTCTTCATGGATTCAATGAACAAGGAGAGCATCATTTCCGCAGATGTGGTCGGCGCAAAACCCAATTCAGTTGTCGCCTTACTCCAATCCAAATCCCATACCTCGCTCAAGAATGCAGGTCCACGCCACTCTTCAGGAGAGATAAACCGAATGGGCGAAAGGGAGTTGGTGAGATGCACAACGATTTTTACGATCTCTTCCCACGTGAGAAAAAAGCTTCCCAAGTTGTAAATCTGACCTGATGCAACAAGTCTTGACGCTGTAAGCATGACGGCGCTTTCGAGATCTGCCATGGTAATAAATGCGCCACCCGCACCGCGAACCAATTCGAGGGGTTGATTGTTTACGGCCTTCCTGATTAAATCCCTCAAGTGACTCCCGCCGATGCTATCACCGAAAGCCCACCAGAAACGGAAGATCGTGACATGAAGTCCGCGGGTCTTATGGTAGTGCTTGCACAGTTCTTCTGCCGTAAATTTGCCGAGCGCGTATAAGGGCTTTCTTGCTTCCCCAATAAGCCACGGATGAGCCTCTGTCACGGGGTGCACAACCGCACGGCCGTATACGGTTGCCGTGCTCGTGTAGATAAAACCCTTAACTCCTGCGGAGGAAGCTGCGTCTAAGAGATGAATATGACCTTTGATGTCTGTGTCAAAAATAGTGTGCGGGTCATCGGCAAAACTCCATGCAAGATGGATGACCAAATCCTTTCCGTGGACAGCGTCTCTGGCTGTCGTTGCATCTGAAATATCTCCCCGAAGATAGGTAAGAGGCAGATTTTCATTAAGCCACAGAGGGTTTGGAGCCTGGTCGAGGATTGTCAATTTGTGCCCCTTTGGGGGAAGTACCTTCGCCAGGTATTTTCCTATTTCTCCAGCGCCACCGACAATAAGGATATCCATATTGCCTCACCTTTGTTCTAAAAGAAGGGGCGGTCAGCAGAATTATTTTTTCTACCAGCCGCCCTTTAGTAAGATAAGATATTCACTGGAAACGAGGTATCTTTGTCGCCGTCATAGGCATCCTATCTGAAACTCTTTCAAGATCGTTTCTTCAATCAGCCAATCGATTATGACGTCTTGGATGTCGCCTCTACCAGTGTCACGGCAGGAGGCAACGGCTAAACTCCTACCGGCTTAGCTATTTTTTTCAGAATAAGCGCGCCAATTCCCGAAGCGATGGCCGTTGCTCCAATAACCGAACAACCGACCGTCCACCCAATGTGATAACCCTGCGACTTGGCATAAAATAAAGCAAGAGCAGTGATAAAGGTTGGTCCTATCATACCGCCAACACCCTTTGCCGTATACACTACGCCATAATTCGTAGACAAATATTTTTCGCCATAACGATCGGCGGTAATAGGCGGGAAGAAAGCAAACATTGGCCCGGTGCAGAAAAATGCCACCGTTACGACGATCATGAACGCATACGGATTATCCGCCACAAAGGGCAGAAGAATATACAGCAGACCGCATGCGACAAAATCAATAAGCATGGCATTTTCTCTGCCGATCTTGTCTGAAATTATGCCCCAGACGATTCTCCCCAACCCATTTGCTGCAGTGAATGCCGTAAAGGTAATAGTAAATATTGCAGCCGGAATCTTGTAATCATTTGCCATCAGCTTGATGTTCGGCGTAAGGAACATATATCCGATGGCCATAAGTACAAACATACCATAAATCAGATAGAACTGCCCCGTCTTGAGCATCTCTACGGGACCGTAACTCCTCTTGACTTCAGCTTCTTTCGGCTTGTCGGAAACAGCCGCCTCTGCGGCACCAGCGGCCTCAGGGAATCGGAGCACCTGCGCAACCAGAAGCAATACCACCGCAAACCCAACGCCGGTATAAAGGAAGGCGGTTTTGTAGCCGTAATTCGCAACGAGTATGGTTATGAGCCATCCGAAAAGTGCTGCTCCGGAACCGAAACCGCAAGCCATGATACCGGAAGCCGTGCCTCTCTTCTTTGGAAACCACTTCAAGGCCGCGGCTATACCGCCCGTGTATATAAAACTGGCGCCGATGCCTGCAATTCCGTAAGAGATGCACATTGGCAATGTCTTATCATGTGTGCCAATGCTCCCCCATCCGACCGCTACCAGTACTGCTGCAAGGGAGAAGAAAATTTTTGTGCCGAACTTGTCCATGAGGTAGCCGGTCAGGGGCCCCGCAAAGGTCATACATGCTATAAATGTTGCAAAGGCCGCCTGAATCTCCACCTTTGAAAACGTTGGATTAGACTTAAGAATATCAGGAACAAAAAGAGCCCAAGCATACTGAAGACTGGATATCATTGCCATACCGAGAACGCCGGCCGTTAACATTATCCAGGGATTATTCATGAAACCTGTCTTTACACCGTCTCCGTTTCCCATTTTTACCTCAGTCATACTCAGTCCTCCCAATGAAATGCTTAAAGCATCTAAGTTTTGGAGAGATTCAGAGCACCCTGCCGCTTTCGGCAGGGTGCTCTGAACTAATCACGCAACGAAAAAATGATTCTCGTCGTAGTTTATGCCTTCTTTTTCTTGGGAGTGGGGATCGGAGCTTCAACTGCAATCGCGTTAATCCTCTGAATCTTTTCGTCGACGAAGGCCTGCATCTTGGCAATGTGTTCCGGTTTCAGATGAGAGAACCTTCCCTGGTATTTCATATATTCGTCTACCGTCTTATATTTTTTCGGCAGACGCGAGTATTTGTAGACACCGTTTTCCCATTCATATAGCGTCCACATGCCTGTCTCTACAGCCAGCCTGCCCATTTCGAGTGTCAGTTTCTCATCGAATCTCCATCCCTTCGGGCATGGTGCGAGCATATGCAGGAATGTAGGGCCGTCATAATTGAGGGCTTTTCGCACCTTATTCATCAGGTCGACGGGATAGGAAACACAGGTAGTAGCAACGTACTTTACCGCAGGATGTCCCCCGATTACCATTTGCGGGGGGTCCTTCGGAAAGAGTGTCTTGCCTTCCGGAATTGCTTTACCCGGCGGCGTGAAAGTAGTGTTTGCGCCGTAAGGCGTTGTTGGCGATGTCTGAATACCAGTATTTGCATAGGACTCGTTGTCATAGCAGATGAACAGAGCGTCATGAGCGCGATACATCATTCCAGACATTGCCTGGAGACCTATATCAACGGACCCGCCATCGCCTGCCATCACTATTACATTGGGGAATGGCCCGTCATATTTCTTTTTACGGGCCAGTATTTTGTAGGCCGCCTCGATACCCGACCCGACTGCACCGCCGTTGGTTATCTGAGCATGGATCCATGATACTGCGTACGGTGTGCACAGATAACTTGAATTTGCCACGTACATACAGCCCGTAGGCCCAATGAAGATTGTATCCTTACCTGCGGCTTTTGCCGTAAGACGGTAATTTATTGCAGGACCGCATCCGGCGCATGTCCTGTGTCCCGGCACATACATCTCTTCCCTCGGTGCGCCTTTAAGGGACTTGATAGGTTCTAAAACTTGTTTCTTATAATCAAAGGCTTGCATAATTTGACACCTCCTTGTTATTTTTCATCTTCAAATCCAACCCAGTATACCTTCTGACGCACTTTCTTCTCTTCAGCCATCTTCTTCATGATCTTCGCCATATAGTAGAAGTCTTCAAGAAGAATTACGTCACCTCCGAGACCGGCCATAAATGATGTCAGCAATGGCCTCTTATCAAGGTCATAGAGGGTTGCGCTGAGCTCATGAATCAAGTTGCCACCCCTTGTGGCGCCACCATAGGAGGTGCTGGATTCCACCGTAGCTACAGCTTTCACATGTGCAAGCGCTTCCATGATCTGTTGGGTAGGCCATGGTCTCGTCCAGCGTGGTCTCACCATGCCGGCCTTTAAGCCCTGGCTCCGTAATTGACGGATAGCAGCCTTGCATGTATTTGCATGGGCCCCTTGGATAAAGAATGCCACCTCTGCATCTTCCATCATATACTTCTCCAGCCATGGGTCTAACTTCCGACCGAAAATCTTGTTGTAATCGGCCACTGCCTTTTCGATTACCGGGGGTAATTCCAGAAACGTCATTGCCCGTTGAGCATCCATTGGCGCTCCCTGATCCGGCCTGATTTGCGGGCCATGGGAAACGGGACACGTGGTACTTAAAGGGTGAGGCGCGCTATAGGGGGGTAAAAATTCCCTCACCTGTGAGAGTTCCGGCAATACGACCTTATCCGCGATGTGGGAAATAAAATATCCATCCTGACAGACGAACTGGGGAAGCATTACACGGGGGTCCTCTCCGACACGATAATTGATGAGGGTATTGTCAAAGACCTCCTGAGGCGATGACGCCCAACTCATCAGCCAACCCTGGTCTCTTGCAGACATTGCATCGGTATGTTCCGAGCCGAAATCTCCCGGCGGATCTAACGTCCTGTCGGCAATCGCCATTTGAAAGGGGTAGCGTCCGCCCGCTGCCGGGCTGTAAACCTCAAAGGCGTAGGTAACGCCCACACCTGAGCTCCCCGTATAAGCCCTGGCACCGCACGCTGAAGCGCCAAGCACTACTGAAACCTGGGCGTGTTCGCCTTCACCATGTAAAAACTCCGCATCCAGTTCACCGTTTGCGACCATCTTGGCAAGTTCCATCATGATCGCTGTATAGGGACGGATGGGGAAGGAACATATTACTTCTACTTCCGCAAATTTTGCTCCCTGGGCCGCAGCTGCGCACCCACTAAGCATTTTTTCTTGAGCCATATTGTTTCCTCCTTCTTACTTAAAAGGGTTTTTCTAAACGCTGTACCCCGTCTTCGAAATCAAGTTCCGGAGCAGAAGATATCGCATCTGCCGGGCACTCATAGATGCAGATCTGGCAGCCTTTACAGAACTTCCAGTTCCATTCCATTTGATCCTCTTTTTCATTGTATGACCAGCAAGAATCTGGACATGCACCATAACAGGTAAAACACCTTGTACACTTTTCATGGTCGATAACCGGTCTGACAATCCTCCAGTTTGATGTCACAAAGAGATCCTGCTGTTTGACCGGCGCCGGAGTAATAGCTCCGAAAGGGACTTCTCTGTCTTTAGGTATCTTTATAGCCATATTTTTCTCCTTCCTTAAAGTTTTAGTAATAATGTACTGAACACGTATTAACCGCCCCATGAATATTCGAAACGGGATTTTCTGAAATTTTCCAGTTTTACCTCCTTGAAGCCGCGTTCCATTGCGGCCACATCGCTGACGATCTTTGCGAGGTTTTCCTTTTTCGCCATTTTCGTTACTCTTGCCATTGCCCCAAGGATAGGAGCCGCAATACCGGCGCCTATACCGGACGCATCGACGCCGCCCTCTGATCCGGAGAAGTCCACGGTTCTTATTCCTGAAATGCCGTCGGCATCGACAGTGGCAACAGCGCCAAGTATGTCGGCATTGGGAATGAATTGGAGCATGTAATTGATGGGCCGGGCCGTATTAATGATGAGCAGACCTCCTTCGGGCATCCCCCTTAAAACATTAATCCCTTTTACAATGGTTGGTTCAACAATCACCACGATGTCAGGATGGCTGTTGGTATAGAGATATTTCATCTCAATCTCTTCATCACTGATTCGTACATACTTCCTCGTGGTTACAAGAACGCGGTCCGGCAAATCTTCGTAATTATCAAAGGCCTGAACGAATTTGCCGTCCAATTTGGCTGCCTGAGCGAAAGCATTGGCAATGTCGCGCGCTTCCTTGTCCATTACCACGCCCCTCGTCCATACAGTTATCTCAGTTACTTTCGCCATAAAATACTACCTCCTTCAAATAAGATTGATCAGCCATAGATAGACTGACCCGTAAGACCACAATGTTATTGTGTGTATACGCGTTTTTATGAAGATCGAGCGCTCTCTTCACCACCACCTTTTTTCTTGAACAGTGTATTCTCCACTTCCTCTATGTGTTGCATCATTGCCTGCCGGGCGGCTATTCCATTACCTTCCTTGATCGCCGCAAGAATGTTCTGATGGCCCGTGAGTGATTTCTGTTTCCTTTCTTCTGTCTGAAGATATGTCTCTCGCGTTTTGCGGAGAATGCCCATCAGGGCAATAAGGAGACGGCCGAGCACTTTGTTTTTAGACATCGTGGCTAAGGTATAATGAAAGCTGGAGTCCAACTTCACCGGCATTCGCCCTTCAGCAATCTCTTTTTCCTGTCTTGCTATAATCTCTTCCAGCTGGGCTATTTTTCTTTGTGTTGCATTCATTGCTGCTAATTTTGCGATCTCCGGTTCTAAAATCTTGCGAAGGGCGAAAATGTCGATTATGCTATCCCGATCATGGAAGAGCGCTGTTGCTAAAGGTTTTATAATTGCCTCCTCGCTGGTAGCAACTACGTATGTTCCATTACCCTGTTTCCTCTCAACAAGGTTTATTGTCTCTAAGGAAAGGATAGCCTCACGTACGGTCAATCGCGATACTTTAAAAGTTTCTGACAGTTCTTTTTCGTTTGGTAGCTGGTCGCCGTGCTTTAGCTTTCCTTTTTCGATGAGGATTTTAATCTGTAGAACAATGTCTTCGTAAGCGCGCTTTTTTCTAACTTCTTTCAACAATGTTTTTGTCCTCCCTACTTCTCAAGGCTTTTAATCGCATCATTAAAGTGACGGGCACTGATGACAAGCTTTGCCGGCGGATTCCCGGAGCTGTTGATGCGCTCACTAATAGCCATCATAGCGGCACTGCGGCAGACAAAGGAAATCTGTGAGCCGACCATACCTTCGGTTAATAGAACCAAGTCATTCATGTCCACATCGTCATGGAGTGGCCTGTCACTCGTGTGCACCTTGAATATGTCCAATCGGTCGTTTCCATCAGGGATCGGGAACCTCAGGATGCAATCAAGACGGCCCGCGCGTGTGAGCGCCGGATCAAGGAACTCCTCCCTATTTGAAGCCCCGAGGACAATTACTTGGGAATGGTCGCTCAAATTGTCCAGCTCGTTGAAAAACTGCGTTGACACACGCTCCACGGTGCTGCTTCCTTCCAACGTTGCATTGCGGCTCATTCCTAAGGCATCTATCTCGTCAAAAAAAAGGATACATGGTGCCGACTGTTTCGCTTTTTTAAATATCTGATGAAGCGCCTTTTCCGATTCTCCCAGCCATTTTGAGAAGAGAATAGGGGCACTGATGGAAATGAAGTTGAGGCCGGTTTCTCCTGCCAGGGCCTTTGCCATAAGTGTTTTGCCCGTGCCGGAAGGCCCGGAGAAGAGAATTCCCTTTGGTGCTGTTACTCTTCCCAGTGCAAAAAGATCCGGATATCGTGTGGGCCATTCGATAATCGATATCAATTGGTCCTTTATATTTTTTAGTCCCCCAACGTGATGCCATTTGATTGTTGACCTTTCGGTGAAGAATTCACGGGTTGCTGTGGGCTCTACCTCACGGAGAGCTGCCAGGAAATCCTCCATCGTGATCTGGAGGTTATCCAGTTTTGTGAGTATCGTATCAAGGTGATTTTCTTCTTTCACGGAAAGGTATCTTCTCAGGGCGACCATGCCCGCCTCCTTGCAGAGCGCCTCAAGGTCAGCCCCCACAAAGGCATGAGTGATACCGGCAAGTCTATCGAGGTTGACATCAGGAGCGAGGGGCATGTTGCGACTGTGAATCCTCAGTATCGCCAGACGGCCTTCGACGTTTGGAACTGGAATCACGATTTCCCGATCAAATCGACCCGGCCTCCGTAAGGCAGGATCGATAATCTCCGGAATATTAGTTGCGCCTATGACAATTACATGTCCGCGGGAGACCATGCCGTCCATCAAGGCAAGAAGCTGGGCGACAACCCTTTTTTCCACATCGCCCAACACCTCTGCACGCTTGGGGGCAATGGCATCGATTTCGTCGATGAAGATGACGCTTGGCGCCTTTAGGGAAGCCTCCTCGAAGATTTCCCTAAGCTTCGCTTCGCTCTCGCCATAGTACTTGTGGATTATCTCAGGTCCGTTTATCCTCATAAAATGAAGCTTGGTTTCGCTCGCGATAGCCCTCGCAATTAGTGTTTTGCCGGTTCCCGGGGGACCGTAGAGCAGCACGCCCTTTGGCGCCTCTATACCAAGTTTTTCAAATACCTCGGCATACCGCAGAGGAAGTTCCACCATCTCCCGGACGAGTCTGAGCTCATTTTCAAGGCCGCCGATATTTTCATAGGAAACACGCGAGGCTGCGTCTAAAGAAAAATCAGGCTTCTTCAATACAAACCTGGTTTTCTGATTGATAATCACCCCGCCTGTCGGAGAAGTTGCTTCAATCTGAAAAAAACGCTCTTTCCCTGCCAGAAAAGGAATATTGATTTTGTCGCCGGTTATTACTGCAAGACCTTGGAGAACTTTTGCAAACTGTTCAAGTTCACCCTCATCCGGCAATACATACGAAAAGTCAACGGGGGTAAGTACAACTGTAACAGCGGTTGTTCGAGGTATTTTCTTAACCTTTACGAGCCCACCCATATGAACGCCGGCATTCTCTCGTGTGCTGCCATCGATTTGGATCAGTTGCTTCCCTTGTGATTCAGGAAAAGTGCCCGTGATTCTTGCAACCGTTGTCCTCTCGCCGCCGATTTCGATGATATCGCCGAGGACAGCTTTCAATGAATTCATATCCTCGGGACTCAGGCGTGCAATGCCCTTGCCTATATCCTCAGCAAAAGCTTCCCTCACTTTCAAATCGATTCCAGCATTCATATATTTACATGTTATTTCAATATGTTATAATATATCTAATCATCTGATGATTTGATTATCATAGTGTTACATATTTAGTCAAGATTTTTTCTTGTCTTCAATAATATCTCACCGTCCCCTCCTGTGACTTGGAAAAATCAACACTTACACCTGAAATTCAGGCTTTCAAGCCTTACAGATCATTCCGGTATTGTGGCTAATATTCGAGGTTCTCAGTTAATGCGATGTACGGAGCAGATTGCTGTTAACGGGAAAAGAATTCTATGATTCATTTCGCTTGACATAAATATTTGTCTGGTATTTTATGGAACATCAATAACTGCTCAGTATCTTTGCATCGATAGATAGTGATTGAAGCTCTCCGCAGCAAACTGCGGAGAATGTGCTCGCTACCGAATTCAAAATCATGACAAATAAGCCCAGAGAGCCGAGGAAACTCCATCACATCGCTAAAGACATCGGGCGCCTGATCTGGTGTGCAGTTGGAGTAGCAACGGGTATCGGCTTGGCGCTTTGGTTTGTCAGAGGACCGTCATCGCCTTTTTTACTCGCCTCGCTCGGTGGCTCCAGCGTATTTCTCTTTGGCCTTACTCGTGCTGCCGCAACTCAGCCACGAGCATTGTTTGGTGGGCATTTGGGCAGTGCTCTTATAGGGATCTCTTGTTTTCATTCATTTGGAGATGCGCTTTGGGTTTACATGCTTGCAATGGTTCTGACTCTCATATACATGCTTGCTACGAAGACCGTGCATCCACCAGCCGGAGCGAATCCCCTTATCATGATTCACGAGCATGCTGGTTTCTTCAGCCTTTGGCAACCGGTTGGTCTTGGTATCATCATCCTCGCCTTGGTCGCTGTGGTCTGGAGCCGTCTCTTGCCAGGCATGAATCACTACCCCACAAACTGGTTTGCAAAGTCACCCCCTTCTATTCTTTGGGGTGGTTGGAGTAAATAATGATAAGACACCCAAGCATCCACTCCCGCCCCCCCGTTACTCTCTTCGAGCCGTAATCCTTAATATTGACGAATGACGATTGCTGAACAGCAGGAGGCGTCAGCAACGCTCATCACCAATCCGTTAATCTGATCTATTCATTGATTTCGGGTTCAAACATGATAGGCCTGAACCAACTATTTTCCAGCGCAAAAAAGCAAATGTCTTTCAAAAAGAAATCATCGACAAATTAAAAAGCCTGATGTAGATTTCATGCAGAAGTCAATCACGTAAAGAGAAACGTAATTCCAAATTGGCTAAAAACATTGGTAGGCACCTCTCGTCTTCACATTTCTAAGATTCGTTTAGAAGATTTTGCGTGAATTTATGATTACCATGAATTCCGATTCCTTTAGTTGGAGAATGGCAATGGCCATTCTGACGGGCGAACTGAAGCCCCGGGAACGCCTTGTGGAATCAGAACTCATCGCGAAGTTCAATGTGAAGCGTTTCACGATCAGGAAGGCAATTCAGGAACTGGCCCATCTCGGATTCGTTGAGCTTACACCAAACAAAGGGGCAAGAGTAGCGGACATTACCGACGAAGAACTGGAAGATCTTTACTGCGTTCGCATCAGTCTGGAACTCCTTGCTGCGGAGTTGCTGATCAAGAAGATCACGCCGGAAAAATTGTCCGTCCTATGGAAGATCCACAAGGAATATACCACAGCAGTTGATAATGGTGATATCGAAGGAATGGTCTTGAAGAATGAAGAATTCCACCAGACTCTCTATCTGATGACCGAGAACCGGTTTCTCGCGGACAATCTCGACAGGTTGAAAAACGGCATCTTTGCAATAAGGTACAACGCCTATCTTTCACTTGGTATACCCCAGTTGAGCGTCGCCCAGCACGAATCTATCATCAATGCCCTCGAGAATGGGGACTTAGAGAAGCTGAAGCTCAGTGTAAGAGAGAATATCATCTACCCGAAGATGATCCACGAATCAAGAAAGACGAAATCATCAAACGCAATTGCCAAAGTGTGAGCAAAGCCGCCTGTCCTAATATTTGCCCAGTCAAAAAATAATTTCTCATCGTCATATCAGAGTTATAATCCATTGCCGATGATGCAGTTGAATTCAACCTGCCCGGAAGACCTTCCACACACAATTGATGCTCTCCGATTATCTTTGCCCTCTGCATAGAATGCTTGCTTATGAGTTGCTATAGTGTAGACATTCGATTTGTTCATTCGTGGGATTTTCAACCAGAGACGCAGGAAAGCCATAACTAATAAGGATCTTCGGAGCTGCATGCTGCGGAACCTTGCGGAACCTGCCTTAGCCGCAACGCCTCTCTGAAAGTGGCGTGAATTCTCCACGGGCAGAAATACGGTGTGGATTTCCTCTACAGGCGGTCGTTCCCAGAGAGGGCATTGCTGAAAACAAGCAACGACGCACCTTCGGAGTGGGGCCGGATGAGGGATAAACATACTTGTTGATAAGATTGTTGATGACCATGTTGATGAATCACAAAAACCGTCAATTATTGATGATTTTAAGCTCTTTGCATGATTTTTAGGCAAAGGAATTCACCAATAATTTAAACAATATAAGAAATTAAGCCTTGAGATTGACATTTCAAGGAAGATTATCTGAAACATATCAACCCAATGCGAAAGGCATACCATTTCCGGCTTCCCGATCCAGGTAAATTTTCTGGGATATGAAGAATTTTGCAAGCACGGCGTGATAGCATTTCTTGATAAGCACGACCGCTTCCAACAAAGACACTGACAGCTCCCTGAAATAGCTCTGAATTTCGGGGACAAGGTCAACTGAAAAAATAAATTTCACGGCATATCTCTTATTCCTCTTTTTCGGACGTTTATGCTATACGAACATCAAAGCAACAATAAAATATCTAATCAACCAAAATCTATGGACAAGACAAAAAAATCATATTTAGCCATATTCTTTATCGCACTGATTGTTTCCGGCATAAAACCCCATGACTATTTCACCTGGTTTTTGGAAGTCGTACCTGCTCTTATTGCCCTCATAATACTCGCAACAACCTACAGGAAATTTCAGTTTTCCAAATTCATCTATGGACTGATTCTTTTCCATTCAATCGTCCTCATGATCGGTGGGCACTGGACGTACGCTGAAGTTCCCCTGGGATACGCAGTGGGATATGTTTATGTGCCTTATCGGATCGATATTAGCTCTTATGACTATGAGCCATTTTCAAAGTTTCTTGAGAATTTAAACTAGGTTTATGTCGTTAAAGACAGCTCTCCTGTCCACATTCTCACCTTTGGACGAAAGCCGAGCCAAACCTTGCAACCGGGCGGCAATGGGGCTGAAATGATGCCGCAGCAAGAATATCATTTTTTTGCCTCTTCATGGTTAAGCTTCTTGAGGATGGCAAGAATTTCTTCATAGTTTGGTGAACTGTCTTTCGCATACCGGATGATAGCCTTCTTATCTACGATTACCGTGCGCCTGTTAAAGAGGAACTTGTCGGCACCGGTTACACCGTATTGATCTCCCAGATATCCGGAGATGTTCGAAAGCAGGGGAAAGGTCAGTTTATATTTCTGTGCCCAATATTTGAGGGTTATCACGTCATCCCGGCTTACGCCCACGACCTGGGCGTTCAGAGAGGCATAGATAGAAAGAACCTTCTGGTGCCCCTGCATCTCGCCCGTTCAGACAGGTGTGAATGCCGCCGGGAAAAAAGTCATAATCAGGTAGGATTTTCCATAATACTCATCACCATAGTTAATCAGCCGGTCATGAGTGGAGGCGAGGTTGAAATTCCAGGTCTCTTTTTCTATCAGCTTCGCGACCTCTATGTTAGCCGCGATGGAATAGGCAGATATGAAAAGGACAGACATACCGACAAAGAAACAAATCCACAGGTAGCGTCTCTTATCCATCGTATACTCCTTATCTTGCAATTCTATTTTCATATTCCCCATGTGAAAGGATCTCACGACTTCATTGAGGGATTACTACAACTAAGGTCCAGCTGCGCCGACACGAAACGAGCGCGCTTGAAAATACACCTGTCATGATCGATGCGGCGAAGAAGCAAGGACTGAGCACTCCGCATAGCATCAAGCTTACTGAATGATTCTCGGTTCCCCCTTGATCGGGAAGTCTTCTTTGGCAAGTCGTTCCACAATCTTATCAATACTCGTTCTTATATCGTCGAATCTTACAGTGACTTCGTGAGTGAATGGATTCGCATCGTACTTAAGAACGCTCGGGATTTCCTTCAGGGCACCACCTACCCTGCTCGCCGTGTCCTGTCACTCGCATCCCGGGACCACCAGTCTGATGATTCTTTCGGCGGCAAAAAGGGGCTGCGAAGCGACGAGCAGGAAGATCACACTCATAATACAGATGGTAACGAAACGGGTACTATGCTTCATGAAAGGTCTCCTCAATATTGTCATTCCAGGTTGTTCAATGTTTCAGGAATGATTTCAGAGAGTGCCGGAAAAATATGCATATTGTCCGTTATTGATTTCGCGTCCCACCCGCGGGCCACGGCATTCACGACCTTCTGGATGAGAATGGCCGCTTCCGGTCCGATGATGTGAAAGCCGAGAATCTTCTCCGTCTTTTTTTCCACGATTGCCTTGGCGAAACTTTCGCTTTCCATCATGGCATCCCCCATCACCACGTCGGAATAATTTGCACGGCCTACAAGAATATCATGGTTCTTAGCTGCTTGCTCTTCCGTGAGGCCGAGCGAGGCGATCTGCGGATGCGTAAAGACGGCGTGGGGAACGAGACTAAAATCGAAAGACACTTCTTTGCGGCTTGTGGCGTTACGCCAGGCCACGCGCTGCATCATGTCGCCGGCGTGCGTGAACCTTTGGCGCCCGATAGCGTCGCCTATAGCCCCGATATTCTTCTTGCTCGTCAGGAGCGTATCGGCCACCCTGATATAGTTGGCTTCATTAGTCTCTACCCCTGTCTTATGTACATCCAACAGGTCCGCGTTGGATACACGTCCTGCGGCGACGAGCACCTTTGCGCCGCTGATTGCCTTGTCATAGCCGGTTTCAAGATTCTTCAAGATCACTGTGTAGAGCCCCTTCTTCTCCCAGACTTCCACAGTTTCCCAATTGGTCAGAATTTCCATGCGCTTTGAGAGCTCTTCCTTAAGATGGTCCGCTATCTCCGGTTCTTCATTGGCAAGGAGTCTGTTTTGTCTCTGGACCACGGTTACCCTGGTTCACATGGCCGCAAAGAAGTGGGCGTATTCGACTCCGATATAGCCGCCGCCGATGATGATGATACTTTCCGGCTGTTCCCGGAGGGCGAGCAGATTCTCATTGGTCAGATAAGCGATCTTACTTCGACCTTTGACAGGCGGTATGAGGGCACGGGCGGCCGGCGGCAATGAAAATCTTCCGGCCTTTCATAGTCTCTTTACCGACTTTCAGTGTGTAAGCATCGACAAACCGCGCTTCCTCGTTGTAGAAATCCAGTCCTTTCGAGTTTGCGATCTCATTTTCCATCCATGTGCGGCTCTCGTCTATGGTAGCCTTCATGCGGTCCATGATGGCGCGAAAATTTATCCGCTTTACCTTCGCGTCAATGCCCAGCTTTTTCGCCTCTTCTATGTCGGTGATCCTGTCGGCATGATAAATCAGTATTTTGGAGGGGACGCAACCGACATTAACGCAGGTTCCACCAACACTTCCTTTGTCGATTAGAGCAACTTTCAGTTTGCTGGCCTGTGCCTTAAATGCGATACCCAGTCCCGTACCTGCACCTATGACGATGACATCGTATTCTTTCATCGACTCCCCCCCCAAGTTGCGCATATCGTCACTCTCATTGTAAATGAATAATTGTTGAGTGCCATGACATCGTGAACACTCACCTGTTTTTTAACGCAATTTGTAATCAAATTCCTCTCCGGCGGAGCCGAGAAGCATTCTCCGAAGATGTTGAGTTTCAGATCGCTACGGATAAGTCTCACAACATGATATCTACCGATCTCTGGCTTTTTTATCCGGTGCATCGGGGCTTCATCTTTTGCAGGAAACCGTAGTTTCGCATTCGAGGCGGCAAGGGCCTTCAAAGGAGTCTTTCCTCCAAGTTTACTGTAGCGATAGCTGCTGTTGTGGCGCTGNNAACATCTGTTGGTAACGGTCGTTGAAGTTTTCGATCATTCCGTTTCTCCAAGGCTCAATGTTGTTATGCAAGCACAGCCGGATGAGAGGACCCATGCCACGGGGGTACGTCGGACTGCCAAAGAAGGACATGGCATTGTCAATCTGGATGTGATCCGGCATCCCCATGCGCATCCAGATGGCCCAGAAACCTTCAAGGATTGATTGTCCGGATTTGGAAAGGGATGGATACAGCCCGCACCGAACAGTGGCCGTATCGACCACGTTAAGGCTGTAAAATCTAACAGGACCTTTCAGGTAGCAAGGACCAACCAGATCGGCCTGATGTGCCTGGTTCGGCAGAAGCGATAGCAGCTTGGGATAGGTTGTGCCCTTGGCTTTATATTTTCCTGTTCGCCGATGGGTCAGTTCGTTTCGGCTCAGGATCCGATTGATCGTTCTGATTGATGGAAGCGGTTTTACGCCAAGTTCTTCCATCTCCCAGTGAATGGCCTGAGCACCACAGAACAGGTCTTGGTTGTAAAGATTGAGGCGAACCACCTTGACGATTTCCTCGATCTCTGCCGGCGTGTGCATTGGAGTTGAGAGAGGACGGCGAGAACGATCCTCACACCACGAGGCTTCCTCTTCACTATGTCGCTTGATCCATTTGTACAACCAGACTTTCGACTTGCAAAGCGACGTGCAGATTGATTCAGGGCTCTCGCCATTCTTGAACCGTTGAACGGCCAGAATTCGATGCTGCTTGATTTCATCTTCCATCAACACCTCCGGATTTGATTTGGTGTTCACAGAATGACATGTGCGACTATTCGATTGTCAAAGAACTTTGTTTACGATGTGCTGGCACATTTTTCCGTTAACGATGTCGTGGCACTCAACATCTAATCTTTATATTCCATCAAGGGATGCCTTATTTTGTGAGTCGAAATACCGCAGTTGAAGGTCAGGGAATAGATGAGCGGGTGGGGTAGAAGGTTCTAATATGCAGGCCTCTATTCGCCGTAGTCGCCGCTTCCGACTTTTCCACGGAAGACCCAATGTTTGTAAGAAATGTAGGCGAGAATCACGGGAAGGACGATGATAATCACGGCAAGCATAAAGATGAGGGTCTTGGGTGAGGAGACAGCGGCACTCTTGATAGTCAGCATATTCGGGATGATGTAGGGATAGAAGCCCACCGAGAGACCGATGAAGGCAAAGAATACAAAGGCCACGTTCCAGAGAAAGGGGGCAAACTCCGGCCGTCCGCGCAGGCTTCGGAGGCACATGATAAAGGCAAAAAGGGCGAGTAAGGGAAAGGCGGCGACGTGAAGGAGGCCGGGCATGGCCAGCCATTTCGCCGCCATGTAAGGATGACGGGCGATAGTCCAGAGATAAATCGCTACAGCGATGATAAAGGTGAAGAAGGCGGCTATGGAGGCGTAATGCCTGCCCTGCTGTTGGATATCGCCTTCCGTTTTCAGGATAAGGTAGTTTGCCCCCAGCATTATGTAGCCTGAAATAACGCCTAGGGTGAAGAGAGCGGAGTAGGGATGAAACCAACTCCACACAGTTCCCGTAAATGTCTGCCCTTCCATGGGGATTCCATAAAAGATGCCTCCCAGTGTGAAGCCTTGAGAAACAGCGGTCACAAGGCTTCCCAGCCCGAAGAAGAGGTTCCAGAGAGAATGCCCCTTGGAGTTGTCGCGAAACTCGAAGGCCAAACCACGGAATATGAGGCCGAAGATCATAACTGTGATGGGCACGTAAAAAGCGGGAAGGGCAATGCTGTAGAAGAGGGGGAAGGCGCCGAACAGTATGCCGCCTAAAACAACAAGCCAGGTTTGGTTTTCCTGCCAGATGTTTTGGAGACTCGCCATCATGATGGCCCGCCTTTCTTCGTCCCTGGTAGAGAGGGCAATGATGCCCACACCCAGGTCGAGGCCATCGGCGACAGCGTAATAAAGGACAAGAAAACCGATGATCAAAAACCAGATTTGTTCTATGTGCGCATTAAGCCATTCCATATTTCATTCCTTTCCAGGATTGGCGTCACTGCCCGCATCTTCACTCTGGGAGTCCGGACCGCGGGCAATAATGCGCCAGGCAAAGACGAAAAATAAAACTGCCAGAAAGGTATAGACTGATGCGAAAGCCGCAAGCGACGCTGCGACCGTACCGGCTGGTATCCGGGAGGCAGCGTCCCCCGTCCGGAGGAGCCCGTGGATCACCCAGGGCTGCCGTCCCATTTCCTTGGTTACCCAGCCCGTCTCCATGGCGAAATAGCTCAGGGGAAGCGCCGCCATCCATGTACGAAGAAGCCATTTCTGGCGGGCAATGCGTGGGGCATCAAGCCCTCCTTTCCGCCAAACCCAGAGGGTCCAGAGCATAAGAAGGAAGAGCGCTGTACCGATAGCCACCATGATCCGGAAGGCGTAAAAGGGGATGGCCACGGGCGGCTGGTCTTCCCGCGGGAACTCCCTGAGACCCCTGACCTGGCCGGTCAAGGTATGCGTGGTGAGCAGGCTGAGAAGGTTCGGTATTTCAATAGACCAACGGTTATCCTGCACCTCGGGGTCAGGCCAGGCGATGACGATGAAGGGGGCTCCCCGCCCCTGGGGGTTGGTTTGCCAGTGAGCTTCGAAGGCAGCGAGTTTAGCCGGATCATGTTCATATGCACCCCGGCCCGCACCGTCGCCGAGCCAGATCTGCAGAGGTGTTATGATGATGGCAGCCAGAACGGCCCATTTGAAGGAATTGAGGAAGAAATCCGTGTGACGGTTCTTATAGAGATACCAGGCGCTGAGCCCTCCTACAACGAAAATGGATATCTCGAGAGCGGCTGCCCACATGTGGGGGACGCTCCATGCCATATCCGAGTTGAATATGGCCGAGAGATGGCTTGTGACGATGAATTTCCCCTCGTCGAAGTGGCCTCCCGCAGGCGTCTGCATCCAGGAATTGGCAACCATGATCCAGAAAGCCGAGAGGGATGCGCCGAAAGCCACCATCGACGTGGCGAAAAGATGCAATTGAGGCGAGACCCTTTTCCATCCGAACATCATGATTCCGATGAAGCTCGCCTCCAACATGAAGGCCATAGCCGCTTCATATCCCAGCATGTGCCCGAAGAAATCGCCTCCGGCACGGGAGAAGGCGCTCCAGTTTGTTCCGAATTGGAACTCGAGGGGAATACCCGTGGCCACGCCCAGGGCGAAGTTGAGAAAGAAAAGACGGCTCCAGAAACGAGCATGGCGGTAATACTCGTCTTTCCCGCTCTTTATCCAGCAGGCCTCGAGGAATACAAGAAATAGGCTTACGCCGATTGTCGCCACTGGCCAGAGGATGTGGAACATGGCCGTGAGGGCGAATTGCACCCGTGAGAGCATGACGGTATCCGTAAAGCCATCCATGGATACATCCTTATTCGAATATTTCAGGCTGCCATCCCGCGGAAGTGGGAGCCTAATATATTTTAAGCATATTTCATCCATGAAAATTTGGCTATAACAAAAATGCTTCTCTCATCGATGATTTCTGTGAACATCAGGCGGTAACGTAAGGACGGAATTCGAACCGTAAGAAACTCTTTATGCGTGCCACTATTGCACGTTATGTGCTATATATGCACGTATCCTGAGAAATGAGCTGTGCCGGCATTTGCCAATTTCACGATAATTTTTGCGTGCATAAACCGCACCATTTTTCTATACATAATGATTGCGCTTCGTTGTGTCGCCATCGGGTATATTCAAAGGGTAGACTTCCAAGACTCGGTAATTGTTTGTGTTTAGGCGACAATTTTGTATAGTGTAAATCCTTCTCCTATCAATCTCAAGCTTGGCATCCATCTTGCTGAGCAATGACATAACGAGCCCTCATTAAGCAGGAAGACACCTTTAGGATTTTAATCTGGCGAAACAACTCACGAAAGGCATTGCTTAGGGGTCTCGTTGGGCTCAGTATATGAAGAAAGTGATTAATGGAAAAGGAGGAGAAGAAACAGAGTTCACAGAGCGCCTATCAGGAAGAGAAACTGTCACATTCAGCATTTAGTTTCGTATTTGAGTTCTTCATAACGGAAGAAAGAAGCGGCAGCATAGAAAAAGAGACGGCGAGAGAAGAACCCCAGGAAAGAAAAGAAAGCGAGTTAAAGTCCAGCGACCAAAGTGTAACATTCTTTCTTCCTGATTTTTTTACCGATGATACTTAGTTCTGCGTGTAATTGTTTTAAGATCGATGGATGGTTCCCTTCCCTCCTTTGCCATCCATCGACCCCTTTCCGAGATTCTGAGAGGGGGATTCAGTATTCTTGATCCCTTTCAGTCTATATAGCGAGCGGGTGGATGGTTCCTTTTTCCCTCCTTTTACCATCCACCCTTTTTTTGTTTCAACGATTTAGTGCCACCGGCGGTTATTTCAAGAACATGTGAGTCCCCTGTCAGTATTTTTTCTCAACAATCTGCATCCGCAAATGTCGGTCGATCATAAATCTCCTCAGCGCAATTTGTCACAAAAAATTCTTTGACACGCACGGTCATTTTCCCTATTCTTCACCGGAAAAATCCGGGCCGAACAAAAGGGACATCAGGGATAGTCTTATCGATCGAAAAGATTGCAGAGCAAGGAGCTGTATCATCCATGAAATACTCACAGGCAAGACAAGGACGCATGTTTGTTATCAGGCTCGAAGATGGAGATGTCGTTCATGAAGTCATCGAAAATTTCGCCATGCAGCATTCCATAAGCGTTGCAGTCTTGATGGTTCTCGGCTGTGCAGACGAAGGCAGCACGCTTGTTGTCGGTCCAAGGGAAGGTAGAACACTGCCCATAGAGCCCATGATGCACGTCTTGCAGAACGTCCATGAAGTGGCAGGTGTGGGCACGATATTTCCCGATGATGAGGGCAAGCCGGTCCTGCACATGCATATGGCTTGCGGCAGGCGGACAGAAACAATAACCGGTTGTGTACGCCGGGGAGTAAAGGTATGGCATGTAATGGAGGTCATACTTTTGGAAATTCTGGACAGCACCGGCCTTCGTCTGCTGGAGCCGGCATCAGGATTCAAACTCCTGAATCCTTAGTTCATCGAACCGGGATACAGTGCGGACGGAAGGCGCAGGTGAAGAAGATGCGCATACGCTTGAGAAAAAAGCGACTGTCTCATGATTGAAGAAAAGGGCATGTTCTGGGGTTGGTATGTGGTCATAGGTTCGTTCCTCATCTCGGGCATCAGTTACGGGGCACGCTATTCTTTCGGTGTGTTTGTGATGCCCATGTCCCTTGATTACGGCTGGTCCCGATCCATCGTATCCCTGGGTGCTTCAATCAACATGATGGTCTATTCCTTCTGTGCAATTTTTTTGGGAAGAATGCTTGACAAAGTGGCGCCAAAGTGGATCATCACAACAGGGGCCATCGTCGCCGCGGTAAGTTACATCCTGACAAGTCTTGCCAGAACGCCCCTCCATTTCTATCTTACCTATGGAGTCCTCTGCGGTGCAGGTACGGCATGCATGGGGTCCTCGTGGTCAATTCCTCGGTGGGGAAGTGGTTCATAAAAAAAAGAGGCATCGCCATAGAAATATCCACCATGGGCGTCAGCTTCGGGACTATTGCCCTGACACCCCTGGCGGGCTATATCGTGAAGTATAACGACTGGCACTATGGGTTTATCTTTTTGGGAATCACATTTGTCCTCATCGGGGTCTCACTCTCCCAGTTGTTTATGGGACGCATAAATCCTGAGAGCTATGGACTCTTGCCTGACGGTGACAGAAGAACAGCTAAGGCGCCGGAAGCAGATCATGTCGTAAAGCATCCGTCGCATCTTTTAGAGTAATTTTTAGAAATTCTCACTTCTGGATACTTGTGGCGTGCTTCTCCCTGGCGGTCATGACCCTTATGGCAGCCTTCGTCCATCAGGTCGCATATGCATTGGATAATAATATTGAGAACGTAGTTGCTGCCTCCTCCCTCGGGGCACTCGGGTTCGGCGGTTTCTGCGGCAGGGTGAAGGATGTCAAATATTCAGCCGTCTTCGGCATGATGATCATGGCTGCTGGAATGGTCATACTGTTGAAGGCTACTACCGCTCAGTGTCTCTATTTCTATGCCCCGTCTACGGTTTCGGGTATGGGTCACTGGGGCCCATGATGCCCATCCTCGTTGCAGATCGATTCGGCAGGCATGTCTTGGGCTCTGTCTATGGATGGCTCACGTTTTTCATGGGTATGGGAGGCGGAATCGGTCCTTTCATGGGAGGGTTGATATACGACTGGTCGGGATCGTATACATACGTCTGGCAGGCAAATATCGTGATTCTCGTGTGCTGTGCCCTCCTCATGCTCGGGCTGGCGCCCAAGGCTGCAGGCGTGAGAGAATGATGCCATCGGACGAGTAGTTTATACCTCTCCTTGTTTTACTATTTAATGCTCATTATTATCAGTCCTTAAGTGTATTACTCTTTTCTACGGTGATGAGGAAAGCCATCTTCTTGGCAGGTCTACGGCGATGATCTTACCCGATGCGGAAGACTTTATTATGATGTTGCTTTGCAAGCCGACTTTCAAAGTAATCTTTAAGCGGTACACATCAAGAGCGACCATTCATCTTGCACTTGTTATCACAGTCTTTGTGTCGACTTCATGTTACTCTGCGCCCCAGTACGAGATATCAAACACCGGTCCAAGGGTTCACCTTACTCAGGTCTATTTTTTGCCCGACAGCGTACCAGACGACAGAGCAGTCACGCGACCATTACGAATGTTACAACTGGGCAATGAAACAGACCGGCTTCGATCCGAGTCAGTCATCAATCCCGCCCGATAGGCGTGTCAAGGTTGTGCCTTGCCCCCACCCGGCCATGACACCGCAGTCTTGGCTGTAGCCGGTGCGTTGATCGCCGGACCTCGTCACGCAGCGGGAGGGGCATTGATCGGCGCGGGAACAGGTGCCGTTGCCGGCGCTGCATCAGACGCATCGAGACAGCAGTCGCCCCTGCAGCTGGAGGAAGCGTACGCGAACAGCGATCAAGCACTCGACCCCCGATACGAAGGGAAGGCTAACGACTTGCCGGCGCGCCATGTCTGACTGCCGTGAAGGCCGCGGCTACCGCGTTCGATGAGGGATGGCGCGAATTCATCTTTGAGCTTATGGTCGTGGAGCCGCCTCAGGGTGAGGTTGTTCAGTCACCACCTTCAGTCGGACAGTTGTTCATCTATCCACACAAAGGGCAGAGTGAACAACAACTGGCTAATGATCGATACGAATGCCACCGCTGGGGTGTAGGCCAGGCTGGCTATGATCCAACTCAGCCGCCCGGAGTCTTGTCGCAGGACCAGATGAACCAGAAATATGCAGACTACAAACGCGCCATGGGCGCTTGTCTCGATTGGCGGGGGTATACGGTAAAATAGCGCGCAACGGCAATGCCGGACTTCGCCCGCGATGATGAAAACGCAAGGGAATCGTCCTCAAATTATCTGCGACTCAGATGGCCTTTTTCCCCCGAGAACGCGCTTTCAACGGAATCGTCCGATCTCGCACACATTCTGCGTTGACCTGTCCTTATGCCTTCCAGAAGAGTTGCTCTTTATGGAACCATCAATGAAAAATTTTGGCGAGGGTGCTCAAAAAATCGCAGAATCATAACTTGAAATATGATAAAGGTAGCAACGCACGTAAGAGTATAACCAACTGCGATTCCAACGGAGTATTGCCTTATGAAGGGGAAAGAAGATCTCAAACATCTGCCGAACAGGACAGACAGCATGTGCTTCGGGTGCAGCCCCGCTAATCCGGCAGGGCTTCGCCTCGAATTTTTCACCGACGGAGAATCAATTTTTTCATGGGTTAAGGTGCCGGCCCATCTCTGCGGATGGAAGAACTTAGTCCACGGAGGAATAATTTCGACTATCTTGGACGAAGTCATGGGAAGGGCCGTTATTCACAAAACGAGATGCCTCGGAATGACCAAGTCCATGACGGTTGATTTCCTGAAGCCCATCACGATTGATAAGGAATTTAAGACCGTTGGGAAAGTGCGCGAAGTCAAAAATGATCGCGAATGCCTGGCAGAGGCAATGATCTCCAACGAAGCCGGTGAACTTTGCGCGAAAGCCAGAGGAACCTTTGTACTATTCAAACCCGATCAAAGCAAGAAACTGGGAATCAAAGACGAGGATGCGATGGAGTGGTTCGACTCGTTTATGAAAGCCTGACGTCAAATGGATCGAGCCCGGATATTGGCGCAGGAGAAATCTTGATGATAACGCATTCAGACAAACAGAGTTTCTTTTTTGTCACGGGAAGCGAATTATGAAACCGCTAATATCGCTGGTTCAATATGCGGGCAGTCCCGGTTCTCTCAGAGAGGCAGTAGAGCTTTGCAGTGGCCTAGAGAAGTTGGAGAGAAATACGAGGGTGCTGATCAAACCAAATCTCATCACCTGGGATGACCAGTTCAAGATAGCGCCGTTCGGTGTGTTTACGACAACGCGTCTCGTGGAGGACATGGTGATCATGCTCAAGGATCACGGATGCAGAGAGATATCCATCGGTGAGGGATCGGTTCAAATTCAAAAAGGCATTGGCACCATGGCGGCCTTCACAGGTCTCGGATATATCTCACTGGTAAAAAAGTATGGTGTCAAGCTCGTTGATTTTAATGCCGGCAAATCCGTGGATTTCAAAATTCCGGGAGGACCCATTTTTTATATTGCAAGAGAGGCCATGGAGTCCGACTTTCTCATCAACTTCCCCGTTCTGAAAACCCACGCCCAGACAAAAGTGTCTCTCGGACTGAAAAATCTCAAAGGCTGCCTGAAAACTTCCTCCAAAAAAATCTGCCATCATGCAAGTCCCGGCCTGGAATATTGTTTCACATTCATTGCTGATTGCATAAAGCCGGCGCTTACCATTGTGGATGGTATCTATGCTTTGGAGCGAGGCCCCCTTCATTTCGGAAACGCATTCAGGAAAGGCGTTATCGTTGCGTCTCGTGATGCCCTGGAGAATCATATCAAGGCGCTCAAATGGGACTGGGGATGGGCGAAAGACAATACCGGCCCATCTATCTTTGAGAAATTCGGAGTGACAGGCGTTACCTTGCCCAAGTATGATGAAACTCTCTGCTCCGGATGCACTCCGCTGGCCAATATGGTCAACATCCTTGTGCTGTCGGCATTTACAGGCCAGCCTCTTCCGAAGATTGAGATCCTCAACGGCAAGAAAATGCAGGCGCGATCGGGCTATGATAGTACCGTTCTCATCGGCGATTGCATCATCAAGGCAAACAAGGAAAATGTGCATATCAGAAAGGCGATAAGAGTCGCGGGATGTCCTCCGGACACCAAGGAAGTGATTGACGCATTGAAGGAGGCGGAGCTTCACATCGACGAACTTGCCTATTGGGGCTATCTCAAACAGCAGGGCGAAAAATACGATAACCAGGAAGGGTATTCCTGGGATTTCTACAGATAACCAGTCTATGAAGACGAAACCCTTACCGATTCTCATTGGCGCTGCACAGTATACCCAACGAAAAGATGCGAATCCTGTCCTCGATCCCCTCGGCCTCATGGTAAAGGCGAGCCTTCACGCCGTGAGAGACGCCGGGAGTGATGCTCTAAGATCTATCATTGATACGGTCTGTGTGATCAACAGCTTTTCCCGGGACGATGAACATCTGCCGCTTGCCGTAAGCGGATCATTGGGCATTAGGCCAAAGACCGTGATCTATTCGCAGATCGGAGGCAATTCTCCTCAAACAATGGTAAATAGCCTGGCGCGAGATATTGCAGCGGGCAGGAGAAGGGCGGTACTCATCACCGGAGCCGAAGCGATATATTCAATGTACAAGGCCTCCAAGGGCAAGACAATTCTCGATTGGCAGGACAATGTGACGTTGCGGCATCTGAGGGAAAAGAACTTGCCCGTTAATTTTGATACGCTCCTCCGCTCCGGGTGCGAACATGAGGAAGAAATGCTCAAGAGAGGGGGCTATGAGTATCATAAAGTCAATAATTCCATTGAAGAAGCCTACGATCTCTTTCTCCCACAATTCATGTATCCTTTCTTCGAAACATCACTCCGCTATCTATCCGGTAGGAGTATCAAGGAACACCAACTCCACATGGGACGCCGGTACGAATGCTTTTCGCGGGTCGCCTTTGAGAATCCTTATGCATGGACCCGGAAAAAATACAAGGCAGAGGATATGACAATAGCCGCCCCACACAATCGCTATGTCGTCTATCCGTATACAGTCGGCGTTGTGGCCAATATCAATGTGGATCAGTCGGCGGCGCTCATCATGACAAACGATGCCGATGCCGATGCGATCGGCATCTATCGCTCCAAATGGGTGTACCCGATGGGCGGAGCCGAACTGAACAACATCTGGCATGTGACCGAGAGGCCCAGGCTCTATGACTCCCCTCCGATACGAGAAGCGGCACGGCTTTCCCTGGAGCAATCCGGGCTTTCCCTTTCCGATATAGGCGTCTTTGATCTCTACAGCTGTTTTCCGTCGGCTGTGGAGATTTCCCGGCAGGCGATCGGCATTTCGGAAGACGATCCGAGAGACCTTACTGTCACCGGTGGGCTCGCCCAGTTTGGCGGACCAGGCAATAACTATACAATGCACGCCATTGCCTCTGTAGTGGCGCGTATTCGCCGCGATCGCCGCCTAAAGGCCATGGTAACAGCCAACGGCTGGTACAACTCGAAACACGCCATCGGCATCTACGGTGCGGACCCTCCCGACCATCCATGGGAGGGTCGGGAGGATTCAGCTCTTCAAAAGGCCATCGATGCGGAGGCCCTTCCCTCTCCCGTCGAACGGGCGGAAGGGATTCTGACGATTGAGTCGTACATAATTCGCTACGATCAAGACGGACAGGCAGAGCGGGCCACAGTTATCGGTCGCTTAAGGGATGGTCGGCGTACACTGGCAGACGTGAAGACGGATAAGACGGCTCTCAGAAGGCTTGAACATAGTGAACTGGTCGGGAAAAAGGGAGAAGTGCGCCATGACCCCACCTTATCCCGAAATTTGGTACAGATCTATCCATTCGATGACGACAATACATGATGCCCTTGATTGGGAATCTTTTTCATCGAGCAAGCGTGTGATGAAAAAATGCGATATGTAGAATAGGGGAGTGACATGACGGAAGCCGTACAACTATCGCCTGAAGAAGTCTATCTGAAAGTAATATCAGAAAAGGCCATCCTCATCTGCGCCTATCGTGACGACGAGGAATATAAAAGAATTAATCTTGAAGGGTCCATGTCGCTCAGCGAATTCTATTCCCTGCTCCCGCAATATTCGAAGGACCAGGAAATTATCTTCTATTGAGCATGACCCAGGGAAAAAACGTCTGCCGGTCGGGCAGAGCATTTCCTGAAAAAAGGATATAGAAATGCCAAGATACTTCGTGGTGGCCTGGAAGAATGCCGGATATCCGATCAAATGATTCAGACTGGCTGAGATTTATTGAGAAAAGGATAAACAGTGCATTTCTCCGTCTCAATATTTTGATGCACCTTGCCTAATCTGTCGCAGCGAATTTTTCCATAAGCGCTCTTGCCTCAGAACAGAGTGCAAATATTAAATTACTGTTTACTTCCGGTGAGTTATATAAACATGTTTGGCTGCCGCCGGATGAAACGAAGCCAGAAAAAGACTTGACAGTGTTCTGTAACGCGCCTATCATAAATTTAGGTAAACGCGGTTGACAGAATTCAGATCTATGCCCCGGAAAGACAACCCACAAAGTAATGTAGGAGGTCGAAAATGGCAGTCAAAATTCTCATTAAAAGGAAGGTACCCGCGGATAAAGCATCGCAATTGAAGGAACTCGTGATGCAGCTCAGATCACTCAGCATGAAACAGATAGGCTACGTGTCGGGTGAGTCTTTGAAAAATGTGGACAGACAGAACGAGTATCTCGTTATCAGCACTTGGGATAGTCTTTCAGCTTGGAAGGCTTGGCAGTCAAGTAAGGAGAGGGCGAAGATTCAGGACCAGATTGACGCCCTGCTCGGACAGAAAACAGAGTATGATGTCTTTGAGTATCGTCCATAATTGAAGTGAACAGATAATCTCGATTTATTACCGCCGAGACCTTTGGGCAAGGATGCAGCCTTTGTTCAAAGGTCTCGGCCGCTTATGTCAACCCTACTCGTCTTACTGAGCTATGCCATGAAAGGCCTCAGTCGCATGGCCATCTCATGGAGAAGAGGCATTCAATCAAATAATTTAACATATTAATATTATGCACTAATTTTCTGAAGAATGCCAATTTTCTGCACAGGTGCCATGTCTTCATTACGGCGCTTGCGGAAAAAATTGCAGAATAGTCACAGAAAAAAGTTGACAGAAACGATTTTGGATGATATGATACACATCTGATCAAGATCAAGTAGTCCGCAACACTTTCATCAAAAAACTCTTCAATATAAAGAAAGGCAGTAGATTTTTTCGCAGTGGTCAAAGATTTTCCCAGAGAAATTGGCTCCCGCATCAGCGTTTAAGTTTAAATTGTCCACGCAGGTCTTTCATTTCTCCGGTGTCCTACCACTCACCAAATAATTTTCAGAACTGACAGCAAGTTAATTTACTATCTGATTAATAATGATTGGAGGTTCATAATGAAGATTCACGAATATCAGGCTAAGAGTCTCTTGCGCGCCTACAAAGTCCCCGTGCCCAACGGTGAAGTTGCTGATACACCTGAAAAGGCTCGAGATATCGCCAAATCCCTCAACAAGACATCTATTGTAAAGGCACAGATCCATGCCGGCGGAAGAGGTAAAGGCGGCGGTGTGAAGGTGGCCAAGACACCTGATGAAGCGTATGAGGCAGCAAAGAAGATCCTCGGCATGCAACTGATCACCCACCAGACCGGTCCGGAAGGAATAAAGGTGCAGAAGGTCCTGGTTGAAGAAACATCGAATATCAAGAAAGAGCTTTATCTCGGCATGGTGGTAGATCGCGCGCGTGACAAGGAATGTGTCGTTTTCATGGCTTCCGAAGCCGGCGGTATGGAGATCGAAGAGGTAGCCAAGGCAACTCCGGAAAAAATCATCAAGTGCGCCGTTCCACCCGCGGTGGGATTCAGCCCGTTTGAGGCCAGGAAACTCGCATATGGCTTGGGATTGGGGACTGACAAGTCTCTCAGCGCCCAATTCGCAAACATCACCAAGGGGTTATATGAACTATTTGTGGCCAAGGACGCCTCTCTCGTGGAGATCAACCCCCTCGTTCTCACAGCGGAGGGCAACCTCATCGCCGTGGATGCCAAGATAAATTTTGATGATGATGGTCTCTTCCGTAATCCGGACATCAAGCAACTGAGAGATGAAAATGAGGAAGACCCGCTGGAAGTTATTGCGAAGAATGCAGGGGTTAATTATATCAAGCTGGACGGGAATATCGCCTGCATGGTTAACGGCGCGGGCCTTGCCATGACGACCATGGATCTCATCAAGATGGCGGGCGGCGAACCGGCCAACTTCCTCGATGTCGGCGGCGGCGCCAGTCCTGACCAGATCGAAAAAGCGTTTCGTATTCTCACTGCCGACCCCAATGTAAAAGCAATTCTTGTGAACATCTTTGGAGGCATTCTCCGCTGCGACCGTGTAGCCAACGGAATCATCCAGGCTGCCAAGAATATCGATATGAAACTGCCCATGGTGATCAGGCTCCAGGGGACGAATGTGGACGAAGGCAAAAAACTCCTTAAAGAATCGGGTTTGAAATTTACCGTGGCTGACGGTCTCTATGAAGCCGCCGAAAAGGTTGTTGCACTGCTTAAATAACACACAGACTAATTTTAAAGAAAGGGTGAGTTGAACATGGCAATACTTTTAGATAAAAATTCTCGTATAGTGGTTCAGGGTATTACCGGTTCGGAAGGAACCTTTCACACCCGCGAATCGGTTAAATTTGGAACGAAGGTGGTCGCCGGAGTTACCCCGGGTAAGGGAGGCATGGACGTCGATGGAATCCCCGTATATAACAGGGTCGCCGATGCGGTAGAAAAACAGGGCGCCAATGTTGCCGCCTTGTATACTCCTGCGGCCTTCTCTGCCGATGCGATTATTGAATCAATAGAAGCGGGTATCGGGCTTGTCGTATGTATGACTGAAGGCATTCCTGTGACGGACATGATCAAGGTCAAACAGGTACTCAAAACATCTAAAGCCCGGATGATTGGATGCAACTGCCCGGGAATTACCACTCCCGGCGTAGGCAAGATCGGCTTTATGCCAAGCTTCATCCATAAAGAGGGCAACGTGGGTGTAATCTCAAGAAGTGGAACCCTCACCTATGAAGCGATCTGGCAGCTTACCAATCTGGGAATAGGCCAGACCACGTCCATCGGTATCGGTGGAGATCCCATACCAGGCTCAGGTTTTGTTGACTTGCTGGTGCTTTACCAAAAAGATCCCGATACAGTAGCGCTTGTTATGATCGGAGAGATCGGCGGAACAGCCGAGGAAGAGGCGGCTGAATTCATTAAGTCCAACCTCACCAAGCCGGTTGTATCTTTTATCGCTGGTCGAACCGCTCCTCCGGGGAGAAGAATGGGGCATGCCGGTGCGATCATATCGGGTGGAAAAGGAACGGCAGACGAAAAATTCAAGGCCCTGGAAGCCGCGGGTGTCATCGTTGAGAAGAACCCGGCTGAAATAGGAAAGAGAATACAGGAGATTCTTGCCAAGAAAAAAGGCAAAAAAAAGTAGAACGTTTAATACGCCAGGCAGTTAATACTGAGGTGGAAAACGTTAACACTACGACCTTCAAACCAAACAGAACAACAATAAAACCGACAAGGGAGGTCATTATATGAAAATAATTAAGGTAGACCATATCGGTGTTGCAGTAAACAGCATTGAATCTTCTCTAAAGTTCTTTTCTAATACATTGGGACTGAAACTGGAAGGGCAAGAGACTGTTGCCGAACAGAAGGTGACAACCGCCTTTATGCCTGTGGGTGATACTGAAGTAGAGCTTCTGCAGTCCACCGCGCCGGATGGACCCATCGCGGGTTTTATAGAAAAGAAAGGTGAGGGTGTCCAGCACGTTGCATTTTTAGTGGATAACATTGAAGAAGCGTTGAAAGAACTGGAAGCCAAAGGTATCCGTCTTATTGACAAGGTTCCCCGTATGGGGGCAGGCGGAAAGAAGATAGCCTTCGTCCATCCAAAGGACACATACGGCGTTCTGGTGGAGCTGTGTCAGAAAGTATAACAACTATATTAAAGAAAAGGGGAGAGAAGTAATGACTGAAAAACCTCCAAAAATTCAGGAATTGGAAAGACGTGAAGCCATTGCCATGGCCCAGGGCGGGCCGAAGGCAATTACAAAGCAGCATGAAGGTGGAAAGCTCACAGCGAGAGAAAGGATAGGTCTCCTGTTTGATCCTGGCACATTTGTGGAGACGGACCTGTTTATGCGCCACCGCTGTACTGATTTCGGCATGGACAAAGTCGAGGTACCGGCGGAAGCCGTCATCACGGGATACGGAAAGGTCAATGGACGAACAGTATTTGCCTTCTCCCAGGATTTTACGGCCCGCGCCGGCTCACTGGGAGAGATGCATTCCAAGAAGATCTGCAAGATCATGGACTTGGCAGTAAAAACAGGAGCTCCCTGTGTAGGCTTTAATGACTCAGGCGGCGCCAGAATCCAGGAGGCAGTAGATTCACTTGCCGGTTACGGCCAGATTTTCTACCGCAACTCCTGTGCATCTGGAACGATTCCTCAGATTTCAGCCATCATGGGACCCACAGCGGGGGGAGCCGTTTACTCGCCGGCCATGACAGACTGGATATTCATGACCAAGAACTCAAGTTACATGTTTATTACCGGTCCCGAGGTTATCAAGTCCGTTACCGGTGAAATCATTGATTTTGAAGGTCTGGGTGGAGCGATGACACATAACACCAAGAGCGGTGTTGCCCACTTCGCCTGTGAAAGCGATGAAGACAATATCAACCAGATCAAAAGACTTCTTAGCTTCCTGCCTTCCAACAACATGGAAGATCCTCCCTATGTAGATACCGGTGACGACCCGAACCGGCTTGATTACAGCCTGGACAAGCTCGTACCCGATTCTCCAAGACAAAATTATGACATGAAGATCCTGATCGGCTCGCTCTGCGATAACGGCGATTTTATGGAGCCCCATATGTATTTCGCCCGGAACATGGTCGTGGCCTTCGGGCGTATGGGAGGCCATACAGTCGGCTTCATCGCCAACCAGCCGGCCTGGCTCGCGGGTTGTCTTGATGTAGATGCTTCGGATAAAGCGACAAAATTCATTCGTTTCTGCGATGCCTTCAATATTCCCATGATCACCATAGCTGACGTACCCGGGTATCTGCCCGGTACTGATCAGGAATGGAGAGGCATTATCCGACACGGTGCAAAGCTCTTGTGGTGCTATTCGGAAGCGACTGTTCCGAAGATCACGCTGGCAACAAGGAAAGATTATGGCGGATCGTATCTGGCCATGTGCAGCCGCGACCTCGGTGCGGACATGGTCATAGCCTGGCCGACGGCAGAGATGGCGGTCATGGGAGCTGAAGGAGCATGCAATATCATCTTCCGGAATGAGATTAAGGCAGCCGCAGATCCGGCAGCCATGCGGGCGCAGAAAATCAAGGANNCGTTATATCATTCGGGCCCTTGATATGCTGAGGTCAAAGAGGGAAACAAGACCACCGAAGAAACACGGCAACATTCCAATGTAGGAATTAAATTACTTAGAAAAGGAAATGAGCATGGAGTCAATAAATCCGAAAGTAATGGCAGCCATATCAGCAGCAATAGGTGCCTATCTGGGAGAAGAAGCGGCAGCTCTGACAGTGTCAGCAGCAGAAGTCGCGCCTTCCGCAGCACCTTACGCCTCGATTAATATCTGGGCACTTGCCGGGCGGCAGGATGTGATGTTCACACGCCGCATGTGGCAGATGCGGACATACTGAAGGCCGTGATCGAAAGATGACAGGTGTGGCTGAACCGTCAATTTAGGAAAATAGGAAGTCATTTGTTTTAGAGCATAAACAATAACAAAGAATAATATATTGAAAGGGAGTCTACTTATGGCAGAGAAGAAAAAGAAAACAGCAGCAAATCCTCTTAAGATCACGGATACAACTTTTCGTGATGGTCACCAGTCTTCGCTGGCGACCAGAATGAGAACGGAGGACATGATCCCCGTTGCGGAAGCGATGGATAAAATTGGTTGGTTCAGCATGGAAGTCTGGGGTGGTGCCACCTTTGACGTACCGACCAGATTTTTGAATGAAGACCCCTGGTCGAGATTGATACAACTGAGAAAGTTGATGCCCAACACCAAATTGATGATGCTCCTTCGCGGTCAGAACGTCGTTGGCTACAGAAACTATGCTGATGACGTCGTGAGAGAGTTCTGCCTCTACACAGGCGAATGCGGTCTGGACATCTTCCGGGTTTTCGATGCGGTTAACGATACGAGAAACTTCGAGGCGCCCTTCCGGGCCATCAAGGAAGCCGGCAAGCACATCCAGGGCAGCGTCTGCTACTCCCTGACCCAGAGGCGTATGGGCGGTGAAGTGTACGACCTCGAGTACTATGTAAAGAAGGCGAAGATTATCGAACAGATGGGCGCGGACTCCTTCTGTATCAAGGATATGGCAGGCTTGATATCCCCGTATGACGCCTATGAACTGGTAACAGCCCTGAAGGCAGCGATCAAGATTCCCATAGAGCTCCATACCCACTACACCAGCGGCCAGGGTTCAATGGCACTCCTGAAGGCTGCGGAAGCCGGTGTAGATATTGTCGATACGGCGCTGTCTCCCTTTGCTCTGCGTTCCTCCCAGCCCGCTATTGAACCGCTCCTCGTTGCTCTCGAAGGCACAGATCGGGAAATCGGTCTGGATCTGAGAAAGATTGTCGAGATTGGCAATTATATTGAAACGATTGCTCCCAAGTACCGTCAGTTCCTCGACACCACAAGAATGGCAGTCATCGATGCCGGTGTGTTGCTCCATCAGGTCCCCGGCGGCATGCAGACCAACCTCGTGTCTAATCTGAGGGAACAAAATGCTCTGCATCGAATCAATGAGGTGTATGCCGAACTTCCCCAGACCCGGAAAGAGCTAGGATATCCTCCTCTGGTCACTCCAACCAGCCAGATTGTCGGTATCCAGGCCGTTATGAACGTGCTGATGGGGCGTTACAAGATGATTACCTCGGAAGTTAAGGACTACTGTTTCGGTCTCTATGGTGCACCGCCCGCACCCATCGATCCAACTGTTCAGAAGCTGTGTCTGAAAGGTTATAAGCGTGGCGAGACCCCTATGACGAACCGTGCCGCAGACGCGTTAGATCCGGAAATGGAAAAAGCGAGAGAAGCGACAAAAGATATCGCGAAAAACAAAGGAGATGTTCTCATTTACGCCCTCTATCCGCAGACGGGATTGAGATTCCTCAAATGGAAGTATGGTCTCGAGCCCGTTCCCAAAGAGGCCAAGCCAAAGACTATTGAAGAAGTGAAGAAAGAAGACGAACTGATTAAGAAAGCCCTGGCGGGGAAGCTTGTGGAAAAACCTGAAAAGGTAGCACCAGAAAAGGGAGCCGGTATCCGGAAATTCAATGTCTTTGTCGATGACAGTTACTATGCAGTAGAAGTAGAAGCAGAAGGTGGTGCCATGATTGCCGCTCCTGTGGTAACTCGGGCCGCCGCACCGCCGAAACCAGTGGCAGCACCTGCGGCACCCTCGAGAACAGCAGCACCGGCGGCTCCAAGACCTGCAGCAGCTCCAGCGCCGGCCGCAGCGCCAGCAGCAAAAGCAGGTGCCGGATCAGTAACAGCGCCCATGCCCGGTCTCATTGTTGACGTTACCTGCAAGGTAGGTGACAAGGTGAAGGCAGGACAGCAGGTCGTGATCCTGGAGGCCATGAAAATGCAGAACCCTCTTGCTGCTCCGGTTGACGGGGAGGTGAAGAGTATTCATGTAAAAGCTGGTGACTCCGTAGCGGTTGGACAGGTTCTTGTTGATATCGGATGAAAATTAGGAGAGAGCACAAATGAATTCCACAGCAAAAGCAGGGGCCGGATCAGTAACAGCGCCGATGCCTGGCATTATAGTTGAAGTTACGTGCAAGGTAGGTGACAAGGTAAAGGCGGGACAGGAGGTCGTGACTTTGGAAGCCATGAAAATGCAGAACCCTCTTCCCGCTCCGATTGACGGAGAGGTGAAGAGTATTCATGTAAAATCTGGCGACTCCGTAGCGGTTGGACAGGTACTGGTAGATATCGGATAAAATGGGAGGTGGTATAAATGCGTTCCATTTCTTTCAACACAGTTAAGAAGAAGGTGAAAGCGGCCATCATGGATGCGGCCTTCATTGCCGGAGATGACCTCATGGCCAGTTTCAGGCGCGCCCTGGCAGAAGAAGAATCCCCTCTGGGGAAAGAGATTCTGAACCAGCTTCTCGAAAACGCAGAAATAGCCAAGGATAAGAGGATTCCCCTCTGCCAGGACACGGGACTGGCGATCTTCTTCGTTGAAATCGGTGACGAAGTTAAGATTAAAGGAGGGCTTCTTACAGATGCATTGAACGAGGCTACGAAAGAGGCTTACGGGGATGCATACCTCCGGAAATCGGCCTGCAACTGTTTCACGAGAAAGAATACTGGTGATAATACTCCCGCGATTGTTCATTATGATATCGTTAAGGGAGACAAACTTAAAATAGTTTTCTGTGCCAAAGGGGGCGGAAGTGAAAATATGAGCAGGGTTACCATGCTCAAGCCCTCGGATGGCAGGAAAGGTATTGAAGATTTTGTTGTACAAAGGGTATGGGAGGCTCAGGCTAATCCATGCCCGCCCATAATTGTCGGTGTCGGTATCGGGGGGACATTTGAACGGGCAGCTATCATCGCCAAGAAATCTCTTCTTGCACCAATCGGGAAAAGGAATTCGGACCCCGAGCTGGCAGAGATGGAAAAGAGCATGCTCAGGAAGATCAATGATCTGGGGATTGGTCCGGGAGGCTTGGGAGGAAGAATAACGGCCCTCGATGTCAAAGTAATCATGGAACCATGTCACATTGCGAGCCTTCCCCTTGCGGTGAACATTAACTGCCACTCAAGCCGGCATGCAGAAATCGACTTTTAAAGGAGGGAGAGAATATTGAAGATACTTAAGCCACCTCTTAAAAGAGAAGACGTAGAAGCCCTTGAAGCAGGAGACAAGGTTCTTATTACGGGAACGATCTATACAGGCAGGGATGCAGCCCATAAGAGGCTCGTTGACCTCTTAGACAGTAATAAGCCCCTCCCCTTCGATATTAATGGATCAGTTATATTTTACGTGGGACCGACGCCATCGCCACCCGGGCGCCCCATTGGGGCAGCGGGACCAACGACGAGCTACCGCATGGACGCCTATGCCCCCAGGCTCATCGAGAAGGGATTAAGGGGTATGATCGGAAAAGGTCCACGGGATGCGAATGTGAAGGAAGCAATGAAGAAATATGGTTCTGTCTATCTGGGGGCAACGGGAGGGGCGGGAGCCCTAATGGCCCAGGCGGTCAAGAAGGCGGAAGTCATTGCCTTCGATGATCTGGGGCCTGAAGCCATCCGCAAACTTGAGGTCGTGGATTTCCCCGTTATTGTCATTAATGATACAAAGGGGAATGACCTGTATATCGAGAATGTCAAGAAATATAAGAAGGGGTGACATAGACAGACACCCTCAATTTATTTTCACAACTTAGACAATTGGATGGTAAGAGATATGAAGACAAATGTAGTGGAAACAGTTATACACGATGTCTTGATTTTTGGTACGGGATTGGCAGGGCTTCGTGCAGCAGTGGAGATCGCCCGGAAATCAAAAGACTCGATTAATGTGGCCCTCGTATCGAAGGTTCAAATACAGCGTCCCCATTCGGTATGTGCTGAAGGAGGCACTGCAGCTGTGATGCGAGAGGAAGATGGAGACAACTTAGAGCTCCATGCGTGGGATACCGTCAAAGGCTCTGACTTTCTTGCTGACCAGGACGTGGTTGATCGCTTTGTGGAAACCAGCCCGAAAGAGATCCTGCTGCTTGATCACTGGGGGATGCCATGGTCAAGACGACCCGACGGCAAGATCATGCAGCGTCCTTTCGGAGGACACACTTTTCCGAGAGCTACGATGGGAGCGGACAAAACAGGTGCCTTTGAGGTGCAGACCCTTTATGACACTCTGATGCAGTACAAGAATTTTAATCGTTACGATGAATTCTTTGCCACCTCGATCCTCCATAAAGACGGCGTTTTCGCCGGCATTACAGGGATTGATATGGCAACCGGCCGATTTATGGTCATCAGGGGAAAAGCAATGCTCATAGCCACTGGTGGTCTGGGAACCCTTTATGGTTTTACCACCTATTCACAGACCGTGAGCGGCGATGGTCATGCAATAGCGTATCGCGCCGGGATAAACATCGAGGATCCGGAATTCCTCCAGTTTCATCCCACCGGTCTTATACCATCCGGTATTTTGATGACGGAGGCGTGCCGTGGTGAAGGTGGGTACCTTAGAAACAATAAAGGCGAGCGTCTCATGGAAAAGTACGCCGCAAAATTCATGGAACTGGCGCCGCGTGACATTGTTTCTCGATCCATGATTACGGAGATTAAAGAGGGCCGAGGATTTAAAGGGCCGGCGGGGCTGGACTATATCCAACTCGACCTGACACATCTGGGAGCCCAAAAGATCAATTCGGCGCTCCCCTTAATCCGGGAAGTCTGTATGAAGTATCGTGGTATCGATCCGATCCTTGAACCAATTCCCGTGCGACCTGTCGCCCACTACAGCATGGGCGGAGTTGAGGCGGACATTAATGGCGCCACCAAAATGAAGGGGGTATGGGCAGCCGGTGAAGTGGCCTGCCACTCTATGCATGGTGCCAATCGTCTCGGTTGCAATTCCACTGCGGAATGCGTCGTATGGGGAGGAATTACGGGAGGAGAAATGGTTAAATATGTGAAGAGCAATCCGCCCCTGCTGGATGTGCCTGAGGAACAGGTCCGTCAAGAGTACAAGCATATCTATGAAGATCTCCTCCAGAAAAAAGGTACGGAAAACCTGTATGATATCAAAAGAGAGCTGCGGGAAACGATGGACAAGTATGTGGGCGTGTACCGCACGGGCGAGGAGATGACAGCAGGTTTGAAAAAGGTGAGGGAACTGAAAGAACGTTATAAGAATATTTCCATTGCGGATAAAGGGACCATCTATAATACGAACCTGATGAATTCAATGGAAGTGCAAAATCTCCTCGATCTTGCCGAAATGCTCGTTTATGCAGCACTGACCAGGGAAGAGTCCCGGGGTGGACATGCCCGCTATGATTTCCCGAATCGCGATGATGAGAAGTGGCTCAAGCACACGCTTGTCACTTACACAGAGCAGGGACCGAAACTTTCTTACAAGCCGGTAACAATCACCAAGTGGAAACCGGTTGAGCGTAAATATTAGGGGGAAGAAAGATGGCAAACAAACAATTCGATAACCATTTGGGAATAGTTGGATGGCTCGGCGGCGGACGCTGGGGTGTAGAGCGGTATCTGTATATTTTACACCGTCTCACAGGGCTTGGTCTTCTTCTCTTCTTATTGATGCATATATTTGCGAGCTCTGTCAGGATGTATGGCCCGGAAAGCTGGGGCGTTGCCATGGCGATTTTAAAAAATCCCGTTTTTAAGCTTGGCGAATTCTGCGTTTTTGTGATCTTTGCTTTCCACGCGCTGAATGGCATCCGGCTCATTTTCATTGAACTGGGCCTGGCCGTTGGGCGAGCCGAGGAGCCGGTATATCCTTACAAATCGTCTCTTAACAATCAAAGACCCTTGATGGTGGTGGCAATGGTTCTCGTAGCCATTCTCATCGTTGCCGGAGGGTACAATACATTCTTTGGAAGTCATTAGGGAGGTAGTCATGAAGGAAACCGCATACTGGACTTGGTTTATCATTGCAGGCATCGTCATTCTTGTCATTGCAGGATTGCATATGGTGGTTATGCATCTGCCCATGTTTGGGGTCTTTAATCCAGAAAGTGGTGCCGTCACAGACTGGGGAAACGTCGCCTTCCGAAGCCAGAATCAGTTCCTTGCATTTACCTATATAATCCTTTTGGGCGCAGTATTATACCATGGGTTTTATGGGTTGAGGACGATTGTGTTTGAGCTCGGGCCCAAGAAATCCTTTCAGGACGGATTCACTGTTATATTGTGGATAGTCGGGCTGGTTCTCTTCGGTATCGGCACGTATGCAGCCATAGCGGCAAAAGCTCTGGAAACAGCACTATAGGAAGGGTGAGAAAATGGAAAAAGAAACTGAGAAAGCAAATAGTATTACCGTGTATATTCGTCGTTTTGATCCGGAGAAGGATTCAGCTCCCCGGCAGCAGCAATATACACTCCAAGTGGAAAAGGGGATGACTGTCCTCGACGGGCTGCACATGATCAAACAGACACAGGACCCCACCATTAATTTCCGCTTTTCCTGCCGCATGGGTGTTTGTGGCTCCTGCGGAATGATGATTAATGGGGTGCCAGCACTGTCCTGTAACACACAGATTCTTGATGTTACGACGACCGCGCTGACGCTGGCGCCGTTGCCCAACTTTAAACTTATCAAGGACCTCGTAGCTGATCTCGTTCCCATGTTTGGCGTTCTTAAGGGACTGCAACTGCATATCCGGAGAAACGATGTGGAAGAAATGGAAAAGCCGACTTATGAATATTACCAGACGCCACATCAGCTGGAGGAATTTCTCCAGTTTACGTACTGCATCAAGTGTGGTTGCTGCATGGCAGCATGTCCGACTATGGCTACCGACAGGGAGTATCCGGGGCCGGCGCCATTAGCCCAGGCATACCGCTACAATGCCGATTCCCGTGACGATGCGCGCGATGCCCGCGGGGATCTCGTTGCTGCAAGCCACGGGATTTTCAGCTGTCACTATGCCGGAGAATGCTCCAATGTGTGCCCCAAGGGCGTTGACCCGGCACGGGCTATACAACTCATGAAAAAGGATCTGGTTCTCAGCTACTTCGGTTTGGCGAAGCATAAGTGTGCACACCTTCATAAGAAACCCGATAAGTCTACGTACAAAGCGAAAATTGAGGCCCCTCCTCATACGGTGTGAAAATAACTTTCACCGGTCAAAAGCCGGCTAATATTTTGATATTTAGATATATTTAAAAATACAGGAGGATATAATTATGGGTCGTAAGAAGATTACAATCGTTGGAGCGGGAAATGTCGGTGCAACAGCCGCTCACTGGGCAGCCATAAAAGAATTAGGTGATGTCGTGTTGATGGATATTATCGAAGGGATGCCCCAGGGGAAGGCTCTCGACTTGATGGAAGCCGGCCCGATGGAAGGCTTTGACGCAAATGTCATCGGAACCAATGGCTATGAAGAGACCAAGAATTCCGACGTGGTCATCATCACCTCCGGAATCGCGAGAAAGCCCGGGATGAGCAGGGAAGATCTGCTGAAGATCAACGCCGGTATCGTAGGGTCCGTGACCGAGCAGATAGTTAAGAACTCGCCCAAGTGCATTATTATCGTAGTGAGCAATCCGCTGGACACGATGACCTATCTCACATACAAGGTCAGCAAATTCCCCAAGAACAGAGTTATAGGGCAGGCGGGAGCTCTCGACTCCTCACGCTTCCAGAGCTTCTTAGGTATGGAATTGAAGATGTCTGTCGAGGATATCAAGGTTATGCTGCTTGGGGGTCATGGCGATGATATGGTTCCCATGCCCAGATTCTCGACGATTAATGGAATTCCCGTTACGGAACTCCTTCCCAAGGATAAGATCGATAAGATCGTTGACAGAACGCGGAAAGCCGGCGGCGAAATTGTTGCGCTCCTGAAAACGGGCAGTGCCTTCTATTCCCCCTCACTCGGCGCTGTACTCATGGCGGAGGCGATCCTAAAAGACAAGAAGAGGATCATCCCGAGTTGCGTGTATCTGGAAGGCGAATATGGGCTGAAAGATATCTGCTTCGGCGTTCCGACCGTCCTCGGCGCCAATGGCATTGAGAAGATCATCGAGCTGAAACTCAATGACGAAGAAAAGGCTATGCTGAAAAAGTCAGCGGACAGCGTGGGAAAGACGATAGCTGAGATGAAGGCGATAATGGGCATTGCCTGATTGAGTACGAGCTTACGTGCAGTCAAAACCCCCTCCCTGAAAATGAGAGGGGGTTTTATTTTTACTTTGGCATACAGCCGGAGGCTGCATTGAGAGTATTGACGAGCAACATGGCAATCGTCATGGGTCCCACGCCGCCGGGTACAGGTGTGATGAAGGATGCTTTTTCAAGCACATCGGAAAATGCCACATCTCCCACCAGGCTGCCGTCATTCATCCTGTTTACACCCACGTCTATTATCACGGCGCCGTCGCCGACCATATCGGCCCTGATTATTTCCGGCCGTCCGGCAGCTGCAATGAGAATTTCCGCTTGCCTAGTCACGTCCGAGAGGTGTTTCGTTTTCGTGTGGCAAACGGTGACAGTTGCATGTCTGTTGAGAAGCATGAGGGCAACCGGTTTTCCCACGATATTGCTTCGACCAACGATGACGGCTCTCTTTCCTTCTATGGCGATTGAGCTCCGATCCATAAGTTCCAGTATGCCCTTGGGTGTGCAGGCCATGTGATACGGATTGCCGGTAAAGAGCCGTCCTAAATTGTAAGGATGGAATCCGTCGACGTCCTTCCTGGGGTCAATCGCCTCGATTATCGTCGTCGGGTTGATGTGTCTCGGAAGGGGCAGCTGCACTAAAATGCCGTGTATTTTCTCGTCACGGTTAAGTCCATGGATGATATCAAGGAGCTCCTTCTTACTCGTATCTTGCGAAAGTTTGAATTCCCTCGAAAAAAATGCTGCAGCCTTGCAGGCGTTCTCCTTGTGTTTGATGTAGATTCTGGAGGCGGAATCGTTACCGACGAGAAGGACAGCGAGTCCGGGAATTATTCCGGAGCGTTCTTTCAGGCGTTGAGCCTCCGCCTTCACCTCATCGATGATCCCCTGGGCTATCCTCTTGCCGTCAATAATCACAGCCATTTTTCAATAATCCTTTGAGCATCAACGAGCACTAAAAGAAGTCAGTGCACTTATTTTACCTGATACTCTTTAATTATGTTAATCAGCTTTTCAACTTCCGAGGGGGGCAGCTTTCCTTTATGGATATACCTGCAGATTCTCTCCTTATCCAGCACCACAACGTTGGATACCTTGTTTTTAAGTCCCCAGCTGTTCAGTATGATGTAGTTATCGTCGAGAAGAATAGTAGCGCCCGTCTCCTGCTGCTTGCTTTTTATTACCCGTGCAATTGCAAAATCAGGCAGTAGGCTCGCTTTCATATTGGCAATGCCCAATCCGACATAGCTCTTTTTCCGATCCAACCCCGGATCGCTCTTGAGGGCATCATCGACCTGTTTATTCATATCTTTTGAGCCAGGGTCCGAGTAATTGAAGTACAATACTCTGCCCTTTAATTCCGGCGAATTGAGGGTGTATTCCTTGCCGAGGGAGTCCTTCAGGCTGAAATCATTAACTCGATCTCCCACCTTCAATTCCGTTGCCATAGCAGATGTGCTCCACAGCAGCGCCAGAAGAACACCCATTACAAGATTCTTCATACTTTCCTCCCAAGCTCTCAACATTGATTATTTTCAGTCCGATTATAGGTGAAAAAGATCTTCCCATCAAGGGGAAATGACCCTCTATTTGCAATTCAGACACTAATGAGG
>PLMX01000084.1:10578-38382 GCA_003142635.1 Syntrophaceae bacterium | reverse complement strand
AAACGTATGGCCTATGGATTCCGCGATATCGAATTCTTTAAACTCAAAATCATGGCTATTCATGAATCCAAGTACGCTTTAGTCGGATGAACCACAATTAATCCCGAAAGCACGATGATGATTTCTCAGCAGTTTCAAACTCCTTTCCATTGGAGGTGTTTGCCTAACATGATTGTATTGCGAAGTCAATTCATTCAATGTGCCGTTGATAGCGTTATTGCTGCGATATTCGGCAAGTTAATTTAGCAAATTTTTTTATTGACATACAGCTTTATATTTTGTTATAAGAAAAAGATTTTTGTTAATTCACAATTAGCTGCAATTAAGCAAATCACAAACATTAAGAAAGGGGGTGATTCCAATGGTCTGTCAAACCGTCAAAATTGGGTCTGAGTGCGCCTTCATGACCAAGAAGGGCTGTGGATTTAATGGGGGTAATTGCTGCACGATAATAGAGAAGTGTGGGGGTTGCATCAAAGTCATAGATTGCCCGACCGGTCAGTACTGCAAGGTCTATCCTGAACCTTCCAGCAAATGGCTTTCTGGAAACTGTCCGACAGCGTCGCACATCAAGAAAGAGATCAAAGAAGCCACGCAGAAAATCAATCCGCTCAAGGCATCGAAGAGATCGACCAAACATTAGGAACGGTGGGGCAGGTAAGTTTTTTCATTGCAAAAAAATGCCTGTCCCTTTTCTCTTTAACTTATCATTCTTCTTATCTGTAATAATCCTTTTTTAATTTCCGCAAATTTTTCTTGCACGTCATCTCGGTCCTGCTCCGCCCCCCCCCTTTTCATCTTCAGCAATTGTTTCTTGGCACCACTTATGGTAAACCCATCGCCATAGAGGAGTTTCTTTATAATTAACAGTTCCTCCAAATCTTTTTTCCTATACAGACGTTGATATGATTTTGTGCGAATTGGCTTAATTGATTTGAATTCAGATTCCCAAAACCTGACGACGTACGGGTCTACATCGAGGATTTTGCTGACCTCTCCGATACGGAAATATTCCTTGTCCGGAATCGACGTACTCATTAAGATACCTAAATCTTGACGCCCTAGTCAGGCGAAAACCGTATCTTGAAACCTTTCATATGCATCTAGAACTGCCATACGCGCAATCGTGAAAGGTCATTCCTAAGTCACACTCTCATTATGGATTCGTTTAGCAGGCGGGATTGACGACCCTGCAAAAAGTTCAAAAGTCTGGGCAACATACCCGCCAAGCGCATGGCGAGTTACTCGGTGCACATGTCCGATTATATCATGTCTCGGCACCGGAGTGGCTTGATCCCCGCACTCCTTTCAAAAGCGGCAATTTGTAATACAGCTTCCTGACTTTTAACCGAATCATCCGGATTTGATGATCAGAGTTTTTTTGTCTATACAAATTAACTATTCAGCGCTTTGCGCAACACTTGACTCGACTTAAAGGTAAGTACCTTCCTTGCAGATATTTCTATTTCACTTCCGGTCTGCGGATTCCTGCCTCTGCGAGATTTCTTATCCTTTACAGAGAAGTTGCCGAAACCGGAAATCTTTATCTTCTCACCGCGAGCAAGGCTGTCTTTCATGATCTCAAAAACCGACTCAACAATTTGCGCAGCATCCTTCTTGGAAAATCCCAGCTTTTCATACACATCCTGAATAATATCAATTTTTGTCATTTCTAACCTCCCCCAATATTACAGACGCCTAAATTTCTTCTCCTCTTATCCTTGCCACAGTCAAGTCAACGATGTTTTTTATGACCCTGCCGTGCAGCTGATTCACTTCATCGTCCGTCAATGTCCTGTCAGAAGCACGATATACAAACCTTATCCCGAGACTCTTTTGCCCCTCCTGAATATTCTTCCCAGAATATACATCAAAAATGCTCACTTTTTCAAGCAATTCTTTATCCATCTCGGTGGCAAGTTTAAGTATTCTATCCGCTTCCATCTCCCGGCCAATCACGAACGCCACGTCCCTTACGACTGATGGAAATCTCGGCAGGTCTTTATACAACACTTCGCCCGAGAACATATTTGAGACAATATCCAAATCTATTTCAGCAACATAAGCCCGATTTTTTAAGTCCATCTTGAGAAGAATATCCGGATGCACTTCCCCCAGGAAGCCGATAAACTGGTCTTTAACATATATCCCACCTGATTTGCCTGGATGGAGAAAAGCTTCCCTGTGACCAGACCTGAATTCCAGACCCGCAATCTTAAGGCCATCAAAGATGTTTTCTATACAGCCTTTTAAGTCATAAAGATCCGCATATATTTTTGAACTCCAGAGATCATCGTAATACATGCCTGTGATGAAACACCCGAGCCTGTTTTTCTCGATGGGGAGTTCACCTTCCTCTCGGTGAAAAAAGACCCTGCCGATCTCAAACATCTTTAGATCAAGACATCCGTTATGAGCATTTTTTTTCATTGTCTCCAAGAGGCTGCTTATGAGCGTCGTCCGCATCACTGATTGATCTTCCGTAAGAGGATTTCTTATTTTGACCATATTCCGGCGATCATCATCCTCTCTGATTCCGAGAAGCTTTGCCGACTCAGGGGAAATAAAACTGAATGTAATGATCTCGGAGTAGCCCGATCCCCTGATGAGATCCCGGATTCTGTCGACGACGATTTGCTGGCGCTCCGTCGTCACAGCCGTGACAGATACGGGAGGCAGCGTCGCAGGAATAAGATCATAACCGTACAATCTGGCTATCTCTTCGATAAGATCAATCTCTCTTGCAATGTCCACCCTGTACGTGGGCGGAGTTACCCGGTAGACGCCGTCTTTCTCGACGAGAATCTTCATCTCTAAACTTTCCAGTATGCTGACGATTTCCGGGGCATTGATGTCAGTACCCAGTATTTCATTGACCCTTTCTCTGCGGAGCAGTATATTCCCTGCGGATTCAACCTTTTGAGGATAGCGGTCAATGTAGCCTCTACAAACCCGCCCACCGGAAATTTCTGCCATAATACGAGCTGCTCTGTTTAAAGCCTTGATCACACCTTCAGGATCTATGCCGCGACCGAATCTGAATGCGGCATCCGTGCTCATCCCCAGAGACTTGGCCGATCTTCTTATGGAGGCAGGAGCGAAATAGGCGCTTTCGAGAAATATCATTTTGGTATCTTCTTTGACTTCGGAATCAAGGCCGCCCATGATGCCGCCAATAGCTACAGGCTTTTTGCCGTCACAGATCATCAGAGTATCCGCTTCGAGAATGCGTTCCTTCTCATCGAGAGAGGTGAATGTCTCTTCTCCGCGGGATCTTCTGACCACAATGCGCCCCTCTTCAAGAAACCGGAAATCAAATGCATGAAGCGGCTGCCCTAACTCCATCATCACATAATTGGTGACATCAACGATATTGTTGATCGCACGCAGGCCTACTGCTTCAAGTCTCCGGCGCATCCAGAGAGGGGAAGGTGTTATGGTAACGTCCCTTATAATTCTGGCGCTGTAGCGGGGGCATAAATCAGGATCAAGTATATCAACTGATGTGATACTTTCTATATCCTGCTCATTTTCGGAAACGGCAGTATCGGGGTACTTAAGCACGGATCCTGTGATCGCGGCGATTTCGCGGGCAATTCCTATGATGCTTAAACAGTCAGACCGGTTGGGAGTAATCCCTATATCCAGGACCGTGTCTTTGAGATTTAATGCTTCTGCCAAGTCAAGACCGATGGTGAGATCGCGGGGAAGAATCATTATCCCCGATGCATCGGCGCCTATGCCCAGTTCTTGCTCGGAACAGAGCATCCCATCCGATACGGCGCCTCTGATCTTGGAACTTTTAATCGTATAGCCGCCCGGTAACGTTGCTCCAATTCTTGCCAGGGGAACCACATCGCCGGGCTTGATATTGCGCGCACCGCAGACCACAGGATAAATGCCTTCACCGGCAGCTACTTCGCAAAAGGAATATTTGTCTGTTTCAGGATGGGTCTTTACAGAAAGGAGCTTTGCGACAACTACATTGGTAAACGCAGGACCGGTCTCCTTTATCTCTTCAACTTCAAGACCAGCCATGGTCAAACGTTCTACAAGTTCTCCAAGCGGAATCCTTATATCGACATAATCTCTGAGCCATCTGAGACTTACTAACATAAAATGTAAATCCTAAATCTTAGCCGGGTTTGGATAATGTGGTCTTCCACATTCATGCATGTTCAGAATCTAATTATTCGCAGTTGTGATTTGCTCTGACTTGACCTTTTTTCATAGTGTTCGAAGAAGAATTGCGGTTTTCACTTTTGATATTCAAGACCCTGGACATCAGAATTGTTCCAGAAACCTCCAGTCATTCTCAAAGAACAACCGGATATCCGATATCCCGTACTTCAACATGGCTATTCGTTCGAGCCCTAAGCCGAAAGCAAAACCGGAAAATTCCTCCGGGTCGTAATTTACATTCTTAAAGACTTCCGGATCAACCATCCCGGAACCAAGTATTTCGAGCCAGCCGCTCTGGGAGCATACTCGACAACCGGCGCCTCTGCACATGACGCACTTTATATCGACCTCCGCAGAGGGTTCGGTAAAAGGGAAAAAGCTGGGACGAAATCTGAGAGCCGTGTCACCGCCGAACATCTGCTTAAGAAATAACGTAAGAACGCCCTTCAAATCGCCGAAGGTGACTCCTTTATCAACCAGGAGGCCCTCAATCTGATGAAACATGGGGGTATGAGAGATATCGGAATCGGGTCGATATACCCTGCCAGGTGAGAGAATTCTGATCGGCGGCCGCTGCTTTTCCATAACTCGTATCTGGACCGGCGAGGTATGGGTACGCAGTACGATGTTATCTTCAACGTAGAACGTATCCTGCATATCTCGTGCAGGGTGGTCTTTGGGAATATTCAAGGCCTCAAAATTGTAATAATCGAGCTCTATTTCCGGTCCCTGGACGGCTGAGAACCCGAGTGCCGCAAATATGTCGCAAATATCCTTACAAACCGAGGCTACAGGATGTTCCCTGCCAAAACGAATTCTTCTGCCTGGGAGTGTTACATCGATTCTATCGCGAAGGAGAACCTCCTTCTTCTTGAGAGAGGTTCGAGCCTTGAGAGCATTCTCTATTGCGGCAGTCAGCGTTGCTTTGATTTCATTGCAACGGTTCCCGACTTGCGGCCTCTCTTCCGGTTCTATATCTCCTAAGCCACGGAGAAGCTTTGTTAGAATACCCTTTCTTCCCAAATACTTGGTTTTTATTGCGAGGAGCTCCTCTTCGGTCTTTGACTTCTTTAACTCGGATTCTGCCTGTCTTTGAAGCTCCTCAAGTTCTATCAGCATGCCGCCAGCTTACCTTTTGCGATACCGGCTATCTCAGAAAATCCTCGCGGATCATGAACGGCAAGCTCGGCAAGAATCTTTCTGTCAATTTCCACACCTGCTTTTTTCATACCGTATATTAACCGGCTGTATGATATTTCATTGATTCTTGCAGCGGCATTAATTCTCGCAATCCAAAGTTTTCTGAAATCCCTTTTCCTCACTCTTCTGTCCCTGTAGGCGTACTTCATTGCCCTTTCAACGGCCTCCGTGGCCGTTCTCAACAAACGGCTCCGTGCACCAAAAAAACCCTTCGCCATTTTCAGGGTCTTTCGTCTTTTTTTCTTTGCAGTAATACTTCTTTTTACTCTCGGCATATCTTTTTGTCTCCCAGCTTCTTATAGAAATAACTATTAAATTCTATGGTCAATTCAAAAAATGTTCCCTTTAAATGTCGTATTCTCTTACCTACATATAGGGAATTAACATCTTAATTCCGCGGGTGTCCCTCTTATCAAGGATAGCAGACTTCCGCAAATTCCTTTTTCTTTTCGTCGTCTTTTTTGTGAGAATGTGGCTGCCGTACGCCTTACTCCTCTTCACCTTGCCGGTTCCTGTCAGGCTAAACCGTTTCGCCGCTCCCCTGTGTGTTTTTATCTTTGGCATTAAATCACCCCTCTTGCATGAAGAATTCCAACTTCTAATTTCTAAACCCTTAGGACAAAGTTAAATTACAGCTTCCGGGATTCGAAGATTCCCTGCAGCTGGATTTTTATATTGTTTAGGATTTTGGATTCAGAATCAAGTTCTTTGTAACTCCCTACTTCTTGGGAGATACCATCATAATCATGTTTCTGCCTTCGAGCTTAGGATGCTGGTCAACAGTGCTCACATCTGTCAGCGCCTTTTGCACATCCTCCATGATCTTCCTGCCCAGGTCGGTATAAGCCATTTCACGCCCCCTGAACATCATGGTTATCTTCACCTTATCGTTCTGGCTGAGAAATTTCTTAATATGTTTGATCTTTACCTGCAGGTCATGTTCATCTGTCTTCGGCCTTATCCTTATCTCTTTTACCTGAATAGTACTCTGACTCTTTTTGGCGACCTGTTGCTTCTTGCTCTGCTGGTATCTGAATTTTCCATAATCCATGATCCGGCAAACCGGCGGCGAAGAGTTGGGAGCCACCTCAACCAAATCCAGTCCTGCCTTGGCAGCCACCCCCAGCGCCTCCGTCAGAGACATGATTCCGAGCTGCTTACCTTCATCAATTACTCTGACGTCAGTTGCCTTGATCTCTTCATTTATGTTCAAATCCTTAGCTATGCGACACCTCCTGAATAATATTAAAGTCGAACATCAATATCCTAAATACATGCTAATGTCAAAGAATCCAGATGCTCCGGACCTCCGGCTCTTGCAATTGTCTTCACGCTGACTTCCCGCGTTCAGGTACCTCCTTGTGCCGGCTACTGATACTGCGCAGATTTTTCCCTCACCAATTCGATGAACTCATCAACGCCTGTGGCGCCAAGGTCTTTACCGCTTCTCTCACGGGGCGACACCTTATTTGATTCCATCTCCCGATCACCTATTACCAGCATATAGGGTACTTTCTGCATCTGCGCTTCTCTGATCTTGTAGCCCAGTTTCTCATTCCTGAAATCCCGTTCAGCACGAATTCCCGCTTCGATCAGATCATTGTACACTTTTTCTCCATAAGGAATATGCTTGTCCGTAACAGTCATGAGAACTGCCTGAACCGGTGAGAGCCAGACCGGAAAGGCGCCGGCGTGATGTTCTATTAACACACCCATGAACCGCTCTATTGCACCTAATATCACCCTGTGCAACATTACGGGACGATGTTTCTCTCCGTCTGCGCCGATATAGCTGAGATCAAATCTTTCCGGAAGTGTAAAATCGCACTGAATCGTCGCACATTGCCATTTTCTCTTCAGGGCGTCTTTTAACTTGAAATCAATCTTTGGCCCATAAAAGGCGCCATCTCCTTCATTAACCTCATGTTCAATCTTGTTTATTTTGAGGGCTCCCTCCAAGGCCGCCGTTGCCATTTCCCATTCCTCATCGGAGCCTATAGATTTTTCCGGCCTCGTGCTGAACTCCACATCGTAGTCAAAGCCGAAAACTTGCATCGCATAGCTTACGAAATCTGCAATGGCGGTGATTTCACCATTCAATTGCTCCGGTGTGCACAGGATATGTGCATCGTCCTGGGTGAACTGACGCGCTCTCATGAGGCCGTGCAGAACCCCGGTTTTCTCATGTCGGTGGACCGTGCCGAGTTCGAAATAACGGAGCGGCAAGTCTCTGTAGCTGCGAATCTTCGATTTATATATCAGCATGTGGGCAAGGCAGTTCATGGGCTTTATACCATAGGTCTGATCTTCCACCTCCGTAAAATACATGCTTTCTCTGTAATGATCGAAATGCCCGGATCTTTTCCACAGATCGGCTTTCAGTATCTGGGGTCCGATGACCATTTCGTAACCCCGTTTCAGATGCTCCTTCCGCTCCCAGTCCTCAATAATGTTTCTGAGTCTGGCTCCTTTAGGATGAAAGATGATGAGACCGGGACCCGCTTCATCATTCATCTGGAACAGGTCTAATTCTTTTCCCAGCTTTCGGTGATCCCTCTTCTTCGCCTCCTCGACAATATGCAGATATTCCGCAAGTGCTTTTTCCGTCGCAAAGCCTGTCCCATATATGCGCTGGAGCATCTTATTTCGCTCATCTCCGCGCCAGTACGCCCCGGCTACATTTAACAACTTAAATGCCCTGATCATCCCCGTAGATGGAATATGGGGTCCCCGACATAGGTCTACATAGCCGCCTTGGCTGTATAAACTAATTGTTCTTACGTCCTCCGGCAGTTCGTTAAGAAGTTCAACTTTATAAGTCTCACCCCTTTCCCTAAAAAAAGAGACGGCCTCCTGCCTCGACATCTCCCGGCGAACGAAAGGATAATCAGCGGCTACGATCTCCCGCATACGCTCTTCAATTTTCGTAAGGTCTTCCGGGGTAAAGTTCTCGCTATAATCAAAGTCATAATAAAAGCCTTCTTCGATAGAGGGACCAATAGTAATCTGCACCCCGTCAAACAAATCCTTTACCGCTTGTGCCATGACATGCGATATGCTGTGGCGCAGAATTTCCAGGCCTTCCTTCGCTTCAATGTTGATTAACGAAAGCGCAGCGGGTTCCTCGATGATCGGATGGCTCAAATCAACAGGCTTATTATTGAGCTTCGCCGCGACTATTGAAGGAAGCATCTCCTTCTTCCATGATGCAATAATCTCTTTAATCGTCGTGCCGTAATTACACTGACCGGCAGAACCATCCGGGAATACAATCTTTATTTCATCCATAGACTAAAACCCGAAGTTTTTAACATTTAACAGATCATGAGACACAGTCAATCATGCTTCTACAAGAAAGGGCATCACCGCATATTCCCTGCTGATGCCCTTTCTGATTATTAAATCGTCATATCTGGTTTTTATTTCTTACTGATAAAAAATGGTAGGCACGCAGGGATTTGAACCCTGGACATCCACCGCGTCAGGATGGCGCTCTCCCCCTGAGCTACGTGCCTACATCAGGGCTCTCCAAAATAAGGGAACGATTTCTAACAGTAAAACTGCGTTATGTCAAGCAAATATTGCGATTTACATATTTTTGAAGGCATGCCTTCTACACATCTTAAGCCGTATAGCTGTTCAGTCTAATGCCCCTGAACATATAATTCAGTCCAGAAATTATGGTGAACGCTATTGTGACCCACTGGAAGATTACGAGCCACACGTGATCGATCGTTCCCGGAAGAATACGGGAGAAGAGGAAAAGTAACAGAGTGAGTAATTGCAGCGCTGTTGTGAGCTTGCCAATGAATGACGGGCGGATCTCATACGGGATGGACATGATCGACAGTATGGCAATGCCAACAAGAATGATAAAATCCCTGCTGATTACGATGACTGTAAACCATCCCGGAATTACCCCCTTTATAGACAAGGTCACAAAACAGCTTGCAAAAAGGGCCTTGTCGGCTATTGGATCCAGATATGAACCGAGCACTGTCTGCTGGTTCAATATGCGGGCAAAAAAACCGTCCAGGACATCTGTAATCCCCGAAACCACCAACAGAATGAGTGCCTTCCCAAATGCCCCCTGCATGAGAAAGATCACCGTGATAGGAACAAGAAGAATCCTCACCAGTGTCAACAGATTGGGCAAATTCATTGGCTGCTATGTCCGGTTTGCACTATGGATCTATTACTTGTTAGTCCGACCCTAATTCCTGATCTCTCGCCTTGTTCCAGTCCACCCACTCGTCGCGATCTTCCTTGTCAGTAAAGTCTCGCGGTTTTTGAGCCGTTCCATCAGCTGCAATGCTGACCTGCTGCATCGATTTAATAATGAAGACCCATTCCTCCATTGTAACTTTCTTCGGGCCGGGAATCGCGGTGGGTCCCTTGATCTTCTGAGGAGGACCGATCATTGGGGGCGGCTCCATGGCCGGACCACCACCTGATACGCGCACGGTTCCATCATATACCCTCACCAGGGCCGATTTGTCTTTCTCCACATTCATACGATAAATCGTGCCTCTCACACCGGCTACGGCATTTTCGGACCGCAGCTCAAACTGACCCTTTTTCCCTACCGCCTTGCTCACATTGGCCCAGGTCCTTCCTACAGCTACATGAAACTTCATATTCCTTGGTGTGGTATCACCGCCGGAATCAACCTGAAGAACCTTAAAACGGGAGTTGCCTGCAAAACGCACTGCGGAATAGTCGGGCAAGACGAGCTCCAATCTCGCTTTAGAACCCGTATTAACTTCATCGCCGCCTCTGAGAATATCTCCCAAGTTCAGCGAACGCCATGTCTTTTTCCCCGCTTGAAGAATCTGAGCCGATCCCTCCATGACGTTTACTTTAGCTTCACCTCTGCCGATCTTGAGCTCCATAATTCTCTTTACCGCGAGCACGTGAGAACCAGCCAACACAAATGACACTACGCACAAAAAAAAGATTATTTTCTTCATCTGCGTCTCCTTATTCATGGTCAAATATACACACCCGAACCCGCAATCCGGAAAAGATACAGAGCTTGTCCTCAGTCTTGTCCATGTTCAAAAGGCTGTGAGCCACGTTATCCTGGAGAATCAGGACCATCTGGTAAAGTCTGCATGGCCTTATCCACAACTTCCTGCATGGCCGGTTCATAGACCTGGCACGACTCCATCACAAGCTCTTCCCGCGAGATTCCATAATTCCTTCTGACGGTTTTATTACGATAACTCCAGAGAGTTTCCCCCGTCTTTGCACTACGCAGTTCGAAAAACACCGCGACGTGTGTAGGCGCATAAACAAATGAAAAGTCGGTGGAGCATTCTTCTAAAGAAGCATACAGTACCGCATCGACACCAAGTAGATCACCTATGGCCTTGGGAGGAATATTCTCTCTCTTGAAATCCATATTGCCCTTATATATCTTGCCGAGTTTTTCGTCTATGCCTTGCAACGGAACTTTGGGGTAGCCTTTGAAATAAAGTTCACTAAGAACCATTTCCCTGAGCATCTGGCCGGCTCTAACATCACCTGATTTCATATTCACGGGCAATATGGCAATAAGCCTTGTGCCTTTCTTGCTGTAGTCGGGATTCACAGTGTAGGGCTGCTTCCACGCGCAGCCCTGCACGGCTATTAATACACCTATCATCACGAACATCCGATAAAACCGACCCATCAATATCTAAGCCTCACTCCCATTAATCCGCGGGCCCTCAAGGCCTCTATGGAAAGGATCATATCAGCCTCATTTTTATTTCAAAAAAGTGACCTCAAAATCATTCTGACCTATGAGACCACTTATCAGAGAAAAATGCCCCGTCCCTATAAGTTCATCCGACAACGACTGAACCGGTCCCTGAAAATCCAGGCTCAGCCTCGCCGTACCCCAGGTGATCTGATGCTGATAAACATTTCTTACGCCCTTCACCTTTGTCCTCAGCAGTTCCTTGGCTTTTATATAGTCGGCACAGCTTGTCAGGCCTTTTACTGTAACCGCTATCTCCGTTGACGGAATCCTATCCTTTTCGATCTTGAGAAGCCCGAGGGTATGAAGATCATTTCTTATACTGCCTATAAATACCGCTGACCTGACATTAACGGCATAGACTTTTTGGATCTGTCGCTCGCTGCTGATTTTGTAATCGTGGATGTATTGGTCACTCTTTGCATATATCCGGTCTCTGATCGCCTGAGACCCTTTATTATCAAGCGTCCGGAGAGGCATCAAGGATGCTACTGCCCGTTCTACAGCGCTTCGCAAAGCATCATTGATGGCGTTATTTCGAGCACTGGCTAAATCATCGTTTGTTATCAGTCCCGTACCCTCTGTCTCGACCGTCCAGATATTGACGTCATCCTGTGAAAATCCCTCACGGATCAGGAGAAAAGTACAGGCCGCAATCATTAATACAATAATAAAAAGCCGACTCATCTCTTCAACTTGTTAATCTCTTCTCTGATAACTTTCTCGGCAATCTCAGGAACTATCTCCTTCGCAATTTTTTCAGCAATTTCACTGACCCTCTTCATTATTTCATCATTAAGTCCCGGATCATGAAGATATCCGCCGGAACCCGTTTCCACGGCATCCGCGAGATCATGGACCTCATCTCCCGGTCTCGATACTCTCTCGTATACCCGACCATCGATCACAATGATTTCTCGCTCATGTTTGGCTTCAGCGCCGGCGTCGTCATCCACTACGTCAACAAGGTCGTAGATACTGTCATCTGGCTTCAATAGACGGCCATCTACAAGGACATCTCCAGTTCTCGTATCTGGAACGTTTTCCTTGCTGCCTTCCCGTAACACACCAACCAAATGTTTGGATATCGCATCCATAAACACTCCCATCTTGCATGCGGCATTTGAAACGTCGCACCTGCCTTGTATATGCCGGAACGTTAGTGAGTTATCATACCTGCGGGAACTGTTCAAGGAAATAGTAGGGCCGTTCTTGTCCCATCAAATATGCTTCGCCACCAGCCTGTAGACCCTTTTCTTGGGGATTCCCAATTCTTTGGCGAGTTTTTCGATGATATCCCTTCGGGAAGAATCGGAATTCTTCCTCAACTCATCGTATTGCGCCAAAATATCCGCATCGGAAAACAAAGACGGGTTCTTGTCTCCCCTCCCTATGACCAGCGTAACTTCGCCTTTGACAGCCCTTCCCTGCAGCTGATCAATCACTTCACGCACTGTTCCCCGCATGACTTCTTCAAAGACTTTCGTCATTTCCCTCAGTGCGACAACATTTCGATTGCCGAGGACTTCGCCTATATCGCGAAGCGACTCTATGAGCCTCTTAGGAGATTCATAGAATACCAGGGTCTTCGCTTCGTCCCTGATGGTAGATAAGAACTGCTTTCTCTTGCCGGACCGCGACGGCAGGAAGCCGTAAAAGGCGAAAGAATCCGTGGGCAGACCGGATACGGAGAGAGCCGTGACAACCGCTGACGCACCCGGAATGGGAATGATCTCAATTCCCTCGGCGATAGCCTTACTGATAAGAACATAACCGGGATCGGATATGCCAGGTGTGCCGGCATCCGATACTATCGCCACATCGATACCCTCATTCATTTTAGAGATCAGAATGCCGCTCTTCCTATCCTCGATACGATCGTAGAGACTGGTCATCGGCGTGTCAATCTGATAAGCTCCCAATAGTTTCCTTGTCCGTCTCGTATCCTCGGCCGCAATAATGCCAACCTCCCTGAGCACCCGTATGGCCCGGAGGGTTATATCCTCGAGGTTCCCAATAGGGGTTGCCACGATGTAAAGCGCGCCTTTTTTGATATTATTGCCCATATCGAAAAAAGATTAAGTCAGACATATTGAACAATTTAAATGGCCCTGAGTACGTTTTCTTATTGACATATCGAGACGGTTTTCGTTTAATACCAAACCTGACGAAAAAAAACCATCAAAACAAAAACTCCAGGCCGCTATGAAGAGCGGGAGAAAACGGCTCTGAACAAAAATACCGGAGATATGGAAATATCCCCGGCATAAACCAACATGAAGCGTATACTAATTACAGGCGGTGCAGGGTTCTTAGGTTCCCACCTTTGCGATAAACTTATCGAGCAGGGCAACGAGGTTCTATGCCTGGATAATTTTTTTACCGGGAGCAAGGATAATATAATCCATCTCCTTGCAAACACCCGTTTTGAATTAATCAGGCACGACATCATCAACCCGATCTTCCTCGAGATGGATCATATCTATAATCTCGCCTGTCCGGCTTCGCCCGTGCACTACCAGCACAACCCTATCAAGACGATCAAGACCAATGTGATGGGGGCCATCAATGCCCTCGGCATGGCGAAGCGCCTCAATGCGAAGATTCTCCAGGCATCGACCTCTGAGGTATACGGAGACCCAGACATGCATCCACAGAAGGAAGGATACTGGGGAAGGGTCAACCCTGTAGGACCGAGAAGCTGTTACGACGAGGGGAAAAGGGCCGCAGAATGCCTCATGATGGATTACCACCGCCAGAACAACGTTAAAGTGAAGATTGCCAGAATATTCAACACCTATGGTCCGCGTATGGCATTGAACGACGGGCGCGTAGTCAGCAACTTTGTGGTTCAGGCGTTGAAAGGCGAAGATATCACGGTATACGGCGATGGGTCTCAGACCAGATCGTTCTGCTATGTTGACGATATGGTAGACGGTCTGGTCTTAATGATGGAAAGTGACGACAGTTTCCTCGGTCCCTTAAACCTGGGGAACCCGCACGAATTCAGAATCATGGATTTGGCAAAGACCGTTATAGGCATGACGGGAAACCGCTCGAAGATTGTGCATAGGCCCCTGCCCGAGGATGACCCCATGCAGCGAAACCCCGACATTTCGCTGGCCAGGAAGATACTGGGCTGGCAGCCGCATGTAAATTTGGAGAAAGGCCTAGAGCGGACAATTGAATATTTTCGCAAAGTAGTCTGAAGATTAGAGGCTCCCATGAAATTCAAGAAAAATATCTTGTGCATCGGCGCCGGGTACGTAGGCGGCCCGACAATGGCTATGATAGCATACAAATGTCCCCGCTACAGGGTCACAGTTGTCGACGTCAATCCGACCCGCATTGCGGAATGGAATTCCGACGATCTACCCATCTATGAACTGGGGCTCGGTGAAATAGTTAAGGCAACTAGAGGCAAGAACCTCTTTTTCAGCACCGATATCGAAGGCGGCATCAGGGACAACGACATCATCTTCGTCAGCGTCAATACACCGACCAAGACATTCGGAGCGGGCGCGGGCATGGCGGCAGACTTGCAGTACTGGGAAAAAACAGCGAGACAGATCCTCCAGTATTCGCAATCATCAAAGATAGTCATAGAAAAGAGCACCCTTCCTGTAAAAACCGCTCTCGCAATGGAAAAAATACTTAACTATACGAAGAGTTCTCTTTCGTTCGATGTCCTTTCCAATCCTGAATTTCTCGCCGAAGGCTCGGCTATGACAGATCTTGAAAATCCTGATCGCATCCTCATAGGATGCCAGGACACAAAAAGCGGATTAGCAGCCAGGGAGGCCCTTGTGGAAATCTATGCCAACTGGGTGCCTCGGGAAAAGATCCTCACTTCCAATATCTGGAGCAGTGAACTCTCCAAAATCGTATCGAACGCCTTTCTGGCGCAAAGAATATCATCTATAAATGCCATCTCGGCACTCTGCGAAAAGACGGACGCTGATATCACGGAGGTAGCAAAGGCCGTTGGGATGGACAGCCGGATCGGCAGCAAGTATCTCAACGCCAGTGTCGGCTTCGGCGGTTCCTGCTTTAAGAAGGACATCCTCAATCTGGTCTATCTCTGTCGGCATTATAGTCTCCATGACGTCGCCGACTACTGGGAAAGTGTCGTCAGAATCAACCAGTATCAGCAGGAGCGCTTTGTATTGAATATGCTGACCGCCATGTTCAACACCCTTGCCGACAAGAAGATCTGCCTTTTCGGTTTTGCATTCAAGGCAAACACGGGTGATACGAGGGAAAGCCCTGCCATTTGCATCACCAGAAGGCTGTTGGAGGAAAAGGCCGAGATCATCATCACCGACCCGAAAGCACTGAAGAACGCCAAGGCAGACCTGGCGGGCGTGGAAGGAAAGGTTAGCTTCATAGAAGATCCCTACAAGGCAGCCGAAGGATGCCACGCTATCGCCATACTGACGGAGTGGGATGCATACCGGAACCTCGACTTTCAGAAAATATATGATAACATGACCAAGCCGGCCTCCATCTTTGACGGGAGGAACATCATTGACCACAAGCGATGCTTTGATATCGGCTTCAATGTCTATCCTACCGGCAAACCGGCATTAACCCAATCCTGATGTCAATGACCACCATCGACTATCTGAATATTACCGTCATCGGCCGCCGGAGTAGTGGGCCTGTCCATTGCAGAAGAGCTTTCTGCAAAGTATAAGCGGGTATTGCTTCTTGAAAAAAATGACGGCTGCGGCCAGGAGACAAGCAGTCGCAATAGTGAGGTTATACACGCCGGCATTTACTACCCCCACGGCTTTCTCAAGGCCTCCTTGTGTACAGAGGGAAACCGGCTCCTCTATGACCCATGCGGGAAACGAAACATCTCTCATAAGCGCACAGGTAAACTGATTGTCGCTGTCAACGATGCGAAATGTGAACGGCTCGAAAAAATAAAAATGCACGCCGAGGGAAATGGCGTATTCGATCTCACCCTGCTGGGAAAGAAGCAAGCCTTGACCCTCGAACCGGAAGTCAGCGCAAAGGCCGCTATCTATTCTCCGTCGACCGGGATTATCGACAGCCATAGCTTGATGCGTTCTTTCTCAATAAACGCCGAAAAGAACGGTGCCGTGGTCGCTCTCCGCTCGAAGGTGACAGCCATTCGCGCCAAAGACGGCATCGACGAACTGGAAACAAACGGGGGAGAATACCGCTTTCACACCAGGGTCGTAATCAACAGCGCCGGTCTCTATTCCGACAGTATCGCCGCCATGGCCGGCATTGACATCGAAAGGCACGGATACCGTCTGAAATACTGCAAGGGAAATTATTTTTCCACCTCCCCTGCTCCGAAACTGAATCATCTGTTTTATCCCGTGCCCCCGGAAAATACGGAAAGCCTCGGCATCCATGCCACGCTCGATCTCGGCAACCGAATCAAGTTCGGCCCGGACAGCCAGTACGTAGACGAAATCGAATACAGCATAGACGGAAGGAGGAGGGAATCGTTCTATCAATCCATCCAAAATTACCTGCCCGGGATCAAGCCGGAACACCTCCATACGGAGATGTGCGGCATCCGCCCCAAACTGCAGGGTCCCGGTGAAGCTTACCGCGACTTCATTATCAAGGATGAGAGCGACACAGGATATCCCGGATTGATAAATCTCATCGGTATTGAATCTCCCCCGGATTAACCTCCTGCGTCGCCATGGCACGGTACGTAAAGACCCCCGTGGCCCCCTACCTTTAGGTCAAAGTCTCAGAGTCGACGGCATGGATTGATTAGGATATAGGGTGGAATTAGACGGCGAGTTCGAAGGCGTTTTGTATGAGCTCGATAGTGCTCCCGTCAGGCAGCATCTTGATCGCCACAACGTCGAATCTCGCGTTGCAGGGATAGAGGTGTTTCTCTTTTAAATACGTGAGGGAAATTTTTGAAATCTTTTTCTGCTTTTCCAATCCCACGGCAAGCTGGGGATCGCCGAACTCTTCCGATTTCCTGCTTTTAACCTCCACAAAGACAATCGCGCCCCCGTCTTTTGCCACAATGTCAACTTCTCCCAAAGGGCATTTGTAATTGCGTTCGATGATCCGATAGCCTTTGCCCTTCAAATAGGCAACAGCAATATCCTCTCCCTTCTTGCCGGTCCGTATCCTGTCACAACCCTTCATGCTTACATCCACTGTCGCAGAATTTTTTTATATCTTAAGAAGCTTTAAGAATGTTCCGAGCGGCGAAGAGCTTTTTCAAAGCCCTAACTCTCAAAACTCCATTTCGGCGTTTATCTGGAGGAGACTCTTGTCTTTAACTATGAAAGATCTTCGATGAATCTTGCAATGCCCATGCTTCTTGAGCGCTTCTCTATGTTCCGCTGTAGCATAGCCTTTGTTCTTGGAAAAATTATACTGGGGGAACTGGCGATCGTAGATCTCCATGATCCTGTCTCTGGAGACTTTGGCAATGATGGAGGCAGACGCTACGGAGACGCTGCGAGCGTCGCCTTTGACAATGGGCTCCTGGGGAATGGAGACAAAGATGCGATGTAATCCGTCGATGAGCAGATAGTCAGGCGTTAAGGAAAGGTTCAATGTGGCCTCTTTCATGGCCGCTAGTGTCGCCTGGAATATGTTCCATTCGTCAATAAACGAAGCCTCGACGACGCCGAGGCCAATGGAGAGAGCGTCTTGCCTTATGATTTCGGAAAGTCTGTCTCTCTTCTTAGCCGTAAGCTGCTTCGAATCTTTAATTTCCCTGTTCTTGTAATCGGGAGGAAGTATCACGGCCGCGGCGATGACCGGACCAGCGAGTGGGCCTCTGCCCACCTCATCAATGCCAGCTATTGATCTGTAACCGAGTTGATAAGCTCGCCGTTCGAAACTGTTCATAGTCGGGATAAGAAACCTGCAAACGCAGTTCTGAAGGACTGACCAAAGACGGGAAAGACTTCCCGCATCCCTGACCGTGAAGATTTAGCGATGCGGGGAAATTCCTGTGTACACGGCTTTTTAATACCTATTTACCCATCTCTTTGATTCTTGCTTTTTTCCCTCTTAGACCGCGCAAGTAGTACAGGCGGGAACGCCTTACCTTGCCGCGGTTGACTACCTCGATCCTATCTATGACCGGTGAGTGCAGGGGAAATGTCCTTTCGACTCCTACACCGTAGGAAACCTTCCTCACTGTGAAGCTCGACCGGCAATCGCCTCGTCTTCTGCGAATGACAACGCCTTCAAAGGCCTGTATTCTCTGCTTCTGTCCCTCCACAATTCTCACATACACTCTGACTGTATCGCCGGGCTTGAAACCGGGAATGTCCCCTCTCATCTGCTCTTTTTCAAGCATTTCCATTGCATTCATATCGAAAATTCCTCCTTAATAACATCTCTCACAAATCTTTTTTGATATCTTCGAGCGTTTTTATGTCTTCATCAGATAGTTCTATTTTCCCCAACAAGTCCGGCCGCCTCAAATATGTTCTTATCAGCGATTCCTTCCTGCGCCATGACTCAATCTCACGGTGATTACCCGACAGCAGTACCTCGGGAACCTGCCAGCCCCGGTAGCTGCCGGGACGTGTGTAGTGGGGATACTCCAACAAACCGGTAGAAAACGAATCATAAGATGCGGAGTCACTATTTCCCAAGACGCCCGGGATCAGACGGGCAACGGCGTCAATGATAACCATAGCCGAAAGCTCCCCGCCCGTCAAAATAAAATCGCCTATCGAAATCTCCCTGTCAACCAGATGGCTCCTTACCCTTTCGTCCACACCCTCGTAGTGCCCACACACGAGAACAATGCGAAAATAGCGGGACATTTCCTCTGCAATTTTCTGATTGAAAGTTTCTCCCTGGGGGGTCAGAAGAACTACCAGTGTATCATCTCTCGAGGGAACGATTGAAGCGAGAGCATTGTCTATTGGTTCCACCTTCATGACCATGCCGCCTCCTCCTCCGTAAGGGGCGTCATCTGTCATTCTGTGCTTATCGAAGGCGTAGTCGCGGATGTTGTGGAGATGGATTTCCGCCATCCCCTTCTCCTGCGCTCTTTTCAAGATACTGTGATCAAGCGGGGATTCAAACATCTCAGGGAAGACGGATAGGATATCAAACCTGATCATGGCCCTCTATAAACCTTCAAGCAGTTTTACAACCATCACTCCCCGATCGATATCGATTTCTCGTATCACATCGGCAATGCCTGGCAGTAGAACCTCCCTTTCTCCCCCGCTGCAAACGTAAACGTCATTACTCCCTGTCGGGAAAATAGATTCAATTACACCTATAAAGTGGCCATCCTCCGTAACCACTTTAAGGCCTATCATGTCCCGCCAGTAATATTCGCCTTTGGGCAATTCTTCCAGTGTATCCGCGGGAATCAGTACCGAGCAACCAATAAATGCATTTGCACTCTCGATATTTCCGACGCCTTCTATTTCGAGAAAAAAGCTCTTTCCCCTGCTCCGGACGCCCTTCGCTTTGAAGGGCCCCTTCCTGTCATTACCGTAGCCCATATATAGTTCGTCAAGGTTTCGAAGTTTCTCATTTGATTCAAGGTACGACACCGCTTTCATAAGGCCCTTAAGACCGCAGGACTTGACAATCCTGCCAATTTCAAAGAACTGAGTTGGGTTCATTCAATAATTTCTAAGACTGCTCTCTTGCGAAGCTTCGTCGATGCCGCACTTAAAATCGTCCTCATGGCTTTCGCGGTTCTTCCCTGTTTACCGATGACTTTACCAAGGTCTTCCTTCGCAACTCTAAGTTCGATCACAGAAGTCTGCTCACCAAGCACTTCGGATACTTCCACGGAATCCGGACTATCCACCAAAGACCGAGCTATGTACTTGATCAACTCTTTCATCGTCACAACCTCCACGGGTTACTTATGCAATAAATCCATTTGCAATAGACCTCAACCGAAAAACCATTCAATTTCGAAATTCAAGACATGGCCACATTCGTTTCAACTATGTTCACTTCGTGATCCCCTTCTTCGCAAACAACTGAGAAACCGTCAAAGTGGGTATTGCTCCTTTTGAAAGCCAATCGACAACACGCTCCTTTTTCAGGACAACCTCCGCCGGATTTTTTTGAGGATTATAGCTTCCCAGGATCTCCAGAAATCTGCCATCCCTCGGAGATTCAGAATCGGCTACCACAATCCTATAATAGGGCCTGCCTTTTCCACCAAGCCGCGCCAACCTTATCTTAACTGCCATTCCTGTTATCTATCACCTCCTGAAAATTATTGTAATTCGTCATACATACGTTTGTTTATAAAGGAAGGATTTTTATTATAGTTCATTTTTCATTTAATTAAAAGGGTAAATTGCCCCTGCGAAACGATTTCATTCCTGCCTTTGACGTCAGCTTTTTCATGATCTTCCTCATCTCAGCGTAATTTTTCAACAGCCTGTTGACGTCCTGGACCGTAGTTCCGCTTCCTCCCGCTATCCTTTTTCTCCTTTCGCCGTCGATTAAAAGATAATTCGAACGTTCCTTCCTCGTCATGGAATCAATTATCGCCATGGTTCTTATCATTTCCTTCTCATCAGGTGTCGCATGCGCCAGGCCTTTGAGCTTTCCCAATCCGGGAATCATGCCCATGATGTCGCCTATAGACCCCATAGCCTTGATCTGTTTCAATTGGTCGCGGAAATCCTCAAGGGTAAATTCATTCTTCCTGATTTTTTTCTCGAGCTCCCGCGCCTGTTTTTCATCCACTGTAGCCTGTGCCTTTTCGACAAAGGTCAGGATATCACCCATGCCTAAGATCCGTGAAGCGAGGCGCTCGGGATGGCAGACATCTAAAGCATCTATTTTTTCACCGACACCGATGAACTTTATGGGCTTGCCGATGACCGCCTGAAGCGAGAGAGCTGCGCCGCCCCTCGCATCTCCGTCCATCTTGGTCATAATAACGCCGTCGATGCCGAGAAGCTCATTAAATTTTCCCGCCACATTGACGGCATCCTGGCCCGTCATGGCATCTGCGACAAGGAGAATTTCGGCGGGATTAACGGCATCCTTTATCCTTTTCAGTTCATCCATCATTTCATCGTCTATATGAAGCCTGCCGGCCGTATCGATGATAATCACCTCATAGCCGTTGCTCCTTGCCTCATCGACGGCCTGCACACACATCCTCACCGGATCATGAGTATCTGCGGAGGCATAAATCCCCACACCGTCTATCTTCTCGCCTAAGACCCGCAATTGTTCTATGGCTGCCGGCCTGTATACGTCCGACGAAACGAGGTACACCCTCCTGCCTTGATTGACCAGATGCCGCGCAAGCTTGACGGCTGTCGTAGTTTTACCGCATCCCTGAAGACCGACCATCATTACCGGCGCAGGAAGGCGGCCGGATAGTTTCAGCTGGGCGCTCTTTCCTCCCAATAGCTCCACGAGCAGGTCGTGGACGATCTTCACGACCTGCTGGCCGGGTGTAATACTGCCCAGAACCTCTTGCCCTACAGCCCTCGACCTGACGTCATCTATAAAGTTTTTGACAACTTTAAAATTGACATCCGCCTCGAGGAGGGCCATACGTATTTCTCTCAAGGCGGAGACAATATTATCTTCATCAAGGCGACCTCTTCGCTTGAGTTTCTTAAATACGGCTTCCAATTTTTCCGTCAGCGTCTCAAACATCACTCGCACTCACCGCCACATATCTGCTGATCTCAGTTATTCTTTGCTCCCGTTCTAAGAACGACACAGTTGAGTCCCTTGATTCTTCTTGCCACACGCTCCGCCGCTTTCTGCGCATCTTCCCGACTTTCAAAACCCTCAAGGGTTATGCGCATCCACTTCCCCTTTTTCGGCACCCGCATTTCTGCGACCTTGGGGGAGAACCCAAGGCCTGTAAGTTTCTTACACAGCTGGTCCGCTTTTTCCTTTTCCTTGAAAGAACCAACCTGTATCTGATATTTCTCCTGCTCGACAGGCGGTTTTATTTCCGCTTGTGTGACGGCGGGAACCGAAGGCTGCTTTTCATCAGGCGCTGCTGCCGCAGGCGCCTTTTTTGATTCCGGCACAATTTCTTCAACCCCTGCCTTGACGGTTTCTGTCGCTGTTTCGCCAGCGGACACTGCAGTCTCCGCCTTGTTCGACGACCAGCCAAGCTTTTCCATCATCATGCCCCGAAAACCGTGCGAATATCTTTCCGGGTAGGTATCAATATCCTTGCCAACCGTAACACCGAACAGAAAGACAACAAAAAGCAAACAGGACATCCCCGCGATAAATAGGATCAACGCCCGTTTGCCAAGTTTCAGTTCAAATATACGAACATTCTTGGATGTCATTTCGCACTTATACTGTTTTCACATTTTTTCCGGTGCTGAAACTCCCAGTATCCTTAAAGCATTGCCGAGCACGGTCAGAATTGATTTTGCCAGGAAAAGTCTCGCCGTGCTCTTGCCTTCATCATCAGAAAGGACCTTATGTTTGTTATAATAGCTATGGAAGAGAGCTGCAAAATCATTAAGGTAAAACGTCAAGCGGTGCGGCTCGAGAGACAGCGCCGCGCCTTCAAGCACTTCGGGAAGCCGGGAGATTGTCTTGATCAAGTTAATCTCCTCTGGCAGAGTCAGGAAGCTTAAATCCACTTCATCATACGCGGGCATTTTATATCCCCGCTCATCTGCATTTCTCATGATGCTGCAAATTCTCGCATGGGCATACTGCACATAGTAGACGGGATTTTCACTCGATTGCCTCTTTGCCAGTTCCAGATCGAAATCCAGGTGGCTGTCCGAGCGCCTCATCAGGAAATTATACCTTGCTGCGTCTTTTCCTACTTCATCGATGACTTCTTTCAGGGTTACAAACTCGCCTGCACGCGTGGACATGGCGACGGGCTTCCCATCCCGCAAGAGACTCACGAGCTGCACCAGAACAATCTTCAGGGACTCCTTTTCATGGCCAAGCGCCTCGATACAGGCAACCATCCGGGGGATATATCCATGATGATCGGCCCCCCAGACATCGATAAGTTCATCGAAGCTGCGCCCGTACTTATTCTGATGGTAGGCTATATCCGCGGCAAAGTACGTGGGCTCTCCGCTCTTTCTTATGACTACCCTGTCCTTCTCGTCCCCAAAAGCGGTCGTCCTGAACCAGACCGTTTCCCCATCGTTGTAAATGAATTTGCTCTTCTCAAGAGCGGCAAGCAGCTTTGCCACTCCATCATCTTTGTAAAGATCCTTCTCGCTGAAGTAATTGTCAAAAACTACGCCGAAGGCCATTAAATCGTCCTTTATGCCCTTTAATATTTCACGTGCCGCATATTCGGTAAAAATGCGGATGGTCTCTTCCTGATTTATGTTACGATAGCGGTCACCCTCTCTTGAAATAATTTCCTTGGCCAGATCTCGGATATAGTCCCCCTGATAGCAACTTTCAGGAAACTCCACATCCTCGCCGAGCAGCTCGAGATAACGAAAAAGAACGGACTTCCCCAGGTTGTTCATCTGGTTGCCCGTGTCATTAATATAATACTCGCAAAAGACCGAATACCCTGACGCCTCAAGGATACTCGCAATGACGTCGCCAACAACAGCCCCTCTCGCATGTCCTATGTGCAGAGGTCCAGTGGGATTGGCGCTGACGAATTCTAAATGTATTTTCTTCCCTTTGCCGGAATGAGACGCGCCATACCGATCGCCAAGTTCATCAACATCGCGAAGGAGGGTGGACCATACGTTCTCCCGTATGAAGAAGTTCATAAATCCGGGCCCTGCAATCTCGACCTTTGCCAGTACGTCATCGCCGCTGCTGATATTCTTCGAGATGATCTCTGCAATCCGTCGAGGCGGCATTTTACCCTTCGCACGGGATGCCAGCACCATCGCCACATTGGAGGCATAGTCACCGTGACCGGCGTCCTTCGGTATATTGATTTCAATGCAGGGGACAGCCTCAGCCTCTATCAACTTTTTTTCGATACAGGCCCTTACAGCTTCTCCCAGCAGTGTTTGCAATCTATCCTTCATTTAACCACGCACTTTCTTCCGTAAGATAACCCTCTCATCCGAAGACCTTTCAAACTCGGGGATCGCGGCGGCGAAGAAACCATTATTATCCATACTAAAAAAGTTGGCCATGTGGCCAACCTCTTATTTGTATAACAGGATTCAAAAGCCAAACCAAGCAGATCACGAATCAGCCCCGGCAATCACGCTATTTGACCGCCTTTCTCCGTGCTTTTCCTCGCTGTTTAGTACGGTATATTCATACTACATCGAAGTCAAGAAATTTTGATAAGAACGTCAATAGTAAAAGAAGAGAAACTTCGTCACGGCCGCGCCCACAAAGAGATAGGCAACAGCAGCCATGGACAGAAAAGGACCGAAAGGCACGGCATACTTCGTGTCCTGCCCCTTCATAATCATAGCCGATATGCCGATTACTGCGCCAAGCAGGGAGCTTACAAACAAGACAAAAAACAGAGACTTCCAACCCAAGAAAGCGCCGAGCATGGCAAGCAGCTTGATATCCCCTCCCCCCATGCCCTCCCTCTTCGTGATAATCTCATAAACGAAGGCAATCAGAAAGAGACTCCCGCCGCCGATGAAAATCCCGAGGAGCGATTCCCAAACGGTTAGGTTCATAACGAAAACGGCAAGGAAAAAGAAGATAGGTATCCCCGGCAGACTGATGACATCGGGGATTATCTGGTGACGGAGGTCGATGAATGTGATGACGATCAATGCACAAGTGAAGATGAAAGATGCGAGGTATTTGAAACTCGGACCGAATTTTACGAATAGGAGGAGCGACATAACTGCCGTAATCGCTTCCACGATGGGGTATTGCAAAGATATCTTATCATGGCAGTCCCTGCATTTACCCCGCAGAATAATATAGCTGATGATGGGGATGTTATCGTAAACCCTTATGCCATGACCGCACTTCTGGCAGTGGGAAGATGGAAGAACGATAGATTGCCCTTCAGGAATCCGGAAGATCAAGACATTGAGAAAACTCCCAATGGCGGCGCCCACGCACGCAAGAAATATATACAGAAATGCGTCCATACAAACCTTGTCAATGCCTTTCCCCTATTTTTCGCAAGAAGGTGCACCAACCTGCGGTTGCTTTACTTCCTGCAATAACAATCATCTAATGATTTTTTGAACGGTTTACCCGATTATCTGCATCAGCCGTCTTTCCGGTCCCACTCATAAGGAATATCGTTATCATGGGGATGCATCCTGAATTCATCGGGCTCCCTGTAATCATATGCCTCTGTGGGTGTATTGACGACCATGGCCTCTTCCTGGGAAATGCATTTGAACCCGTGATAAACGAAAGGCGGGATATGTATCAGAACGGGATCATGTTCGCCCGCAAAGAATTCATTTATCTCACCATATGTCGAAGAATCCAGCCTGCCGTCGTAAAGAACAATTTTCATCATGCCTTTTACAACGGCCATATTATCATACTGCTTCTTATGATAATGCCATCCCTTTACGACTCCAGGGTAGGCTGTCGTCATATACACCTGACCGAATTTTTTAAACATCTCATCATCTGCGCGCAGGATCTCCATCAATCTGCCCCGCTCATCAGGTATGACCTTCAGCTTTTTTACAATGACACCTTCGATCATATTCGATCCCCTCACGTCTTGTTTGCTCCCGTCTGCGCCACCATGTTCCCGGCATATTGCAGGGATTCAAATGTCCCTGCATCGCTCCACCAGCCATCAAGAATATCCCACTCCATTCTTCCTTCGTTAATATAGAAATTATTAACGTCCGTAATCTCCAGTTCCCCTCTCTCCGACGGCTTCAAAGCCTTGATGAAGTCAAATACTCTCCTGTCATACATATAGATACCGATGACGGCATACTGCGATTTCGGCTCTGCCGGTTTTTCTTCAACACGGACGATACGCCTGCCATCGAAAACGGGAACGCCGAATCTCTTGGGGTCAGGCACCTCTTTCAGCATGATCCGGGCCCCGTCTTTCTGTTTCTCAAAAGCTTCAACTGCCTTTCTGACATTCTTCTCTATGATATTATCCCCTAAGACGACAACAATCTTCCCTTCATCGGCAAAAAACTCTGCAAGGCTCAGGGCCGCCGCGATTCCCCCCTCTCCCTCCTGATATGTATAATTGAGATGTCTGAGGCCGAATTCCGCCCCGTTTCCCAGGAGTTTCAGGAATTCGCCGGCATTGTTTCCGCCTGTAACAATCATGATGTCATTGATGCCGGCATTCACCAGTATCTTTATGGGATAATAAATCATGGGTTCATTGTAAACTGGGAGGAGATGTTTATTGGTAACCTTTGTAAGAGGATACATGCGACTGCCCAAACCTCCCGCTAAGACAACACCCTTCATAATTTCCTCTCCTTTTTGTGAAGACGGGCGTCACGCCCGTCCTCAGTGCAAACTCTAAGATAACGGATTGACCAGAGGTCAATCTCAAGAGCGATAATCGCGCATTTCTATATCACATTAGAGCATGCTCAACAACAGAAAGATTCTTTTATTATTCATCCTTTACATCCATGACGGGCATGGTATAAAATGCGAAAGTCAGAAGGAGGTAGACGCATCGTGACTGATGAATTCTATATGGAACGGGCCCTCAAGCTCGCCCGCAGAGGAGAGGCATGGGTGAGTCCCAACCCCATGGTCGGCGCCGTTATTGTTAAGAGGGGCCGGATTATCGGAGAGGGATATCATCAGAAATTCGGCGGCAACCACGCCGAAATTAATGCCATCAATCATGCCAGCGAACTCACCAAGGGCGCGACCATCTATATTAACCTCGAGCCCTGTACTCATTACGGGAAGACGCCTCCCTGCATAGAAAGCGTTATTGCCGCTAAACCAAGAAGGGTGGTCATCGGAACCCCTGATGCCAATCCCGTAGTTGCAGGCAAAGGCATCGAAACCCTCAAGCGTCACGGCATAAGCACAACGGTGGGCATCCTGGAAGAATCGTGCAGGGAACTCAATGAAAGGTTTTTCAAGTTCATGCGGACGGGAATTCCCTTCGTAACCCTCAAGTTCGCACAGAGCATCGACGGGAGGATTGCCACTGCCTCGGGACATTCCCGGTGGATCAGCTCCGGGCAGTCACTCAAGTTTGCTCATGCATTGAGAAGCCACCATGATGCTGTCCTCGTTGGTTCAGGCACCCTGTCGAAGGATGATCCGGAACTGACTGTCCGTCTCGTCAGAGGCAGAAGCCCCCTCAGGATCGTTGTCGACTCCCATTTGCGTATATCTCTTGATGCACGAATTCTGAAAGATCAGAACAAGGCCGGGACTATAATCGCAACCACCAATAATGCGGACCGCGACAAGCGCGCCCGGCTTACGGAGCTCGGCATTGAAGTGCTCATAGTTGACACCGGCAAGGATCGCCGCGTCGATCTGGTGAGACTTCTTATGGAACTGGGAAAGAGGAATATCTCATCTGTCCTCGTTGAAGGCGGGGCGGCCATCATCACATCCATGTTGTCGGAACAACTGCCAGATAGAGTAGTCATAATTATTGCTCCCAAGATCGTAGGGAAAGGTCTTGAGGCAATCGGCGACCTCGGAATCAAGAGCATAAATGAATCGCTCAAAATAGCATACAGAAAAGTCCGAAGGCTTGGCGACGACCTGGTCATCGACGGCAGAGTAGAAAAAAAGATCCCACAGTGATCCTCCCCCAGCAG
>PLMX01000084.1:0-10551 GCA_003142635.1 Syntrophaceae bacterium | reverse complement strand
TGTTTTATGTGGCTCAATAAGAAACGGAACTTGTGCGGCAAATCAAAATTTGTCATCTCTCTCAGGAACGCAAAAGGAGGAAATCTTGGCTGATAAATTCGTTGGTGAAAGAAATATCAGATTCTTGCTCTACGAGGTCTTCGATGCGACCTCGCTGCTCAAATATCCCCGCTATGCCGATCACAGCCGGGAGGCCTTCGACATGATCCTGGAAACAGCCATGAAACTGGGAAGGGACCTCTTCCGGCCTGCCCTGCGGGAAATGGACAAGAACCAGCCGGAATTCGCCGATGGGCGGGTGAAGGTTCATCCCCAGGTGAAAGAGATCATGCAGATTTGCGGCGCAGGCGGCTGGATATCCGCCACCACCCCTGCCGAACTGGGCGGGCAGCAGCTTCCGGCAATTCTGGGATTCGTCCCCATGTTCATCTTCTCCGCAGCGAATTACGCAGCGAGCGTCTATCCCTACCTCACGGACGGCGCCGCCCATCTCATATACTCCTTTGGCACTGAAGAACTGATCAACGCCTATTTACCGAGGATGTACGCCGGCGACTGGCAGGGAACTATGGCCCTCACTGAGCCGCAGGCGGGAAGCTCCTTATCCGACATAACGACCCTTGCTGAACCCGGCGACGACGGGTACTACCGCATACGGGGACAGAAAATATTTATCTCCACAGGGGATCACGACGGCGTGCAAAACGTCGTGCATCTCCTTCTGGCGCGGATTGCCGGCGCTCCGCCCGGCGTCAAGGGCATTTCTCTATTCATCGTCCCGAAGATGCGACCGGATGAAAGCGGCGGACTCGTCTTTAACGATGTCCATGTGGCCGGTATCTACCATAAGATGGGCTACCGTGGGGCGCCCATCACCCAATTGAGCTTCGGCGAGAACGGCGACTGCAGGGGCTATCTTGTCGGACAGCCTAACCGGGGACTATCCCAAATGTTCCAGTTGATGAACGAGGCACGTATCGCAGTGGGAATTGCGGCCGCCGGCATTGCTTCTGCCGCCTATTATGCGGCGCTGGAATATACCCGGGAGCGGCCTCAGGGACGGCCGCCCACAGCCAAGGATCCCCTGTCACCTCAAGTTCCTATCATCGAGCACCCTGACGTGAAGCGGATGCTCCTCTTCCAGCGCGCCGTCGTGGAAGGCTCCCTTTCACTCCTCATGCAATGCGGTAAGTATGTCGATCTCGAGAAGGTCCTTGAAGGAAAGGAAAAAGAAAAATACAGCCTCCTCCTCGAGATTCTCACGCCTGTGGCCAAGAGCTATCCTGCGGAGATGGGAATCCTCGCCGTAAGCCAGGCCTTGCAATGTCTCGGCGGGTATGGATACTGTGATGAGTTTCCCATAGAACAACTCTATCGTGACGCGCGCATCCATCCCATCCACGAGGGAACCACGGGTATTCAAGCCCTCGACCTCCTGGGCCGCAAGGTCCCCATGAAGAACGGGGAGGCAGCTATGCTGCTCATCCGGGAATTCGAAGAGACCATAGCCGCTGCCAATGGGGAGCCGCACCTGCAATCTTACGCACGGGAGCTTGAAGAAGCTGTTGACAAACTAAAGAAGGTCACTGCGCATCTGGTCGGCCTTGCCATGCAGGGAAAGATAGACCTCTTCCTGGCGGACGCCACGCTTTATCTGGAATTCTTCGGCATTGTAACCATAGGCTGGCAGTGGCTCCTCCAGGCCATGGCCGCCCACAAGGCCTTGCGGATGAATCCTGCAGGGACGGAGATGAATTTCTATCAGGGAAAGCTCTACACCTTCCGGTATTTCTTCCAGTACGAACTCCCCAAAATCGAGGGTCTGGCCAAAACCCTGCTCGCAGGCAGCCGCATCACAGTGGATATGAAGAAAGATTTTTTCTGAGACAATGACGCAAGAGGCCATATCCGTCCGGGATTGGAATTTCCTGCTCAAAGTTTGATATGCTGGAAGAAATTTCTTTCTTCGCGCTTTTCTTTTTCCCGGAAATAGATTCCTCCTGTAAAGATGAAACATAATCCCCGATAATCTGTATATTTTATTGTTACCTTGCTGCTTTCGTTCATCCATAGGATGACCAAGAAATAAGATTTTCCCCCCAACAGAAATCTACCTCACCCTGATAGACTGCCTCCATAAGAACAGTTAACCTACATAAACAATGTCGGATTGTTTCTTTTAGTAAATTCTGAGACATCGCTGAAGTGGATGATCATTTAGAGTAATAGAACAAGAAAAATCTCCTCCTAAGGGTCATCTGATGACAAAGGAAAAGGAATCGGGAAGCATACCATCGGGAAAACATGACCTTCACCCCTCAACCGAAATAACCGGGGTGTCAGCGCCTTCCCTTTATCGTGCTGCTAACGGTGCAACAATAGACTTCCATGCCGCGGAGTTCAACCGCACCGACGATCTGAATGACTGTTCCACAAACTACGGATTCTTCGAACCGCTCGACGGCATCATTACCGCAGACATGCGTCATCAGATGGAACGGAAGCACGACAGAGACCATGTCGATTTTTGTGGAGAGCAGGCGCCGGTTCCGAAAAAAATGGAGACAACAAGCGATGAGCCTGATCCTGTCGAAGCCTTGCCGCCTTTGACAGTGGTATCCCAAGGGCGGACCCTGATCATCGATACGGATGCGGCGCGCGCTATCGCCTGCGGCGCAGCCCTCAAAGACCAGCGGTTGACATGTACCGTGGTGGTGACAGAAAAAGCATCTGTAGATGCATCTCTTTCCAGGCTCAGGCGACTCACACTTCTTGAGGCAGATGGCGTTTCGATTACCGGAGCATTCGGTGGTTTTTCCGCAACGTTGACCGCTAACGGGGACCAAACGCATCTGGCGGACGGATTTGACCTCGTTCTTGATCTTCAACCCATCCCCGCTTTTTCGGGAGATCGTCTGCCGATGGGATATTACGCATCCGGGCGGAATCCCGAGCATCTCAATGACCTACTGGCGGAACTTCCGGAGATGCGCGGCCGATTTGAAAAACCGCAATTTACGATTTTTAAGAAAAGCCGCTGTCTTCATGATAAGTCGCGCAACCGTGATTGCGGCCGGTGTCTGGAGGTCTGTCCCTTTGGTGCGATCCAGACGAATAGTCGGGAAATCTCCGTCAATCATTATCTCTGTCAAGGATGCGGCTGCTGTGCGCTCGTCTGCCCTGCGGACGCGATCCGTATGGTGCACCCGTCTCAGGTTGAACTCCTCGACATCTTGCAGCGCTTCCTTGAGAGCCGCAAGGCAAATGCTATTTCCCCGCAGACCCTGGTTATCTCTGACGCGAAAATCGTCTGGAGCGATAGGAACAACGATGTTGCAGTCAATTTTGAGGTGGAAGAAATCGGCTGCATAGGACTGGATGTGATCCTTGCCGCCCTCTCTTATGGCGCCCCCAGTGTTGTTGTGGCCTGCCGACAGCAGAACCCGCCCAAGATCAGAGAGGCTGTGGCATGGCAGGTACAAATGGCCCGCGCTATACTGAAGGGGCTTGACATGCCTGAAGGCAAGGTCAGGTTTGTCGTCATACCCCAAGAAGACGATAATTATATAGATGAGGAGGTTTCAAAGACGGACGGCGCCGATGTGCAATTTAGCAATTCTCCGATGCCACCCTTGGCAGCTTCCTCCGCGCACGACAAGCGCGCACTTGTCCGCCTGTTCGTGCAGCATCTTTATGACAAATCCGGCTCTAAACGATCATGGCTCGTCCTGCCGGCAGGTTCTCCATTCGGCGCCGTGACCATAGATAACCACACCTGTACGTTATGCATGGCGTGTGCATGCGCCTGTCCTTCAGGGGCGCTTACCGCAGGCGGCGATCTGCCGCGGCTTCTGTTTCTCGAATCACGCTGCCATCAATGCGGCTTGTGCGAGGAGACATGCCCTGAGCACGCGATTCAACTGCAGACAAGGATGCTGTGCGACCCCGAAGCACTTGAGGCGCGGGTAGTGCTGCATGAGACCGATGCATTCCGCTGTATTAAATGCGATTCCCCTTTCGCCCCGAAGGCCATGGTAACCCGCATGCAAGAAAGACTCAAGGGCCACTGGATGTACGCGAATGACCGGCAATTGCGCCGGTTGCAGATGTGCCGCGTCTGCCGCACCCGTGATGCCCTTATGTCGGAGGATATGAAATCATGGAATCGGTAATGAAATATCCCGATGCTTCAGGATGGTTCGCTTCGCATGCGAACATCCGCACAGACATTTACGTTACACTGGCCGCGCTTCTGGTAAGTCCACCCTCGGAAGAACATCTGAATGTGCTCGGACACCTGGAATGGGATGAGGATATCTCTGAAGGGATGCTCAACGCTCTCGAAACTCTGCGCCTTGCCAGCCGCGACTATCAGCCCGACGTTGTGGGAAATGAATATAACACGCTCTTCGTGGGCCTGGGCTGCGGCGAGCTCATTCCATACGCATCGTGGTACAGGGAAAGTATGATTCAGTCCCTGCCGTTGGCATCCCTGCGGTCCGACCTGTTTCGCCTGGGCATTGTAAGGCAGGCGGGCAATCATGATTCGGAAGATCATGCCGGTGCGCTCTGTGAAATAATGGCGCTTATCTCCGAGAAGCAGAATAATGTGCCCTACGAAACGCAGTCGGAATTCTTCGAGCGGCATATAGCATCGTGGCTGACGGCCTTCTTCAAGGACTTGGAGTCCGCAAAGAGTGCCGGATTTTACCGCATGGTCGGCTCACTCGGCGGCTGCTTTCTCGAATCCGAAAGAGAATACTTAAAATGCAGTGCTAAATATTCATCGCCCCATAAACGAAGGAGGAACAGAAGATGAAAATTGAAACTACGTGCGACCGGCGGAAATTTATCAAGGGCGCGGCGATCGCAAGCGGACTTGCCGCTTTGCTCGGCCTCATCAGACCGGCGTCAGCCAAAGAAACAAAACAGCCCCTGCCGCAGGAAGAATCAAACAAGGGTTATCGATTAACGGAACATATAAAAAAATATTACGAGACGGCGAGGATGTAGCGGGCCGGCAGAATATCATGGAGGTATGCACGCATGAGACAATTCAATAAAAAATGGCTGCGAAGGATATCCTCTGAACCTGCCGCTCCTAAACACATGGACCGGAGGACGTTTATGAAAGTAAGCGGCGCGGCACTGGGAAGCGGCGCCCTGATCGGGCTCTTGCCTTTATCCTGCATGCGTCAGGCCACGACCGAGGAAAAGAGGAATTTCCCGAGGCCTGACCTGCAAACGGAATACAGGCGGACGATCTGCACCCATTGCTCCGTCGGATGCGGCATCATCGCCGAGCTGCAGAATGGGGTGTGGGTGGGGCAGGAGCCGGATTACGAGTCACCCTTCAACCTCGGCGGCCACTGCGCCAAAGGGGCTGCAGCCCGGAGCCACGGCTTCGGCCACAGGCGCGTGAAGTATCCCATGAAACTGGTAAACGGCGCCTGGACGCGCGTCTCCTGGGATCAGGCCATAGGTGAGATCGGCGACCGCCTCTTGAAGATCCGGCAGGAGTCCGGACCGGACGCCCTCTTCTTCTGCGGGTCTTCCAAAGCGAGCAACGAGGGAGCCTATCTGCAGGGGAAATTCGCCGCCTTCTGGGGCACGAACAACGTGGACAACCAGGCGCGCATCTGCCATTCCACCACGGTGGACGGCGTGGCAAACACCTGGGGCTACGGCGCCATGACGAATTCCTACAACGACATGCGAAACAGCAAGGCCATGCTGTTCCTTGGCAGCAACGCGGCCGAGGCCCACCCGGTTGCCATGCTGCAAATTCTCCGGGCTAAAGAGAACGGATCGAAGATGATCGTTGTGGACCCCCGCTTCACCCGCACGGCGGCCCACGCAGATATTTACGCGAGGATCCGCGCCGGAACCGATATCCCATTTATTTACGGTCTGCTATGGCACGTATTCAAGAACGGCTGGGAAGACAAGGACTATATAGCCCGGCGGGTTTATGCCATGGACGACATCCGGAAGGAAGTGGAAAAATGGCCGCCCGAAGAGGTTGAAAACGTCTCCGGCATTCCTAAAGACAAGGTATATGAGATCGCCATGACCATGGCAAAAAACCGGCCGAGCACTATTGTCTGGTGTATGGGCATTACCCAGCATCATATAGCCAGTCATACAGTCCGGCTGTTCTGTATCTTGCAGCTTGCCTTGGGGAACATCGGTATGTCAGGCGGCGGCGCCAACATCTTTCGGGGCCATGACAACGTCCAGGGGGCGACCGACGTAGGACCCAATTGTCACACCCTTTCCTGCTACTATGGCCTTGCCGAAGGCTCTTGGAAACACTGGGCCGGAGTCTGGGGCATCGATTACGAATGGATTAAATCCCGCTTTGATATGAGCCGGCAGTACGATGCCGGGGGCGGCATCATGCAGTACACCATGAACATCCCCGGCATTCCCGTTTCGCGCTGGATCGACGGTGTAATGGAGGACAAGAATAACATTTCACAGAAAGACAATATCCGCGCCGTTATCTTCCAGGGCCATGCCTGTAACAGCCAGACGCGCGGGGTAGAGATGAAAAAGGCCCTGGAAAAACTGGATCTACTCGTGATCTCCGATCCCCATCCGACCCATATGGCCGTGATGAGCGACCGCAAGAACGACACCTATCTGCTTCCCACGTGCACCCAGTACGAGACCTACGGCACGGCGACGGCATCAAACCGGGCACTGCAGTGGCGCGAAAAGATCATCGAACCGCTCTATGAATCCCTGCCGGATCATACCATTCTATACAAGCTGGCAAAGAAGCTTGGCTTTGAGAAGGAGATGTTCAAGAACATCAAAATCACCAATGACGAGCCTCTCATCGAAGATGTCCTCCGCGAAATCAACCGCGGCGCTTGGACAATCGGCTATACCGGCCAGAGCCCGGAGCGCCTCAAGCTGCACGCAAAACACCGGGGCACCTTCAATACTCTTACCCTGAGGGCCGAGGGAGGCCCCTGCAAGGGCGACTATTACGGCCTGCCTTGGCCCTGCTGGGGCAAACCGGAGATGAAGCATCCGGGTACGCCAATATTGTATGACCCGAGCAAGCCTGTAGCAGAGGGTGGCCTGGTCTTCAGGGCAGCATGGGGAACGGATCACAACGGCGTAAGTCTCTTGGCCGCGGACGGCGTTTATGCAAAAGGCTCGGACATCAAAACAGGCTATCCGGAATTTACCTCTGACATTCTGAAGACACTCGGTTGGTGGAATGAACTGACCCCTGACGAGAAGAAGGCGGCCGAAGGCAAGAACTGGAAGACGGATCTTTCCGGCGGCATCCAGCGGGTGGTTATCAAACACGGGTGCGCTCCTTTCGGCAACGGCAGGGCCCGCTGCAACGTCTGGACATATCCCGATCCCGTCCCTCTGCATCGCGAGCCGCTGTACACGCCCAGGTTCGACCTGGTGAAAAAATACCCGACCTATCCGGACCGCAAGGCATACTGGCGGCTACCCACCCGCTACCGGTCGATTCAGTCAGTAAACCACAGCGCACAATATCCTCTGATTTTCACGAGCGGCCGCCTGGTCGAATACGAAGGCGGCGGCGAGGAGGAGCGCTCCGACCCATGGCTGGCCAAACTTCGGCCGGAGATGTTTGCGGAAGTGAACCCCAAAGACGCGGCGGATGCAGGCATCTTCAATGGTCAGTATATCTGGTTGGAAGGCGCCGAAGGCGGCAGGATCAAGGTGCGCGCCTTGGTCACCAAGCGGGTGGGGCCCGGCACAGTCTTCACACCCTTCCATTTCGGCGGCTGGTTCCAGGGCAAGGATCTCTATGACCGCTACCCGGAAGACACGGCGCCTTATGTACGGGGCGAAGCATGCAATACAGCCACCACCTATGGATACGATTCTGTGACCCAGATGCAGGAAACGAAAGCAACGCTCTGCCGCATCACACCGGCATAAAAAGGAGGCGAACCATGGCAAGGATGAAATTCCTCTGTGATGTCGAACGATGCATTGATTGCAATGCCTGCGTTACGTCATGTAATAATGAACACGATGTCCCCTGGGGCATAAACCGCAGGCACGTAGTAACGATGGATGACGGGGTGTCCGGTGAAAAATCCATTTCCGTAGCCTGCATGCACTGCACGGATGCGCCGTGCGCAGCGGTCTGTCCGGTCGACTGCTTCTATTTCACTCCCGACGGCATCGTGCTCCATGATAAGGATCTGTGCATCGGCTGCGGCTATTGCTTCTACGCCTGTCCGTTCGGCGCACCGCAGTTCCCGGAAGAGAACTCATTCGCGGCCCGGGGCAAGATGGACAAGTGTACCTTCTGCGCCGGCGGGCCGCTGCCGGACAACTCGGTTGAAGAATATAAGTTATATGGACGCAACCGGATTGCCGAGGGCAAATTGCCCTTGTGCGCGGAGATGTGCGCTACAAAGGCCCTCTTGGGCGGAGACGGCGATGTCGTTTCCGACATCTACATCCAGCGCGTGGTCAAGCGGGGCGGCAGGCCCGACACATGGGGATGGAACACGGCTTACAATTTCAAGTCCGAGAAGGAGAAGAAGCCATGAAACGCATACTATTTATGTTGACGGCATTTGCCTTTCTTGCGGGCCTTGTCGGATGTTCTTCCGAGTCCCGGAATGTAACCATGCACAAGCCCGGAGTGTACAAGGGCACAAAGGACCCCCTGCTGGCATTGAAGAATCAGCAGGAGTTGATCGATCGCGCCAAGCTGGTGCAAACCGATCGTTGATCAGAGGAGGTGTTTATGGCAACGCGAACCGCAAGACGAACGGTCGGCTTATTTGTTCTGAGCACGCTGCTTTTGCTCTTGAGCGGGATTTTTTACTGGCAGGCCATCGGCGCCGATATCAGCAATCCGCATGCCAACTTCTGGCGCGTGGTCAGGGAAGGTTTCCCGGGCTTCACGAAGGTTTCAACCGCAGGACATAAGGTATTGATCGTAAACAGCGGGGAAAACTGGCGTGAGATTCGCAACGGCATCCTCGTCCGCTTCTCTCAGTTAATCATCATAGCGGCGCTGGTGGTCATGAGTCTGTTTTATAAGTTCGTAGGTCCGGATAAGTTGGAGAAACCAAGGTCCGGGGTGCTGATTGAACGTTATACTTTAGGGGAGCGGGTACTGCACTGGTATACTGCCGTGTTGTTCGTGATCATGGCCATCACGGGGCTCAGCCTTCTTCTTGGGCGGATACTGCTTATACCTATTTTCGGACACTGGGTAGATTCCGCTTATCTGCAGGCTTCTAAGGTGCTGCACAACTATTGCGGGCCGCTGTTGCTCATCGGTATTCTTTTGGAATTCGTGATCTGGGTCCGCTACAATATTCCCAGGAAGATCGATCTGGCGTGGTTTAAAACTATGGGCGGCATGCTCGGCAAGGGACCTCGGCCGCACACGGGAAAGGTCAATGCCGGCGAGAAGGGATGGTTCTGGCTCATATTAATTTTCGGAATCGCGGTGGGAGTAACCGGCATCGTGCTGGACTTCCCCATCTGGGGGCAGACCAGATCAACCATGCAGCTTTCTCACGTGATTCATGCCACGGTGGCAGTGCTGTTTGTCACCGTCTCTTTCGGCCATATTTATATGGGAACCGTGGGCATCGAGGGCGTCTTTGAAGGCATGTGCACTGGTTTTGTGGACGCAGTCTGGGCCCAACAGCACTATGACCTGTGGTATGAAGAAAAGATGCATGAGAAAGGCGAAAGGACGGAGGCCTCATCATGACCCTCGAATTTGGACTGCTGCTGCTTGAATCTGTGCTGCTTGTCGCCACCATCATGCTTCTCGTCTACGGCATTCACGAGGGAAAACGGAGAGACGCCTTGCTCAAGGAAGTTGGACGGGCAACAAAAGTCCTTACGCGTCAGGAATACTTCTTCTCCATCATGGAGGCAATGTTTGATGCGAAACAGGAGATCATCGGATGCATCACCGGGACACCTCCGTCCGGTGATGATGTCAAGATGACGAGGCATATCGCAGATGCCATCGAGGACATGACTAGGAAAGGCGTGTCAATCAAGTACCTATTGCCGAAGTTCCCGGACAGGCTGCAGATCGGTGTGCTGTATACGAAGGCAGGCGCGGAGGTCCGCTTCAGCAGTTGCCTGATGGTCCATAATATCCGTTACAGCGTGGTCGATGAGAGGATCGTAGTTCTGGGCATCCCGGAAAACACAGGTGAGAGGGAAGCGACAAAGAAGGGCTATACGATACCGTCCGAAGGGCTCTCTATTGTGCTCAAGAATTACTTCAATGACTGCGAAAAACAGACGACCCTGAAAGAATATATATTGGAAGTAATAGAACAGACCGGCGCTACAGCCGAACACCTGGCAAAGGAATTCCATTTGGACGAGAAAGAGCTGAAGAAGCTCGTTCAATGAAAAAAAGGGCGCGTCTCGGCGTGACCTCTGTGAATAGACGTGACAGCATGTGATCTGAGACAGTAGGTGATAACGTTCAGGACATCGTTTACTGATTTTACGTTCAAGACATCGTTTACTATCGTTCTTTGACAATCGAGTAGC
>PLMX01000239.1 GCA_003142635.1 Syntrophaceae bacterium | reverse complement strand
GCATTCCCGACATGAAGGTCTCCCGTCGGCGATGGAGCAAATCTAACCCTCGGTCTATGTGATGTCATCTGCCGTCCTTTTCGATAACTGTGGCTACCGCAAAGGCGGCGACTCCTTCTCCACGTCCCAAGAACCCCATCCCTTCGTTGGTTTTCGCCTTGACATTAACCCTCTCCACCGGAATATTCAATGTATCGGCAATATTTAATTCCATATCATGAATGTAGTCCATCAATCTCGGCCCTTCCAGGATTACCGTAGTATCTATATTATTCACGGCAAAACCTTTCTCTCCTGCCTTAAGACAAACCAGATGAAGTAATCTCAGACTCGATATGTCTTTATACACAGGGTCCGTATCGGGAAAATATCTGCCGATGTCTCCATCTCCTATGGCCCCGATTACGGCATCGCATATGGCATGGACAAGCGCATCCGCATCTGAATGGCCGAGAAGCCCCTTATCATGAGGGATGACGACTCCCCCGAGGATAAGCTTTCTCCCCTCAACCAGCCGGTGACTATCATATCCGAACCCTATTCTCATTTCCGTCCTTTTCTCGGCAGCCGGTGTTACCGTCAGGCCATGATCAGGCGCAAACGGGTTCCTTAGGCCTTCACTCAGGGCAGCGCCCTATTTCTTGAGCCTTCTTGTGAAAATCTCCGCCAGCATGATATCGTCTTTGGTAGTGATCTTAATATTATCGTAGGAGCCGCGAATCATCATGACCTTGACGCCTATCCTTTCAACAAGAGAAGCATCATCTGTCCCATAGTAATTGTCTCTGTATGCAGCTTCGTAGGCTTTTTTTATGACGTCCCTTTCAAAGGCCTGGGGCGTTTGCGTGAGCCACAGATGGTTACGGTCAAGCGTCGAAACAACAATCCCGTCACGATCAACTGATTTGACAGTATCCTTAACTGGTACTCCCACCGTCACCGCGCGCGCCCTCGAAGCCTTCGTAATGGCCTCGTCGACCAACTCTTCCGATATGAAAGGCCTGACACCGTCGTGAATGACGACGATATCATGATCGCCTCCCAAAGCATCAATGCCGTTTCGTACGGAATCCTGTCTTTCCTTGCCTCCCGCTAATATGTTGCTGACCTTTGAAATCGCGTATCTGTCAACAATATGTTCCTGAGCATAGTCAATATCCGTCCCGGGTACAACGAGAAATATCTCATCTATTCCCGGCGATCTTTGAAATATTTTTAGGGTGCGTGCCAGCACGGGAACACCGTCAAGCAAGAGATACTGCTTTGATACATTATTCTGCATCCGCTTGCTTGAACCCGCCGCAGGGATAATCGCCACTGTCTTCATGAGAAGGCTCACAATGGTCTATCTATGAATATATCGAGGGATACTTCAGAATGCATTATGTTGATTTTTCAAGAAGCTCTTCTATGCAAATAAAAAAAGCCCGGCGACTTTCCAGCTCTCCGGGCTTCACCACGCCGCTATTGTTTCGCACTGAACCCGTAGGTTTTTTTATCGTTGACGACCTCCTTCATCTCAGAAAATATCATTCTGCCCGCAGTAGTCTGCAACACGCTGGTTACAATAACTTCGACGGTTGAACCCTGGTATTTCTGCGCATGATCGACAATTATCATTGTTCCATCATCAAGATATGCCACCCCTTGACCGGGTTCCTTTCCTTCTTTGATTACCTTGACCGTCATTATTTCGCCCGGTAAGACTACGGGTTTCAGGGCATTTGCAAGCTCATTAACATTCAGGATCTTTATGCCTTGCAGTTCGGCAACCTTGTTTAAGTTAAAGTCATTGGTTATAATTCTCGCGTTTATTTTTTTTGCCATAGCCACGAGCTTCGCATCAACACCCTTGAGTTTTGGAAAATCCTGATCAACGACCTCGATATTGATGCCATTGCTTTTCTGCATCCGGTTTAAGATATCAAGCCCTCTCCTGCCGCGGGAGCGTTTCATGGAATCGGAAGAGTCTGCAATATACTGTAACTCATCCAGTACAAACCGGGGAACTATAAGCGTACCTTCGATAAAACCTGTATCGCATATATCCGCGATCCTGCCGTCGATAATAACGCTCGTATCCAGAATCCCGTAATCCGGGCTCTCCTTTGTCGTCTGGCTGAAACCGAACCAACTGAATTCTTCGATCTTCTTTGATCCGATGACGAGTCCGAGATACCCCATGATGCCTGTCAGAAGGGCATATATCCAAGGGGCTACCTGCTGCTTTTCCCAGGTAACTCCTACAAAATTGAGACCATAGGCAAGGAAAAACGCTATAAAAAGACCTATGATCATGCCTGCAACACCGCCGAATATGACCCTGAGCGATACCTTTCTTATGGCCTGTTCGGCTCGTATGACACAGATGGCAATTAAAAATCCTGAAAATAATCCTATTAATGCTATGGGAAACCCATAATAGGTAAAGGCGATAAAATAACCACTAATTGAACAAGCAGCCATTAAAAGAATTTTTATAATCAATATGTTCACCTCCTTTTTTACCTAAATTACTTTTATACCGGCCCACTTGGCGTGATAATTCTCATTTTTTCAAAGAGCGGAATTGAACACTCCGACAGGCTTATTCCCTCATGTTCATTGAACAGTCAGGATTATTCTAAGGTCTTGCTCCACTTTGGTTTCTTCGGAGTTACTCGCAACTGATATTTCTTTGACTAAGAGGCTCTTGGCCGTGTCCATCATCTTCCTTTCACCAAATGAGAGATTCTTATCAGACTTCAGAATAATCAGGTCTCTCAGTACTCTCGCAATCTCGAATACCGACCCCGTCTTGATCTTGTCCAGGTATTCTTTGTATCTCTTGTTCCACGTCTGCTTATCAATAGTAACATCCTTATTTCTAAGGATTGCATATACTTTAGGAATTTCCTTTTCAGCGATTACCTCTCTTAGCCCGATGGATTGTGCGCTATTGATGGGAATCATTATCTTCATGCCATTACTCATGATCTTCATGACATAAAACTTCTGTTTGCTGCCCATATATTCTTTGTGCTCGATAGCTTCGATAATTCCCACGCCTTGCGCCGGATAGACTGCCAAATCTCCCACTTTAAACATCTCGTTCACCTGCTAATTATTTTGAAACTATTTTTTATATCACGCTTTTAGGCAATAGTCAAGACAACCATCACATGCGGGAAATCGTCATCATATGTATCCATTCATTATTTTTAGTAAATCATTATCGATCTGATCCCGGTCTTGTCTACTGTATTGATCGATTATGCTCTTTACCTTCTTGTACATGCCCTCATCGGAGAGATCAGTAAGCCCCCTGTAAGCGCCGATTCTCCTTCCAATCCTGTATACGAGCCTTTCATCCTCAGGTAGAGAAAAATATCCGTCAATGATTTCCAAAAGATGTTCTTGAACCTCTGGAAGTTTCCCGTGTAGCTCTTCGAGGAGATTCAGGATATGATCACTGACTATGAAAGTTTCGATGCCATGAAGACATTCTATGAATCTCCTTATCTCTTTCAGTATGTCCTCATCGCCTACGGGGATGAACTCACCTCTCTGGACCATTTCAAAAAGATCCGTTCCCGGAACAGCATGAAATGTCCTCAATCTGACGAAGTCCGGATTTATTTCATTGATGACGCGCGCCGTTTCCTCGGCGTGTTCTTTTGACCATCGATTCCCGCCGAGGCCCGGCATAACATATTCAGAGAGTGAAATGCCTGCCTCCTTAATGTTGCGCCCTCCCTCTATGTGCTCCGCAGCTGTGACGCCCTTCTTAATAAATTTTAGAAGGGGATCATATCCGCTTTCCATACCTATGTGAATTCGTGAAAGGCCGGCACTCTTCAGCATTTTGAATTCTTCCACGGTTTTCCTTGCTGCTGTTTTTGACCTGCAGTACGATGTAATTCTGTTCACAGATGGAAACTTATCTTTAATGAACGATAGTATCTCTGCAAGATCAGCCGTTTTCATGATGATTGAATTCGCATCCTGTATGAAAACAGACTCTCCCCCGTAATAAAGCCAGGCAGCTATCGATCTTGCAGCATCACTGTATTCCTCATCACGACCGTATATGAGATTCACTGTGCCCTTGCTGACACGCCCGCCCTCGCCATGCTTCCACGAGAGCTCCCTTATTTGGTCCGCAATATCTTTTACCTTCTGGATATCTGCCTTAATTTCGTCTACGCGTCTCAGTTCAAATTTTGTATCGCGATAGGTGTGGCAAAAGACGCACTTATTCCACGGGCAGTTCCTTGTTGCCCGTATGAGGAGGCTTGTCGCCTCACTGGGCGGTCTTATCGGCCCCTGTTCGATGTCATGTCTCATTTCATTCTCTTGGGTCCATACGGACAGTGTCTGTCATTATATTTCTATTTCCAGGAATATCCGTAATTAACCATCCGAGCTTTTCAGTTCATTTTTTTTTGGATCTCTCATCCGGATATCAAAGCGCGGACGCATATCGACAGTGTAACTGCGCCTCAAAATCACGGAAGAAAAAATAGGGGGTTGCGTGCTTTGTTTTTATGCCGGATTTCAAAGTTTAAGGAAGCTTCGCCTTTTTTTTCTGCTTTACCGAGAAAGGCTATGCGACTGCCCTTTTTGACCTTATCGTCCACTCGCGCTATTCTGCCGCTCAAATTGGTATATACAGTGGCGTAACTGTCTTGATGCTTTATAATAATCGTTTCCCCGTAATCCTTCAACGAATTGGAAAAAATCACCGTCCCGTTCGCCGCAGCCACCACGGGCGCCCCTTCCTTTGCCGCTATGCTAATCCAATTATAATAGGTACCGTCGCGCTGAAAGCCAAACTTTGCCCGCACCCTACCCTTCACAGGCCATATGAAACGCTCCTTGTCGAACTTTATGTTGGCTGATTCTCCGCCGCCGTCCTTTTCCCTGACTTTTTGTTCGACCTTTCGTCCCGTTTCCTCTCGCGGGGACGCACCGTCCGTTAGCGAGGTACCTTCCTCTACACTCTTGGCCTTGATCTCTTTTGCTTCTTCTTTAGGCGCCACCCCGTTTTTGCCCCGCGAAGCGTCCCTCATTGATAATGCCTCAGCCGCGGTCGTTGTCTTATCACCCGGGCGCTCTCCTTTACGGGTCTTTGTCTCTGATGCCTTCCCTTCCTTTTTTGTGATCTTTTTTGCTGACTCCGTTTCTCTGACCGCAGTCATTACATCATCGATAATCTGATCCGCGTCAGGGATAAACAGGATAGTGTCGGCCACTATCAGCTTCGGTTCAGTTATATTATTCGCCTCAGCGAGTTCCTGGATATCCATATTGTAGGCATTGGCAATGCTCCAGAGGGTATCACCGCTCTTAACTCGATAGTATATGCCTTTAGTTTTCACATTTCCGGCATAATGCCCGGTACATGCAGACAAGAGATTTACTAGGAGAAGGGGGATAATGATCAAGCGCCAGGACATTAGTATTAGCTGCATCAGTTTAAAACACTGCAAACGAGCAATCGCGATTCTGACTGCACAGAAACAGTTGCTTCAGCCCATATATTGTCAAATAGTTTCGAAGCCGTCCGAATTACCATCCGTATTCCCCGATAAGATCCACAAACCTGCATCCACCCAGATCTTCTTTTTTCACATCGTTTACGTCGTCGGACAATCTGGTCAGTCTAATGAGTGTTTGAGAATGGCGGCCGCCAACAGGGATGACGAGTCTTCCTCCCACGGCGAGCTGCTCCACGAAGGTCTTGGGAATGTCCGGAGCACCGGCCGTGACAATAACGGCATCGAAGGGAGCCTCTTCCCGCCAGCCATATGTCCCATCCCCGACTCTGATTGCCACGTTAAAATAATTAAGCGATTCGAGAAGCTTCCTGGCCGCACTTGCCAGCGTGGCGACGCGATCAATGGAAAACACATGGTCTGCGAGTTCCGCCAGTATGGCAGTTTGATAGCCCGATCCTGTTCCGATTTCGAGAACCTTGTCCTTCCCCGTCAGTTCCATGGATTCCGTCATCAGAGCCACGATATAAGGTTGAGAAATAGTCTGCCCCCCGTCTATGGGAAGTGGATTGTCATTGTACGCCTGGTCCCGCAGGGCCTCATTGACAAAGAGATGCCGGGGAACCGTTTCCATTGCCGCAAGTACGCGCGGGTCCCTGATCCCCCTTGCCCTTACCTGTGATTCCACCATCTTCTTTCTTTGCTTTGAATAACGATCCATCATATGTCCCGAAACGACGGTTTCCTCGGAGGAATGCTGTACCACTCATCTACCCAGTGATGACGACGCATGCCCATAGCCTCTCTCGTTACAATAAGGTAGTAATATCTCAACTTGGCATGCTCTCTGGCACGGTTGAATTTAGCAATCTCCCGATTGATTTCACTCATCATATCCTGCTTTAAAGAGGCAATTTCATGATCACCGCCTCTCTCCCTATATTTCTCCGTCATGAAGCGGAAACGCTTCAGCCGCTCATCAATACCCTGCTCTATATTTTTCATCTTATCAATAGCAACTGCTAACTTCTCACCGGCCCGGCCGAGGACTTCGGCTCTTTCCTTCAGCATTTCCTCGCGCAGTATGTTTTCCGGATCTTTTTCTCTGCCTATCTTCAGCACGGCCGACTTTTCCCATTATTTTATCTATTTAGTTTATCATGGAAATACGCAATTTTCAATACAAAAGGCCTTTTCATGAAGGACTGACAAAGTTTCACTTTACAGTTTTTTGATATTTAGTTAAAAATTGAATGCCGTCATGCGTTCCCGCAGGAAACGATGCACTTTGAATTTATACAGAAACCTTATTTACCAAGAGAGAAAAATCCATGGCACGTATCAGGTCTATCATGTCTCGTGCAGTTAAAAATGCATATAGGAATGGCGAAGATGATGAGACATTCCCTCCTCTCGTTTTGTTTAATCGCAAAGGTCTGCCGGCGGGAAGATTGAAAAAAGGAGATGCCATTATATACTATAACATCCGGGGCGAAAGAGAAGGCGAACTTACCCAGAGCCTGACGGACGTAGGCTTCGACAAATTTCCGGTGGCGAATGACCTGACTCTTCATTTTGCCACGATGATAGAATACCAGAAGGATTTGAGCGTTCATGTTGCCTTTCCGCCGGAGGGCGCCATCGAAGACACCCTGAGCGAAGTCATTGCAAGGCATGACCTGAAACAGGCCAAGATCACGGAGTCTGAAAAGGCGAGTCACGTGGGCTTCTTCCTCAACGGAAAAAACTCGGAAATCATGGAGGGGGAAGAGAGGGTCATCGTTCCGTCTCGAAGAGATGTCATACTCTTTGACGAAGCTCCGGAGATGTCCATCTACGCCGTCACGGAAAAAGCCAAGGAAAAAATTCGTGACCCTTCTTACGATTTTATTTTCATAAACTTCCCCAATGTCGACGTGGTCGGCCATATAGAAAATGAAGAGGCCATCATTAAGGCGGTTGAAGCCGTGGATACATGCGCGGGCGATATTATCGCCGAGGCTTCAAGAGAAGGGATGGTCGCCATCGTCAGTTCCGACCACGGTACCGTTGAGAAATGGCGGTGCCCGGATGGCACCATCGACACAGGACACACAGACAGCCATGTCCCTTTCATACTCGCCCAAAATGATTATGACGTATCTCTCCGCGAGCAAGGGGAGCTTGCAGATATTGCCCCCACTGTTCTCGAGCTGATGGGTCTCCCCCCCATCGCCATACATGACAGGGCGTTCGCTGATAAAGAAAACAGCCCGGCGATGCATCTGTCCATCCGGAAAAAAATTCAACGGCTCCTGCTTTTGATTCTCGACGGCTGGGGCGAAAACAAAAGCAGCGAGGGAAATCTGATAGCCCGCGCCAACACCCCCGCCATGGACAGGCTCAAGAAAATATACCCTCATGCGCTGCTTGCCGCCGCCGGTGCGGCTGTCGGCCTTCCCGAAGGCACGGTCGGCAACTCCGAGGCCGGACACCTCCACATCGGGTCGGGGAGAAGAATCCTGTCCGACAAGGTAAGAATCGATCAATCCATTGCCGACGGATATTTCTTTCACAATGAGGCTTTTCTGCATGTGATACGTAACGCCAGGGATAGAGGCAAGGCTCTTCACCTTATGGGTATCGTGTCGTTTTTCAGTTCCCATGGGTCTATCAACCATCTTCTTGCCCTGATGGACATCGCGAAGCAGGAAGGAATAAGGGATGTTTTCATTCATGCCATGCTCGGCAGGCGGGGAGAAATGCAGGAAAGCGGCGCCAAGTATATAGAGATGGTGGAACAGAAATGCCGGGAGCTCAGTCTCGGAAAGGTAGTTTCAGTCATAGGAAGGTATTGGTCCATGGACAGGGAGGAGAACTGGAGCAGGATTGAAAAGGCATATCGGATGCTCGTCTATGGGGAGGGAACGCCCGTCACCGAAAGGAGTTGAATCATGGAAGTGAGGATCAACAATTCGATATTAGCCCTCGTCGAAGGAGACATAACGCGAGAGGAAACAGACGCAATCGTCAATGCCGCCAATTCGAGACTCGCGGGCGGTGGAGGCGTAGACGGCGCCATACATCGAGCAGGCGGACCTTCCATCATGCAGGAGTGTAGGAAGATCGGGAGATGTCCCACAGGACAGGCGGTTATCACCACTGCTGGGAATCTCAAGGCAAAATACGTCATCCACACAGTGGGGCCGGTCTACCAGGGCGGCACAAAGGGCGAAGCGGCACTCTTGAAGAGCGCCCACCTGGAGAGTCTCAAGCTTGTCTCGGCAAAGAAACTCAAGAGCGCCGCCTTCCCGGCGATCAGCACCGGCGTCTATGGCTATCCTGTGGATGAAGCCGCGCACATTGCCCTGACAACAATCATAGATTATCTCAAAGAACACGCCGATATTGAGCTGGTTCGCTTCGTTCTTTTTGGTCTCAAGACATACGAAATATTTGCGGCGGAACTGAAAAAAATTATATAGGGATAAATCTTGGATGAAGTCATACGTTCTTGACCACATCGCGGGACCATGCAATTATAAGTTATGCGAAAAAGAGGCAAGCAAATAAATCTACAAAGACTCGGCAATGTCCTGGCGGGTATACTGAAAAAGCATAATATTTTCTTTGACTCTGAGGAACAGCGTCTCTTAGAAATCTGGCAAAAGGCTGTAGGGCCGCAGATTTCAGTCCAGACTCGCCCCGACAAGCTAAAGAGAAATACCCTTTTCGTCAAGGTTTCTTCTTCCGTATGGATGCACCAGCTTCATATCCTTAAGCAGGATATTATCGAAAAGACCAACCAGCTCCTCGGGAAGGATTTGATAAAAAATATCCACTTTTCCATCGGCGATATTCCCTCGCCGATGCCCGCGCATCCATATGTTTCATCATTCTCACCGGACTCCTACGCCCTGAAGGATAAGGAAAAAAAATTGATCGAGAAGAGCGTTTCTTCTGTTGCAGACCCGGAATTGAAGGAAATCCTAAGAAGGGTGATGATGAAAAATATCATTCGGCGGAGGCTTTCGGGAAACAGGAAAGCTCTCTAAAGACGGCATTCATCGCTTCCGTATATTGGCCATTCTCGGAATATACTGTCAGGGGTGGTAGAACTTCCAGCTCCTCCCGCCCATTTTTTACCCCTTCGACCATGACAAACTCCCCGCGGGAAGAGTAATGTGAATGCACTATTCTCATCCTCTTGGGCTCCATACTGGCCGTTCTCATGAAAGAGAGGAGCCCTACCATCCTGGTCGCAGGATATATGATATAGACGCGCCCTGATTTTTTTAAGAGATATTGCGATGCTTTCAGAAAATCGCGCAGCGATCCTTTGATCTCGTGCCGTGCCACGGACTTCTCGGCATTGGGATTTAGTTTTCCGGAACTCACTTTTCTATAAGGAGGGTTAAGAATTGAAACATCAAAAGATCCCGGTTTAAAGAGGGTCTCGATTTTTCTGATATCTCCATGGCATATATTAATCTTCACCTGAAGATCATTCAGCATGACGCTTCTTCTCGCCATGTCAACGAGTTCTTCCTGAATATCAACACCTACGGCTTGACAGCATTCTTTTCTCTGCGCTACGATGATGGCAATCACGCCGCTGCCGGTACCGAGATCGGCAATCAGGTCTCCTTTTTTCACACGGACGAAATGAGCCAAGAGAAGGGCATCGACAGAAAACCGGTACCCCTTCTCTTTTTGCAAGATCTTCACGCGCCTGTCAAGAAGTTCATCGACGGTTTCTCCCTTCCTTCTTAACATTGAAACGCATGGAGCATTCTTTTTCATGTTGTAAGGAGATGAATAAATATGCCGCTGCGAAGTTTCGGTTCAAACCAGGTAGATTTCGGAGGCATGACTTTGCCGACGTCTGATACGGCCATGAGTTGTTCCATGCTTGTCGGGTAGAGGGAAAAGGCAACGGCAAATTCGCCCGAATCGACCAGCCTCTCGAGCGCCTCCACCCCTCTTATGCCCCCTATATAATCTATTCTTTTGTCTGTTCGGGGATTCTCTATCCCGAGGACAGGCTTCAAGAGATTTTCTTGAAGAATCGAGACATCAAGTATCTTAATAGGATCATTCTTATCATACGTATCATCCTTCGCATTTAGCCTGTACCACCTGCCCCGCAGATACATCCCGATTTCGTGGCAACGGGACGGCGACTTTAGCGAAAAGTTGTCGGACACAAGAAATCTTCCGCGAACCTGACGAAGAAATTCGCCGTCATCCAGACCGTTTAGATTTGTCACGGCCCGATTATAACTCATTATCTTGAGTTGATTATGGGGAAACAGGACAGCCATCACATAGTCATATGCTTGCTCTGTGCCGCTTCCGGGCTTTGCTTCTTTTTTCAGTCTCCGTACCGCTGCGGCTGCGGCAGCCCGGTGGTGGCCATCGGCTATGTAGAGGACATGCACTTCAGCAAATGCCTTCTTTAATGCTGCAATATCTTTTTCCGCGCTTATAACCCATACGGTATGACAGATGCCGTCATCAGAAATAAAATCATATTCGGGATCCTTCTCGACTATTTTATTGACCATCTGGTCGATGGTATCCTGGGCTTTGTACGTGACAAATACCGGTCCGGTCTGGGCATCTACTGCCATGACATGCCTAATACGATCATGTTCCTTATCTGCCTTGGTGAGCTCATGTTTCCTGATCTCGCCCGATTCGTATTCAGCGAGGCTAACCGCAGCGACAATGCCATACTGGGCGCGGGAGCCGGCTTTCTGCCGGTATATATAAAAGCAATCCTTTTTCTCCTGAAACAGGATGTTCTTCTCAATCAGCCCGTCAAGATTTGATTTCGCGATCTCATAAACACTTTCGTCATTTGCACCTATCGAAGATTGCAGATCGATTTCCGATTTCTCAACATGCAAGAAATTCAGGGGATTGTCTTTGACAATCGCTCTTGCTTCTTCCGCGCTCACCACATCGTAGGGGTAAGATGCCACGGCCTTGACAAATTGTCTGTGCGGCCTCAGCGCCTTAAAGGGAATGACAACGGACATAACAGAATCTCCTCTTGCGAAATTTCTAACATACTGACATATTGAAATCAATTCAAAAGCACCATTGGCACATCGCTCTGGAGCTCGAGATGAAGAAGTGATGGACAGCGGGGTTTACATGAAGTCGACGAGAGTGTTTATCCACGGGCTGGAAAGCTCCGGCATGGGAACGAAGGGCGTATTTTTCAGGGATAAATACCCTGATATGATCATTGAAGATTTTGTGGGTGCCTTCAAGGATAGAACGGAAAAGTTGAATGAGATACTCTCAGGCAAAGCGCCTCTGATATTGGTAGGATCGAGCTATGGCGGATTGATGGCCGCAGTATATGCCTTCAATAATGAAAAGAGCGTCAAGAAGATCATTCTCCTGGCCCCCGCCCTTGATCTACTCGAATTTGAGCCATACCTGGGCAGGCAGCTCGTGCTCCCTGTCGTCATTTATCATGGCGGAGATGATGCTGTGGTTTCCCCATCGTCCGTACATGGTATCGCACGGACGGTCTTCGCAAACCTCGAATACCATCTCGTTGATGATGACCATTCTCTCCACAGAACTTTCAGCCTCCTGAATTGGGATGACCTTCTGGAAACTTCATAAGCAGTTTCAGACACGTGGGTATTGCAACGGACAACTAATCCCTTGACAAGATTTCGGCATTCTCTTAACATCTGTCAAAAGATGGGAGTCCAAGGAAAGGGTATGTATAGAAAGAAAGTAGTCATCAGGTATGCAGCGGACAATGTGGACCAGCCTATAATATGCCAGCTTGTGAAAAAACACGATCTCGAATTCAACATCCTCAAGGCCCAGATCCTTCCCAGGAGGGAGGGGATCATTGTCGTTGAATTAAGCGGTTTGAAGGAAAATTTTGATCAGGGCATCCGTTTTCTCAAAGAAAGGGGTCTCAAGGTCGAACCCGTTTCAAAAAATGTGAGCCAGAATATGGATAAGTGTGTGCATTGCGGCGCCTGCACCGCCTTCTGTCCGACCGACGCCCTCTCTCTCGAGAAAAAATCTATGAAAGTCATCTTCGATCCGGAAAAGTGCAATGGATGTGAATTGTGTGTTTTGGCCTGTCCCCCGAGGGCCATGGAGGTTAACATCTTCTGAACGGGGTCGTTTTGTGAAGCTCTAATTCTGACTATCCTTTAATCCCCGATTCAGCGAATTTCATCCGCCGGAGAGGGCTTTTTCTTCTTGTAGGCTTCTTTATCCTGTTCCGTAATCTTATCAATATAGTCAGTCACGGGTTTTCTGCGCTCTTCGAATATCGCCATCACGCTGTCATATACGCCCCTGCCCTTTTCCACCACCATGCGGATTTCTTCCTTGGCCTTCTGCAGGGCGCCGTGAATGCTTTTCGGCATACTATCGGACTCCTTGAAGTATGCATATCCAGTCACCACTATGATTATCAAAATGAGGAACAAAGCAAGCTTAATGAGTTTCTTAAAGAGAAAATATATGATGAGTATGGCGACAAAGATGCACACTCCGGCGGTAAATTGATGGGCAGTCACGTAATCTATAAAGCAGTTCATAGTTGAACCTCCATCCGGAAGACGTACTCAGTCTATTCTATTTATCGACAAAAATCCAGTAATCCTTTAGCCTTGACAAATAGTGTACGGAAGCTTAAATTCGACGACGCGGCATGAAGAAAGGCATTGGAATTGATTAAAGTAGCCATATCAACCTTGGGTTGCAAGGTCAACCAGTATGAATCTGCGGGCATCCTGGAGATGCTCGACAAGAGCATCTATGTGTCTGTACCGTTTACTGCGAAGGCTGATTGTTATATAATCAACACATGCACTGTCACGGGCCGGACAGATTACCAGTCGCGAAACCTTATCAGAAGAGCAATCAGGACGAACCCTGACGCATGCATTATTGTTACGGGCTGCTACGCCCAGGTTGCACCTCATGATCTTGCCGGAATTCCCGGTGTAACCCTCGTCGCAGGAAATGTAGAAAAGGATCATATCCCCCGGCTCATGGAGCGCCTGGTAAGAAGAGACCCTCAATTGCACGTAAGCGACATCCGCAAGGCCGGGAAATTCTCCGGTCTCAACCCTTCAACGTTCGCCGGCCACACGCGGGCTTTCCTCAAGATCCAGGATGGCTGCAACAGTTTCTGCAGCTACTGCATCGTTCCTTACGCGAGGGGTCAAAGCAGGAGTCTTCCATATATGGATGCTTTGAAAGAAATTGAGACTCTTGCCGGGTCAGATTACAGAGAGATAGTCCTCACCGGCATTCATCTCGGAGTCTATGGTCAGGACTTGGCGCACCCGTCAAACCTCTACGAGATAATGCAATACGTAGATAAAAATAGATTGGTGGGGAGATTGCGCCTGAGTTCCATAGAAATCACGGAAATATCAGATGACATGATGCGGCTTATAGCAGAGGGGACCACGTTATGCAAACACCTGCATATTCCTCTCCAGAGCGGTGACGACATGATTCTTTCCGCTATGAAAAGGAATTACGACGCGGCATTTTTTAAGAATCGCCTCGAGATAATCGCGCAGGCTATTCCTGATATTGCCCTCGGTCTTGATGTTATGGTCGGGTTTCCCGGTGAAGGGGAGAAGGAGTTTGATGGTACACTCCGCCTGATTGCAGAACTCCCCATTGCCTACCTCCATGTGTTCCCTTATTCAGAGCGTCCGGGCACGGTCGCGTCGGGTCTCCCCGGCAAGGTTGATGAAAGAGTCAAGAAGAGGCGCAGTGAGATATTGAGGAAACTGGGGCGGGAAAAAAGAAATTCCTTTGCCCGTAAGTTTGTGGGGAAAAAGCTGAGTGTACTTATTGAAAACAAAAAAGACAAAGATACGGGCCTCATGAAAGGATTTTCCGACAACTACATCCCCGTCGTTGTAGAGAATGGCAACTCTTCTCTGGTAAATCACGTCCTAAACGTGATACCGGTTTATTCTCTCGATGGCAAACTGTGCGGAAGGATTACAACCGATGACCGGTGAAAGGTCTGTAAATCTCAGGGATTTTCAGCAGCAGCTCGGCTACAGCTTCAGCAATATCGATCTGCTTGATAATGCGTTGATACACCGCTCTTTTGTTAACGAGAACTCGGCGCTCTCCTGCAAAGACAATGAGAGGCTCGAATTTCTGGGGGACGCCGTTATCGGGCTTTGCCTCAGCGATCTGTTGATAAGGAGATTCCCCGGCTATGCCGAGGGTCAGCTCTCCAAACTCAGGGCCTATGTTGTGAACGAACAATCGCTCGCCGGTATTGCCAGAAGGCTTCACATCGGAGATTACCTCCTCCTCGGAAGGGGAGAAGAAGGTTCAGGGGGCAGAACCAAGACATCCATTCTTTCGAATACCTTCGAAGCGGTTGCAGCCGCTGTATATCTCGATTGCGGATTTGAGAAAACATATAAATTCTTGGAAAACATCTTTGAGCCCCTGGCTGAGGAAGGGATTAAAAGCGTTATCTATAAAGATTATAAAACGGCGCTCCAGGAAATCTGTCAGAGCCGCTTTAAAGAGACGCCGAGATACATACTGGTCAATGAAACCGGGCCCGACCACGATAAAGTTTTTGAAATAAATCTTACTATCGCAGGCATGATCACGACCACAGGCACGGGCAAAAGCAAGAAGGAAGCGGAACAGCAGGCGGCCCGGAGGGCATTAGAAGAGTTTGCGAAACTGCGGGACACTGCCTCTCCCCTGAATGGCGAATTCGACTGAATAGTAATATGGCACAGATGATTATCCCTTTTTTTATCATTTATCAAGGCTGTCCCACCCGCTGCATCTACTGCAACGTTCATAAGACTGCGGGAGATTTCTCTGGGAAGATTACAGAAGAGACTTTCCGGAGAACGGTTCAAGAATATCTCAATCACCCAAAGAGAAAGGGGAATGGTGCTGAGATCGCATTTTACGGCGGCAATTTTACGGGCATGGCGAAGGACTACCAGACCGAACTACTCGGTTTCGCCAGTCCGTTCATAGAAAAAGGATTGGTACAGGGAGTGAGGATCTCTACAAGACCGGACAGCATAGACGACGAAAGCCTGAATCTGATGAAGCGATGCAGTGTAACGACTGTTGAAATCGGCGCGCAATCCATGGNNGGATGAAGTGCTTCAGCTCTCCAACAGAGGGCATGGAGCGTCGGATGTGTCTGCCGCCATGGGGATGCTGAAGGAACGGGGGTTCAAGACGGGGATACACCTGATGGCAGGTCTTCCGGGAGACAGTCAGTCGGGATTTGAATATACAATTGGGGAGACTATCGCCCTCAAGCCGGATATGGTCAGAATTCATCCCACCATAGTCCTGGAGGATACAGGCCTGGCAGAACTCTTCTTAAACGGAACTTATCAGCCGCTCAGCATGCCCCGCGCCATTGAGATGTGCAAGTACGCTCTGAGAAAATTCGGAGAAGCAGGCATCGCTGTGATCCGTGTCGGCCTGCAGACAACGCGGGAAATGGAGACGGCGGGCAGCATAGTCGCCGGCCCCTATCATCCCGCATTCCGTTCTCTCGTCGAGGAATCCATGTTTTTCGATATGGCGTCTGCAATGCTTACCGACCGGAAGATAGGCGGACAAGAAGTTATTTTTTCGCTCTCTCCCAAAGATGTTTCATGCTTCCTCGGCCGCAAGAATAAGAACATGCAAACGCTGAAAGAGACATTCGACCTCACAAAAATAGACGTATCAGTTGACCCTGTCCAGGAAAGAGGGACTCTCGCCATGATTGCAGACGGCAGGAAATCAATTGCAGAAAGGTCCCGTCATTAAGGGGATCATTGGTTGAGACGGCAGTTTACAACGAATGGGCGGCATAAAGACTAACGTCAGAGAGAGAAAGTGCATATGTTCAAGTCCGGTTTTATAGGCATCATTGGCAGACCGAATGTGGGAAAGTCAACGCTTCTGAACAAGATTATAGGCGAAAAGATAGCCATAACCAGCCCCAAGCCGCAGACTACAAGAAACAGGATCACGGGCATTAAGAATGTTGAAAACGGGCAATTGATATTCGTCGACACGCCCGGCATTCACAGGGCGACGACACCCTTAAATGAATTCATGGTGACGGCAGCTAAGGATGCCTTCAGAAGCGCCGATATTATCCTGCTGGTTGTGGAGGCCGCGGAAGGCGTTCACAAGGATGATGAGCTCATCATTGAATCCCTCCGGAACACCGGACTGCCCGTCATACTGCTTATCAATAAGATCGACCTTGTGCAGAAGAAAAATATCCTCCCCGTTATAGACCGGTTCCAGCATCTCTTTTCTTTTTCCGAGATTATCCCCATCTCCGCCCTCACCGGTGACGGGCTTGTCGCTCTGATGGAACAAATATGGCGGCTTCTGCCCGAAGGTCCGCGCTACTTTCCCGATGATATGATGACAGACAGGACCGAGCGTTTTATCGCAGCAGAAATCATCAGGGAAAAAATTATCATGCTGACGCATCAGGAAATACCTTATGCAACAGCGGTCGTTGTGGATTCCTTTAAAGAAGATGAAGATAAGAATCTGCTGGTCATCAAAGCTACGATCAATGTGGCGAAAGATTCGCAAAAGGGGATTGTAATCGGCAAGAAAGGCTCCATGCTCAAGGAAATCGGCAAACGGGCAAGACAGGACATGGAGAGATTTTTTGCCGCCAGGATATACCTGGAGTTGTTCGTTAGGGTAACAAAAGACTGGACCCACGATGCTGGAATGCTCAGAGAATTCGGATATGCAGAAAAAAAATGAGAGCGGTAAGTTGTGAGGTAAAGGCCAGGTGAAACCGGTAATCGCTATAATCGGCAGGCCCAATGTAGGAAAATCGACTCTTTTCAACCGCCTGTCTCAGAAGAACAAGGCCATCGTCATCGATGAACCCGGCGCCACGAGAGACCGCAACTATGCGGATGCCACATGGTACGGCAAGGATTTTATCCTTATCGACACCGGGGGATTTGAGCCGGCATCCGCGGAAACAATGCTGGTACAAATGAGAGAGCAGGCGCGTCTGGCCATGGAGGAGGCAGACATCATTATCTTCCTCATGGATGGCAGGGAGGGTTTGACCCCGTCAGACAGGGAAATCACGAATATCCTCAGGGGAGTTGAAAAACCGGTCTTCTTTGTCGTCAATAAAATAGATGGCCCCAAGCAGGATACCCAGACTTATGAATTTTATGAACTGGGAACTGAAATGCTTTACAGCCTCTCCGCTCAGCACGGACTCGGTATTCACGAACTCATGGAGGATGTGGCTTTGCATCTTACACCCCCCGCTCAAGAATTACCCGCGAGGGAAAGGCCGATCAAGATAGCGGTGATCGGAAAACCGAATGTCGGAAAGTCCTCGCTCGTTAATAAGATCCTGGGATACGAAAGAACAATCGTCAACCCCATACCGGGCACTACGAGAGACGCCATAGATACGCCCTTCGAATTGAACGGCAAGAAATACCTGCTTGTTGACACCGCGGGCATCAGGCGGAAAAGCAGGGTCAGTCATGTCCTTGAGAAATATAGCATTGTCCAGGCCCTCAAGGCCTTAAACCGCTGTGACATAGCTTTGCTCGTCATCGATGCCGGGGAGGGAATGACCGAACAGGATGCCAAGATCGCGGGGTTAACCGTAGAAAAATGGATTGCCAGCATCATCGTTGTGAACAAGTGGGACGTTATAGATAAGGACAACTCTACGGTGGGAAATTATGTCAGAGACATCAAAGACACAGCCAAGTTCATGGATTATGCGCCAATCGTCTTTGTATCAGCCCTCACCGGGCAGAGGGTGTCCAAGATATTTGATGTCATCGAAACTGTCCTGGCCCAGTACGCAAAACGGGTGAGTACCGCCGAGATCAATCGATTTGTCAAGGAAGTACTCGCATCAAACCCTCCATCCCGGCATCAAAACAGGGCAAATACTTTCAGTTATGCAACCCAGGTATCCTGCGCACCGCCCACATTTGTTTTTTTTGTCCGTGAGCCGCGTGCCATTCATTTTTCGTACAGGCGCTATCTGACCAACCGGATCAGGGAGGCATTCGGGTTTGATCAATCGCCGATCAGGGTTATATTCAGGAAGAAAAACAGGTCAACGGAGGAGTGACAGGCATGAAAAAAGGGTTCTCTGTGAATTTGACGTTCATAGAGAACCCTTTCTATTTTTTGTTAGCGCTGATACCGACGGAAGATGAATGCCCCTTGCTAATTAGGCGCCATCCAAACCCGTGTTCTCCTTCTTTCTGAACCAGGAGACAGGGTCGGTCAGGAATTCCTCCGTTTCCTTGAGAGACACGTAGTGTTCGTGTTCTATATTGGCAAGGAGATTAAAAAATGCCTTTTCCTTCGGGTCGGATACTTGTTCACGGAGATTTGCATAGTACTCCGTTCCTTTGCCTTCAAATTCTATGGCTACGCGGATGGCTTTGAGGTCATCGGCATCGCCCTTGATCGTCTTGGGCGCCTTCTGCGCCGCATTCTTCAGGACGCTCTTAATGACCGTATCTTTAACCTTGAGGGGGACAGTTTCCGGCCACTTCTTGTCCTTTTCCCAGTTCGCATGCAGCTCTTTCAGTCTCTGGTAGTGCTCCAGTTCTTCGCCGCCTATCTGCTCAAACATGGCCTTACCCACCGGATTCTTGCTCCTCTGGGCATTCTTAATGTAGAACTCGTGTTCCTTCATCTCGTTGTTGAGCGCAACCTGCAGTGCATTCAATCGTTCTTTCATAATCAATCTCCTTATTGAAAGTTCAGGTCCTGTTGTTTAATTGCGTCATGATGACTTATTAAATTCTATTAGTGCAAAATCGAATTGTCAAGACCCAAAGCAGGGGTTCAGAAGAAATGTTGGCCGGCCCCGCTCGCGACAAATGATCAGGAATCTTTAAGCTCATCGACGTATTCCGCGACATTCTGACAAAGATCGGATATTCTTTCAAGATGCATCAATACTTCTATAAAAATGGGACCGGCCTCAGCCTGACAGATACCCTCGTAATATCTCACGAGATGTTTTTCCCGTGCCTCCTTCACCCTTGCATCAATATCCTCCTCGCGGAGGGAAATATTCGTTATTTTTTCCAAATTGCGCTCTCCGATCAGTGACACGGCATCGCGCATATTTTCAGTCGCCTGCCTCTCAATTTCTGCCAGCTCCTTTTTGCCCATTTCCGTAAAACTGACCTCCGCCTGATACTTATTACTCGCCAACTTCGCCAGTATGATGGCATGATCACCTATCCTTTCAATGTCGTTTGCCATGGCGGTATATGTGAAGAGTTTCCGTGACAATGCCGGTGACAATTGCTGACAGGAAATCTTGCGCAAGAAATTGACGATCTCGCGCCGCAAGACGTCGACAACATATTCGACATATATGACATTTTGTCTCTTCCATTCCATGTAGTCCTTCACCAACTGCAGGCTCTCGGTGAGTATCTTTTGTGCAAGGACAATCTCACGCTGCAGTTCTTTTCTTACGCACATCAGGGCCTCTTTGGGATCTACAAGATACCTGTCATCAAGGAATTCCGGCCATAACGGCAGGATTTCCTCTTGGCCGGGTATGATCTTTTCAATCAACCTGGCAAATGGTTTAAGGAAAAAAATGAAGAAGACGACAATAGAAAGATTAAAGAAGAGATGACCCAAGACAATCTGCTGCGCCACATTTGAAGAAAGGGTTTTCAAAGTGACAATCAGCCACGGAAGGGCGATCAGGCAGGTAACGGCGCCGAAACATTTAAAGAAGAGGTGGGAGACAGCACTTCTCTTGCCGCTGATGTTCGTAACCGCGCTTGCCATAAGGGCGGTGACTGTCGTCCCCACATTAGCCCCGAAAACAACAGGCAGCGCGTTTTCAATAGTGATAAGGTCCTGTTGCGCCAGAATGGCGAGAATGCTGATGGGAATGACNNATCCTTCCATTTTGCCTTTCCCGTAAGCCAGAGAATGCCGCCCAAGACAATAATAAGGGGAGAAATATCGGCAATTTTCCAAACGACCAGTTGAACGGTGAGTACAGTGCCGATGTCCGCACCCAGAATGATGCCGAGGGAATGGTAAAAGGTCATCAATCCGGCGCTCACCATACCAACTGTGAGGAGTGTCGTTGCCCCGCTGCTCTGAAAGAGAATTGTTGTCACTATGCCGGTCAACAGTCCGTAAACCGGTCTTCTCACCGAATACTTGATATATTCTCTGATACGTGAAGTAAAAAGCTGCTGCACCCCGGCGCTCAATTTTCTCATGCCGAATAGAAACAAAATGAGACCGGACGCAAAAAACAATACTTCTTTCATGGCAGGTATTTTCTCTGATATAAGGAACTCACACCGCTATAGTATATCTTACTATCAGACGGGGCCTTCAACAAAATCTCTAAAACCGGCCCGGAAAATTAGGTTTCCGCTTTTCCTTCTGGGCAAGAATGCCTTCACGTGCGTCCTTACTCCCGAATACGGGCATACCGATCTCCAGTTCCCTTTTGAAGGCATCGCTATATGACATATCCTGCGATTCCCGGAAGCATCTAATTATGCCTTGAACGGCAAGGGGACCGTTACTCGCAATCCTGTCCCCTAATTCCATAGTTTTCTTCATCAGGTCTTCCTGTGGCACCACGTGATTGAGGAAACCCCATTCATGGAGAGTTCTCGCGCGGAAGTTGCCAGCGGTCAGAAGGATTTCAAAGGCCCGGCAGGGTGACAGTTGCCGGGGCAGATAAACGTTCGACCCGCCGACCGGCATGATCCCGAGACTCGCTTCTCTCATCTGAAAAACTGCATTTTCCGAGGCGATGCGGAGATCGGCGCCCATGACCATCTCAAAGCCTCCTGTCAGACAGTAACCATTGATAGCGGCAATTACGGGCTTCTTCACGATGTTCGGCTTCAGCATAGCTTCCCCGACATGCGGTCCCACCTGCACCAGCCATCTCTCGGATTCGCTCCCGGGCTCCCTGGCCCTTGTGAGCACAGGTATGGCCGTCTTCAGATCCATGCCTGCGCAAAAGATATCCGGCAGGCATGAATAGAGGATAACGACGCGCACCATCTCGTCCGCATTGACATCCGTCCACGCACGATGCAAATCCATCAGGATTTCGGGATCAAGGGCGTTCCTTTCCTCGGGACGATTCAGACCTACTTTTGCGATGTGCCCATCCTTCTCATAAACCAGGCCCATAAGGTTCTCCTTTCCAGGCGCAAAAAAGTGAATAGCGGGGCATAACGGCTTGCCCCTTAATATCGGAAGTATTTACAAGAGACGCGGCTTGGACACTAAGCCCCAGCCGTTTGCTGCGAGACAGTAGAACATGGAGATACTTATCAAATTTACCGGTCAACCTCAAGACGAATATGCCCTGCTCTCCTGATCTTCGCCTGAAGGGCTCTTCGATGATCTGAGGCTACCCGCTTAACCGGCGGATACCACGTCCTTCATGCAAGTAATAACATTTATACTCTGTAATTTTTTTCATATTTGTGGTATCTACATAGAACATCAACTCACCACGCGACGTGGAGGAGACGTCTCTTCAGCAGCTATGCAGGATGAATATCCCGTCACAGTTCATCAAAGAACGTGCTGCAAGAAATGAGCGAAACGCATATCTAAATTATTCAGCTTGCTCGTCAGCATTCGGTCTCACTGACAGGAGGAACAGTCAGGAAATGGACGCCGGAACAGTTAATCAGATAATCTCAGATATCGAAGATAAGATACTCAACAATGTTAACCTCGGTTTCGACCCCGATGTGCTTGCCGTGCTCAGTGATCCCGACGCGGACGAGAGCGAAATTGAGCTCTTGAAGTCAAAGGTGGGAGATGAAATCCTGGGAAGACTTTTCAGCATCGCCAACTCCGCCTATTACGGCCATCTGAAGAGGGGAACGGTTGATACATTCTACAAGGTTGTTTCCCGGCTGGGCATGGACTTCGCCCGGGTTCTTATAATATTCTTATCTTTCGCAGCCCTATCAAAGGATAAGGAGGTGAGAATCATTTGCGCCAAGAGTTTTGCGACTTCCGTAATTGGTGGCAGAATGCTCGCGAAAGAATTCGGACTGAGGGACGATGATGCAAGAAAAGTGGAGATAGGGGGGCTTCTCCTCGAAATCGGTAAGATCATCATTGCCCTGTACAGGTCGCTGTATAAAGATGAGTATGAGCAAGCCCAAATAGGAGAAGATTTTATCTCTCAGTACCAATCACAACTGGGCATGAAATTCATGGAGAAATTTGGTTTGCCGGAATTCCTTAAGGATGTAATTTCTATGACGTGCCTCACTCTTGAGACCGAGCTTATTTCTCTTTCCGGCGTCGTCATTGTGGCCTACAGCATCGTAGACCTGAGCTTTAGAAGGTTTGATAACAAGCTCGTATTATTATCACCCATGCCTGATTCGGAAGGGACGATCGTGCATACAATGGGCGCAACGATCGAGGAGATATTCAAAGCCGTCGGGCTTGGAGGTTATATTGAGATTAAGAGGCCGCCAGCGCCAAAACAGAAGTTGTCTTGATAATGACAAATATCCGAACGAACCCATACCGTTGAAAGAATCCTCACGCAGTTCAATCGCCGCTGTATTTGCTCATATAAAGTTTGACATGGCATCATCATTTAGTATATAAATTGATGCTAATTTTTGTCTCGAGGAAGGACAGCGCTTCCGGATTGACATGAAGTGGTCTTTTCTGATCCGGCATCTTCTTAAACTGTCTTGCGGAAATCGCATTTCTGCCTTCTGTGTTGCATTTGCTTTCAAATCCTTATGGCCGAATACGCTTTTTAATAAGAAGAGCGGCATCCTGAGCATTTCTCGACAACATGGTGAGACTGCCACAAATTCGTCATGTCGAATAAATTGTAGGCCTTAGATAAATGGAAGACAAAAAAACCAGGCAACCCATTCTCATTGACATCGGGAAAGTCAGGAAAGCTCCAGAGGAACCATTCCTGCCGCTGTGGTTTTTTCAGCACGATGATCTCATTAACGCCATCGATGCCGGCAGCCGCATCAAGAAAGAGAATCTGATAAACACTCTAAACCGGATCCATTTCATGGGCGATTCTATCTGCGCCCTATTGCGTTACCCCAGGTATGACGAAGCTATTCTCGTAAAGGCAATTCCGGAGACTATCGAAGGAGATGAATTAGCCTGTTCCTGGGATAAGAGTAATATGAGTTTCGGCCTCGAAAATTTTCACTTCAGTTACCTCATAGTAATGGATCAGCAGTCCATCATCCTTATTCCTGCAAAACTTCTGGGCATAGACAATGCGGGATTCAAGGTACTGCTGCCAGAGGAGAGCTACCTTATAAGCAAGCGAGTAACAAACCGCTTTCCCTGCCGGGATGTCACCGCGGAGTTGACGCAGAGCGGTTTTTTGGCCAGAGGCAGCCTTATAGATTTCAGCCCGCAGTCTTTCCGCATAAAGGTAAGCCCTGAAATGCCCTCATCTTATCACGAGTTCAATCCCGATGGCACGGTTACCATCAGATTAACAAGCAATGGAAAAATGCTTTTTTCCGGAAACTGCCGCTGTCTCAGAGAAAAGCATGAAATTCACGACTGGGAAATCGTTCTTGCTCCCCTGAATGAACAGATCAAGCGCTTCCAGACAAGAACGGTTCGCCATCCGCGACGCCGGATATCCCCTTCCCCGATGGCCGTCTTTGAGCATCCATTTTTTGGAAGAAAAATCCAGCGAGAAATCACAGATATCTCCATTACAGGTTTTTCTTTGTATGACGATGCAATAGACGGCATATTGTTACCCGGAATGATTATACATGGGTTGTCAATAATCTACGCCGGGGAGTTGAAAATGAACTGTACTGCCCAGGTAATCTACCGCAAGAAGCAGGAGGAAAATAAAATCTGCTGCGGTGTTGCCATCCTGGATATGGACGTCCACAGCTACAGCCGTTTGAACAGGATAATCACTCTAAATATGGACCCTCATTCCTTCATATCCACGGAAGTGGATATGGATGCCCTCTGGGAATTCTTTTTCGATACCGGTTTCATATACCCCAAGAAGTATAAGCTACTCCATGACCGGCGGGAAGATTTCAAGAATACCTACAGAAAGCTCTATCAGGAGAACCCTGAAATCGCCATGCACTTTACATACGAGGAAAATGGTCGCATTTATGGCCATATGTCCATGCTCAGGGCCTACGAGCACGCTTGGTTGATACACCACCATGCGGCGAGGCCGATGCACAATAAACTGCCGGGATTTCAAATTCTGAAACATATGATACTTTTTTTGTACGGCATGTACCATCTCCCTTCCGCAAATATGGACTACGTAATGTGCTTCTTCCGTCCAGAGAACAAATTTCCCGACCGCGTCTTCGGGGGCTTCGCGAGGGAGTTGAATAATCCCCGTATCTGTTCGCTTGACCTCTTTTCTTACATGACATTTCCTGTCGGAGTACCCGAGAGCCAACTGCCACGGGGCTGGTCATTACACGAAAGCACCAATTCCGAATTATGGCAGCTCGAACAATTCTTGAAACATTCCTCAGGAGGGTTATTGTTCGACGTGCTAAATTTAGGGAAAAGGGACCTTACGGAGGACTCACTGGAAAAGGTATCCCAACGCCTCGGTTTCACAAGAAAGTGGGCCGTCTACTCGCTCGTCAACAGCGGTTGTCTGAAATCTGTATTGATTGTCAATCAGTCTGATGTGGGAGTGAATTTATCGGAGGTGTTAAACGGCATTACAGTGCTGGTGATCGACGCGGAAAGTCTACCACGGGAAGTGCTTTACGCAGCCGTAGCACAACTTACAGGGGTTTACCAATCTGACACTATTCCTCTTTTAATTTATCCATCTACTTATTCCGATGTTATGCATATCCCGATCGAAAAGAGATATCAACTGTGGATCACATATATGCGCCATTCCAATAAATTCCTGGAGTACGTGCGGCGCCATTTTAGAATGAGATATGAGTAATAAAAATAGACACCAAAATATTAGAATGAAAGACATACCTCTATACAACAGTAGACTTATCAAGAATTATGTCGAATATCTTAAAGAGCACGAGCCCGAAGTCAATATAAACACTCTTCTCGATTACGCCGGAATTACAACCTACCAGCTCGAAGATGGGGGGCACTGGTTCAGCCAGAGGCAAGTGGACCTTTTCCACGAAGGCATGACCCAACAAACAAAAGACCCTGACATTCCCAAAAATGTCGGTCGTCATGTACCATTTTCGAAAGCCGCTGGCGCCGTGTCACAATACGCACTGGGATTTATTACACCTGCGGTTGCATACTCAGTCCTCGGGAAACTCCACCACATATTTAGCCGCCATTGCACGATTCATACAAGAAGTCTAGGTTCTAACAAGGTTGAAGTTGTTGCCACACCAAATCCGGGTGTTGAAGAAAAACAGTACCAATGCGAGAATCGGATAGGAACGTTCGAATCGATTGCCAAATTATTCACAGCCAAATTCGCAAGTATCGAACATCCGACCTGCATACATAGAGGAGGAAATAGTTGCCGCTACATAATAAGCTGGAAGAAAACCCCTTCATTACTATGGAAGACAATCCGCAATTACGTTGCACTTTCGGCTTTTGTGGTCTGTCCAGCCTTATTCTTTATTCTCCACGACACCGAGTGGTTATGGGCAGTTCCTGTTTTGCTTTATGTATTTCTTGTATTGATTTTCATTTTTTACTCTGAGCATGTCGAAAAAAGGGAGCTTGCTGTAAACCTTAAAAACCAAGGTGATTTAGCTGATACCCTTTTAGATGAGATCAATATTCGTTACAACAATGCCCTCCTCATTCAGGAGATTGGCCAGGCAACCGCGATGATCATGGATAGCGATAAGCTTCTCAAGTTGGTTATGGAAGTCATGGAGAAACGACTGGACTTCGATCGTGGCCTGATCATGCTTGCTAACGAGGAGAGGACACATCTGATTTATACGGTGGGTTTCGGTTACAACCCTGAACATGAGGAATATCTCACAAGTGTGGAATTTCACCTTGACGGGCCACCTTCCAAGAGACCCGCCGTGGAAGCTTTTCGCCTCCAGAAACCGATCCTGATCGATGACATATCTAAGATAGAGGAGAACCTCTCAAAAAGGAGTCAGCAGTTTGCCCGGATGATGGGAGCAAATGCATTCATATGCGTTCCTATTGTTTTCGAAAACGAGTCCTTAGGGGTCTTGCTGGTTGATAACATCATATCAAAGAGGCATCTTAGGCAGAGTGATGTTAGCCTTCTCATGGGGATAGCGACTCAGATCGCGATAAGTATGAATAATGCAACATCCTATCAAAAAGTACTCGAAAGTGAAGAGCGGTTCCGCTCTTTAAGTGAGAATGCCCCGGACATTATTTACACTCTTGATTTTAATGGTTCATTTACTTATATAAATCCCGTCTGGGAGAAAATTCTGGGACATCGCCCGGACGAGGTAATAGGGCGAAATTTTGTCGACTTCATGACAAAGAAGGACGCCAGAGAGTACCTCCTCCTTTTTGAACAGGTAAGGGATGGAAAACTTATTCTAAGGGACAAGGTCGGCACGATTCTGCACAAAGATGGCTCAGAAAGAGTATTTAATCTAAGTGGAGCCCCAAACCTTGATTTGAAAGGAAATGTGACTGGTATCGTCGGAATCTTCAGAGACATCTCCGAACAGAAGCAGCTTGAATCACAGCTGCTCCATGCCCAGAAGATGGAAGCCGTAGGAACCCTTGCCGGAGGCATCGCCCATGACTTCAACAATCTCCTTACGGGCATACAGGGGTACGCCTCTCTAATGTTTCTCGATATGAATATCACCCATCCTCTTTATGATAAGCTAAAGGGAATTGAAGACCAGGTGAGAAGCGGTGCGGAGCTGACCAAGCAGCTATTGGGCTTTGCCCGTGGCGGCAAATATGAAGTCAGTGTAACCGACATGAACGAAATCATCAATAAGACGTCATCCATGTTCGGGAGGACGAAAAAGGAAATCACTATTCACCGCAACTATAAGGACAATATCTGGGCAGTGGAGGTTGATCGCGGGCAGATAGAGCAGCTGCTCTTGAATATTTATGTCAATGCCTGGCAGGCCATGCCTGGCGGTGGCGATTTGTACCTGGAGACGGCCAACGTCTTTCTTGACGAGGAGTCTGCCAGACAGTATGGTGTGAACCCCGGGAGGTATGTGCGTGTTGCTGTGACCGATACGGGTATCGGCATGGATGAACAGACGCGGGACAGAATATTTGAGCCTTTTTTCACGACCAAGGAGATGGGGAGGGGCACGGGTCTCGGTCTTGCTTCTGTTTACGGTATTGTCAAAGGGCACAACGGTATAATAGATGTATACAGTGAAAAGGGCCACGGGGCGACTTTTACGATCTATCTTCCTGCTTCAGAGAAAGAGCTTGTCAAAGAAGAGAAGGTCTCCACGGATATCGCGAGGGGTGAGGGTACAATCCTTCTTGTGGACGACGAAGAGGTGATCATTGATGTAGGCAGCGAAATCCTGGAGGTTCTGGGGTACAAGGTTTCTGTAGCGAGGAGCGGTCGGGAAGCTATAGAGATATACAAAGAAAAGCAGCATGAGATCGACATGGTCATCCTGGACATGATCATGCCGGAGATGGATGGAGGCGAAACATTCAATGCTCTAAAGTGCATCGATCCCGGCATCAAAGTGATCCTTTCCAGCGGATACAGCGCAGACGCACGTTCAACGAGGATGATGGAAGAGGGTTGCTATGGCTTCATTCAAAAACCGTACAGTGTAAATACCCTTTCGCAAAAGGTGAGGGATGTTTTGGATGCGAAAAGATAGTGACCGCCTGTCTTATATTATTCGTTGCAGCCTGGCGTGTTAGTTTGGCTATGAAAGAACATCAGAAGAATAAACATGAGGGTCAGTAGTGAACTCAATATTAACAAGCAAACACATAAAAGTGAGGGCAGACAAAGATGATGTCAAAAATAGTCACCAGATGTAAAAAATGCGTTCTTCCTGCCACCTACCCCGATATTCAGTTCAATGAGCAAGGCGTCTGCAGTTATTGTTTGTTACCGGTCGAAGAAAACAAGCTGTCTGAGAAGGATCTGAAGACTAAACTTGATAAAATCATCCAATCCCACAAAGGAAAAGGGAAGTACGATGTCGTGGTTGGTTTAAGCGGAGGTAAAGACAGCAGCTATGTTGCCTATTACCTGCGTCAGGAGTATGGTCTGAAGATGTTGGGAGTCAATTTTGATAATGGATACCGATCCGAATATGCAATTAGAAATTTAGACGCTCTGGTCGACAAGTTAGAAATTGATTTGGTCACAATCAAACCCAACAAATCATTTCTCAAAAAATTGTATGCTCATTTTTTACGGAAGCGGGGAGAATTCTGCTCGGTTTGCAATAATATGGGTTATCTGCTTATTGCAAGTTTCGTATGGAATCAAAGATTATCCTTAGGATATTCACCTCTGGCGGTAGGAGGATGGTCCAAAAAATACGAGTACCAGCCGGGTGTTTCAGTCACATCCATGCCCTACTTTTTTAAGCATTTAAGCCCGGAGTTGTTTGAAGAACTGATTGCAAACCCATTTATGGAAGAAAAGGTGGTTCGCGGTTATATGCGTCTGAACGACCCCAGGCAGGCACATATTGACTCAAAGGAACGCAAAGAATTTGGTGATCATGTTATGAACTTTATACAATTGCCGGACTACATCAGATGGAATGTCAGAAAGATGCCTCAACTTTTGAAAGATGCTGTAGGATGGAAGCAGCCGCCAAATACTCATGACAGCCACTTTGATTGTTCAGTTTTCCCGATAAAAGAATTTTTTAAATTTAAAAGATACGGGTTAACCCAAGAAACAATCAAGAACAGCGTGATGATCCGAGAAGGTATGATGACTCGTGAAGAGGCATTAGAAATGATGTCCTTTGAGCAGACCGAAGAACCGAATATTTATGACTCCTTCTTAGAAGAATTAGGATTATCCAGAGATGATGTTGATGAAAAGGCCGAGTGGTCAAGGTAACTTTCACAAATGAAAGTGACCAAGATCATACTTTCAAGATGCGATTCACCTTTCAAATTTCGCTTTCATTCTTCACATGCGATCAGACATCAGTCAGAATCCATAATAGTAATACTAAAATTCAACAACGGCATTTCAGGGTGTGGCGAAAGTGCTCCAAGAATATACGTAACCGGCGAATCTTCAGCAACAGTTGTTCAAATCATTCAACATTATTTTGCAAAAATTCTTTTTGATACAGAGGTCAATTCAGTTAAGGATATAGAAGGTATCCTACACGCGCTGGAAGAAGAGTGTTTCTATAAGAATATCACAGCTTATAACTCAGCCCTTGGGGCAATAGATGTTGCACTGTTGGATGCCTTCGGAAAATCTCAGGGAAAAGTTCTTCATGAATTCTTGTATCCAATTGTGAAACAGAGCATATCATGGTCTCTTTCAATCCCCCTTCTCCCTTTGGCGAAAATCAAGGAGTTTTACTATAAATATAAATTGCTCGAGTATGAATCAGTAAAAGTATTACTCAGCGAAGGAGAAAGCGACAATATAAAGAGGGTACATTTGATCAGGTCTTTATTTGGAGATCGCGTTAAAATTCGTATTGAAGCCAATGGTAAGTGGTCCGTAGAGCAGGCGCTCTCACACATTGAGGGGTTGAAGAGATTCAATATTTCCGGAGTTGAACAACCGGTAGCAGCAGGTGATATCGAAGGATTGCAGGAGATCAGAAGAAGAACGGGTATACCCGTTATCGTCGATGAATCTTTGTGCAACCTATCAGATGCGAAGAAATTAATTGAAGCAAAGGCCTGCGACATCATAAATATAAAAATCTCCAAGTGCGGAGGTCTGTTGAAATCCAAAGAGATCAGAGATTTCGCAGAGTCCAAAAATATACCCTGCCAAGTGGGAGCACATGTAGGAGAGACAGATATTTTAGACAAGGCAGGCAGATATTTCGCAATGACCACCCGAAACCTCTTTTGTTTCGAAGGATTCTCATATCTGCTTTTTGAAGATTCAAAGGAAGAGGACTTCCGGAAGCGAAGCAGCGGCAAAGACACATCTCTAAATTCGGGTCTGGGAGTTGACTTAGCGAAGCAAAAATTAAAACTTCTTTGTTCGATTGAGGCTGACCAGTAAATAGCCTTTTATATGTTTTCCAAGCCGTTTGATAATACGTCTTATTTAAATGATCCCCGCTATAATTCCCGATTCACTTGGAAATTGGGAAGGGATGTGCTTAATCTCTTTTGCCCCGACCCCGGCAAGCATCTCCATTATTTCCGCCTCAGAGTAAGACCTGCCGTTTGCCGTTCCGAGAAGCATATTCAGGGAAAAAAGCGCCGGCTGGAGCGGGCCGTCCTTGGAGTTTTCCAGGATAAATTCATGGATCAACAACAGGCCTCCGGGCTCCAAGACTGACGCCGCTTTCTCGATTATCCTCTGACAATCCTCTGGACCTTCCGCATGGAGAATTTGAGAAAGCCATGCTACGTCATAGCTTCCGGGAATATCTTCTTTCAGGTAATCGCCTGCCACGAAATCAATACGGTCTGACAGGCCAAACTTCTCTATTGTCTTTACGGCATATGGTTCGGTTCCCGGAAGGTCATAGATGGTCGCCTTCAGCCGGGGGTTGTTGAGGCAGAAGTGGATGGCATATGTGCCGGGCCCGCCGCCAAGATCAAGCAGGTGACGGCTTCCGGAGATATCTATTGTATTGACCAGCCGGGGAGCCAGATTCATGGCGATGTTGAACATACCCATGAGAAAACTTTCCCGAGCGTCTTCGTCGCTCCCGGATGATCTCGCCCTCATGGGGCCGCCCGTCCTTACTGCATCATCCAGCTTCAACCACGATAGGGCAAGATGGTGATGATGCATGATCATATGGCCCATATATTCCGGGGATTTCTTGGAGAGAAAAGATGTACTGGACGGCGTGTTGGAGTATCTGTCGCCCCTCTTAACAAGAAGATTCATTGCCGCCAGGGCGTTGAGCAGCATTACAACGCCTCTTTCCTTCGCATTCAACCTCTCAGCAATATCCCCAGATGAAAGTTCTCCGCTGCCTAATATAGTAAATATCCCGAGTTTAACTGCGGCGTGCAGGGTGAAAGACTGCCAGTAGGACCCCGATACCTTGAGCAGTTTATCCGGACTCCATGCCTGTCTATCCATACAAGTCCCCTTCTATTTGGAATTCGGCAGCGAGTGCATTCTCCGCGGCTTGCTGCGTGGTAAACGAGTGAATGCCGAACGACTGTTCCCTAAGAATCAAAGATTCTCAGCAGCTTGCTGCGGAGAGCTTCAATCTTCTCCGTAATGCTCGTCAATCCACATCTGGTATTCGCCGCTCCTTATATTCTCAATCCATGCTTTATTATCGAGGTACCAGGTTATCGTTTTCCTGATGCCCGAGGCGAAAGATTCCCGCGGGGCCCAGCCAAGCTGCTTTTGCAGCTTGCTAAAGTCAATGGCGTACCTGCGGTCGTGCCCCGGTCTGTCCTTCACAAAAGTGATCAGTTTTCTCCTCGATATCCCGGCAGGGGAAGGAAGAACCTCATCGAGAATATCGCAGATCATCTCCACAATGACGATGTTTTCCATCTCTGAATTGCCGCCTATATTAAACGTCCCTCCCCTTTCCCCGGATTGCATGATCGTCCAGATGGCCTCACAATGATCTTTGACATACAGCCAGTCACGGACATTACGGCCATCTCCATAGACGGGCAGAGGCTTGCCCTCAACAGCATTTAAGATCATCAGAGGGATCAGCTTTTCCGGAAACTGGTAAGGGCCATAATTGTTGGAACAATTGCTAATGACAACGGGGAGGCCGTAGGTTTCATGATAGGCGCGGACCAGGTGATCCGAGGCCGCTTTGGAGGCTGAATAGGGACTGTTAGGCCGGTACGGGGTCTCCTCTGTAAAATATCCTGCATCCCCGAGACTGCCAAAGACCTCATCAGTACTCACGTGATGAAAGAGGACAAATTTATCCGCCCTTGCCCTGGCAAGCTCAAGGAGGTTGAAAGTTCCGATAATATTTGTGTAGATGAAGCTCTCCGGCCTCTTTATCGACCGGTCGACATGAGACTCCGCTGCGAAATGACATACTGCATCAATATTGTAGTCACTGAAGATTTTCCCCATGCCACCGGCGTCACAGATATCCATCTTCTGAAAGACGTACCTGTTGCCAAATCGTTCGCCTATGCCTTTCAGGTTTTCAGGATTCCCTGCATAGGTCAGCTTGTCGACATTAATTATTCTGCCTGCGAACCCCGTTTCCTTCAGCACATAATGGATGAAGTTAGTGCCGATAAACCCGCAGCCGCCTGTGACCATCAGATTATTGATATTCAATGTTCCCCCTATATTGTCGATTCTTACATCAATTCTGTCGGGAAAGCGATACGTTTTCCCTGCCCTGACAGATTGCCATTAACATCATGTACGCTGAAATCTTATCCTGAATTTAATCAACCAGCCGGCTGCAGAAAAGATATTGAGACATCATGTATGCCTATCGCAGGGCGCTTGGCAAACTCATATATATGTCCTGCCACCTACATACCTTTTCTTGTAATAGCTACTCGACAAGTGATCCACACGGATATTCTTGCCTTTGCCCGCGGCATGGATAAATCGGCCGTCCCCTACATATATGCCGACGTGCGCAACCTTGCCTTTGCCGGAAGTAGCAAAAAAAACGAGATCACCTTTCAGAAGGTCGTTCCTTTCAACAGGTGCACCTGTCTCGTACTGCTCCTTCGATGAGCGGGGAAGATCGAGACCGTTTAACTGATAGACTGTCATTGACAAACCGCTGCAATCAAATCCGGTGTTTGGCGAGGTGCCGCCCCAGAGATATGGAACACCGACGAAGCTCTCTGCCGTCTTTATCAGTTCCTCCCGGACATACATGTCGCCGTACTTTTGTTGCCTGGCAACAGCATATTCATCGGGGTTGACGATATAGAATTCACCGATCACTCCGGACGACTTCAGGCTTTCCGCCTTTTGGCGGGCTGCAGTCTTGGAAGGATAGTTGCCAAACCGCACCTTATACAATCCTGCGCGAGCCACGAAATAGGTGGCATCCAACCCACGGGCCTGGAGCTGGTCAGTCAGCCGGGCGGCATTTTCGACAGCGGCAAAGGCGCCAACCTGAATGGTATAACCCAGGCGCGCAAGAGGCTTTTCTATAGTCTTAGGTCGACTACTGTATGCCCGGCGTCCCGCGCAGCCTGCAAAAAGCAGGATAACTAAAAAAACGGCGATCGTGACTTTCAGGAAGCATCGCAGTCTTAGAGCACGTTCTGTTTGTTCCACATGCATAGGAATACTCGTCAGTAGATTTTTCAAACGTATGAAGTCATCCCGGCAACTTATCCGCCCAGCGATCCATTACCAGCCTGCGCGCATCGTCGGACGTCGCTATCGTCCCGTCGAGCTGCGCATCCTCAACAGCATCAAGTATCTCGCCGAAAAGAGGACTCGGAGGAAAGCCCATGGCAACAAGGTCATCTCCCGTAAGTAATCGCGGCGGACGGAGTTCATCCTCCCCCACTTCCGCAAGCTTGCTCATGCAGAACTCATGGCTGTCGAGAAACCCGTGGCTCGCAAGGCAGTCCAACCGATGAAGCTCCATGTGCAGTTGGAAGTCGGGCATTCTGAGGAAGCGTTTTAATTTGTTCGGTCTCATGTCCGCAACGTTCATGAAGAGCATATGATACTGAATGAGGGCAAGAATGGTCTCCATGTCTGCACGGGAAAACCTGAGGCGCCGCATCACTGCCTCCGCGATCCTCTCGCCTTCGCGCACATGACCGTAAAAGTGAATGCCTGATGCATCAACGGAACCTGTGCAGGCCTTGCCAACGTCGTGCAATAGTACACCCCAGGCAAGACGCGAGTCGTTCTCCGCGTCTCCCGCAGGCAGCAGGTCAAGCATGCGGAGCGTGTGTTCCCAGACGTCGCCTTCCGGGTGGAATGCCGGCGGCTGTTCGATGCCACGCAGGCAATACACTTCTGGTAAGATTTCAGCAAGAAGACCGGTTTCCGCCATCATTTCCATTCCGCCGCGCGCACCGCCGCGCGTGAGGAGCTTTGTCAATTCGTCTCGTATGCGTTCGGCGCTGATACGTCTTATCTCGAACGCGTGTCTTTTTATGGCGAGGGAAGTATCGGGATCAATTGCATACCCGAGATTGGCGGAAAAACGAAGAGCGCGAAGCATTCTTAAATGATCCTCGGCAAAGCGCTCGCCGGGATTTCCGATTGTCCGGATGACACGGTCCGCGATATCCTTCCTGCCGCCGACATAATCGATTATGTTCCCCGTCATCGGGTCCATGAGCAGGGCATTGATGGTGAAGTCGCGGCGGCACACATCCCCATGTGCATTCGTGAATTCGACGTGGGACGGCCTGCGCCCGTCGTCATAGCGACTCTCCGCACGAAATGTGGCGACTTCATAACCGTGGCCTTCCTCAACCACAATAACGACGCCAAAACTTATACCCACCGGCACCGTATGAGGAAAGAGCGAACAGACATCCGCGGGCAGCGCTGAGGTAACGATATCATAATCTCCGGGCTGCACGCCGCGCAGGAGATCACGCACGCATCCACCCACGAAGTATGCTTCATGCCCGGCATCTTGCAACCGACGAACAATGCTTGCCGCCGTATCGCGGGACGCTTTGAATTTTCCGGAGCTATCAGCTAACAAAGATCATCCGCCCTGTTCATTAAACTTGTACACGGGAAGATGGAGAGTCTTCCTATTCATCCGACGAAGCCGGAAAAAAGTGCGTTATCAATCTGTATCCTGTGCCGGTACTGTATGAAGTCTTTATGGCCTGTGTTATATAGGCCTTTGCCCCCGCCACTGCTTTAGATACGCTCTCGCCTTTGGCCAGCAAGGTAGCAATGACGGCGGAAAAAGTGCACCCTGTGCCGTGCGTTTCCATCTTATCGATTCTTTCGGAAGAATATCTCCGAAATCTCTTGCCGTCGAAGAGGATATCTACAGCATCGCCTGTCAGATGTCCGCCTTTAACGACCACATTCTTCGCACCGAAGCCGTAAATTATCTTCGCAGCTTTTTCCATGTCGGCTGTTGAGGTTATTTGCATTTCCGCTAAGACCTCTGCCTCAGGTATATTCGGAGTCACGACAAAGGCCAGAGGAATCAACTCGCTGATCAATGCCTCCCTCGCCCCGCCTCTTATCAATGCCTCCCCTCCCTTGGCCGCCATTACCGGATCGACGACGACCTTTTCGATGCCGTGTTTCCTGATCATGCCCGCCACTGTCCTTAATGTCGCAGTATTCGTCAGCATCCCCGTTTTGGCGGCATCAACACCCGTATCGGCCATGACAGATGCAAACTGTTTCTCCACAAATTCAGGTGCGATCTCATATATATCCTGGATGCCAGAGGTGTTCTGCGCGGTGAGGGCTGTTATAACGCTCATCCCCAAACCGCCCAGCGCCATGATTGTCTTCAGGTCCGCCTGTATCCCTGCGCCGCCGCAGGAATCCGAACCGGCGATGGTTAAGACCCGGACTAATTTCATTTGTCCCCTCGGGGCAGGGCCCCCGCCTTGAAATATCTGATTACAAGGAGATGACCTGTCTTAACGGAAATAACGCCCTTCGCGGCAGCTAAGCGATTACTGACCCCGTAAGGCGCCCCGATCTCCATTGTTCCATCCTTAAGCGGATACTCAAATCCGTCGATTGTTATTCCTGTGACCGTATCCGAGAAGGGGAGAAGGGATACCGTCTGCCCCGGTTCACCCTCAACGGCATACTCGTTGCCCACGATAAAAGTCTCACACCATTCATCGATCAATTTAATTCGCACGCCCTTTTTCGAGCCGAGAGCGAGGAGCGATACATTGGCAAGGGTGTGATCGATCCTGGCTCCCAAGGCGCCGAACACATAGATTTCATCAGGGGCAATACCAAAAGCATATTCCAAAGCCAGTTGCGTATCAGTTTCGTTCTTGCCCTCCGGATATCTGATAATCCGGCTTCCCCGCTCCTTGAAGTACTCCAGCACACCGGGCGAGAGAGAATCCATATCGCCTATTATGACCTGCGGGACCATACCGATTGCGCGCAGATAGCCGGCGCCGCTGTCTGCGCAGATTATCTCGGCAGGTTTCAACTCGGAGATCTTTGACCGGAAGAATGCCAGGTTTTTGATCTCGCCGCCGGCAACGACTATTATGACTTTATTCATGGGATTAATATGAGAATTTGTCAAAAGGATTATCTAATGTCCGGCCAGCAATTCTTGGACTCTCTATTTAATGCCAAAGACATCCTTTGTATTTTGATATGTCACACTGGCCAATTCTTCAAGGGACAGGCCTTTTATCTCCGCCACCTTTTTTGCCGTATGGACAACATAGGCAGGTTCATTCCTTTTCCCCCTATGCGGATGAGGGGTAATGTAGGGTGCATCAGTCTCTACCAGAAGACTCGTGACCGGGATATATCTCACCACTTCCTGCAGCTTCTCTGACTTCCCGAACGTAACCGCACCCGGTATAGAAATGAGAAAACCCATGTCGAGACATTTTGCCGCCATCGCCTGGTCGCCGGAAAAGCAGTGGATGACTCCTCTTTGCTCATGCTTCCGTCTTCCGAGCATGTCTACGGTTTCTCTATGGGCGTCGCGATCATGTATGATTATGGGTAGCCCAATCTCACCGGCTACCTCCAGTTGTTCTCCAAACCTCCTGATCTGCGTCTCCCTCGGAGACAGATTGCGGAAAAAATCAAGACCGATTTCCCCGAAGGCCACAACTTTATCCATTTTTGCCAGCTTCCTGAGAGAATCGTAAGTCCCATCGTCAATTTCCTTCACATCGTGCGGATGAATGCCAATCGCCGCGTACACATTCTTAAACTTCCCGGCAATGGAAACCGCCTTTCTGCAATCATCCAAGGTCGTGCCGACCGTTACAATCAGGTCAACTCCCGCGTCTTCAGCCCTTTTTATAACTTCAGCCCTGTCGCGGTCGAAGTCCCTCATCTCCAGATGCGCATGCGAATCAGCGATCATAGGCATTCCCGTGCAATGTTCACCAGCCGGACTACTCTATTTCTATCTCGTCAGCACAGGATGACATGTCGGGAAGTTCCTTAAGGTAGGCCTGCAAATCCTTCTCTGTAATCTGTCCATCAATCAACATCCTCGCAAGAATTCTCTTGTCAGTCTCACCTTCGCAACCAGACCGTCTTTCCTTCATCATGACTTCCTCCCTTATCTCAGACATTTGGTAAACATTGAACAGTATCTATTACACTTTTTCTTTTTTTTCAACAAATACAAAAAGAAGAGCGACGTCTTGACAGCAAAAATCAAATTGGATAAACTCTGAGAGGTTTAGAGAAGCGTGAACTTTTCACCTTAACTTCTCTCTTTTTTGCTCTCCGTTTTCACTTCAAGTTGCCAACAGGTGTTGCAATGACTGTGAAATTGACATCACGCGTTTGGCACTGGCCCATTTACGGGTGGCTCGGTTCGGGACTCGCCCTTACATTCTGGATTCTGAACTGGTCCCTTCCCGGACTGCGCACCCAGTGGGGGTTCTTCCCCATGTGGCTGGGATACTGCCTCACCATCGATGCCGTGGTTTTCACCAGGAAGGGCCATTCGCTTTTGACGCGCGATCCAGGCGCTTATGCCACACTCTTTCTAATTTCCGTGCCGGCGTGGTGGCTTTTTGAAATTATAAATCTGCGCACACAGAACTGGTACTACCTGGGCGAGCAATACTTCACTGATGCCGAGTTCTTTATGTTTTCTTCGCTAAGCTTCTCGACGGTCATGCCTGCAGTATTCGGCACGGCCGAGCTCGCCGGCACATTCGCCTGGATCAGCAGGATGAAATCAGGGCTTCAATTTCGGATAACTCCGACCAGATTGATTGCCCTCTTTGCTGCAGGCCTTCTTATGCTGGTGTTGATGTTGATCTGGCCTAATTACTTTTTTTGTTTTGTCTGGCTGTCAGTCTATTTAATGCTCGAACCGCTTAATGCCTGGCTCCGGAACCGCACACTTCTCCAGTACATTGCCGCGGACAACTGGCAACCGCTGCTGTCCCTATGGGTCGGGTGCATCATTTGCGGTTTCTTCTGGGAGATGTGGAATTATTACTCATATCCGAAGTGGATATATCGCATACCCTTCTTCAACTTTCTCCACATCTTTGAAATGCCGCTCCCCGGTTATCTCGGATACCTGCCATTTTCCATGGAACTGTTTGCCCTGTATCACTTCACAGTCGGCCTGCTCAAGCCGGGCAGGACACAAGATTACATCCAGATTTGACAAGATGGCGGGGGATAAGAAAGCAACGGACTCCAATCTAAAACGGCGATGGCGATTCAGCGATTTACATTCCCACAGGGAGGCGCCGAACATCAGTATTTCGGAACAAACTCCTCGACCCTAAGTCTTACGTCTATCTATAACAATCCCGGTTTTGCCTTCCTGCCTGGCAATCGTGTTGGGCGGGACCAGTTTCACTGTGGCGCTTATTCCTATAACGGACCTTATCCTCTTTTCAACCATCTCTAAGAAAGCTTTTTGCCTTTTCATTTCGTCAAAGAAGGTCCCTTCCGCAGCCTCAAAATGAATCTCCAGAAAATCATGGGCGCCTTTCCGATCCGCGACAATCTGATAATGCGGCGCCATTCCCACAATGGCGGCCAATACAGACGCTATCTGCGAAGGATATACGTTAACCCCCCTGATGATGAGCATGTCGTCTGATCGCCCCGCTGTTTTATTCATCCGCACCATGGTTCTCCCGCATCTGCATGGCCCATATTCAAGAGATGTCATGTCCCCCGTGCGATAGCGGATCATGGGAAAGGCCTCTTTCTTGATGGTCGTCAGAACAAGTTCCCCGACGCTTCCGACAGGCAGCCGTTCGCCCGTCTTGGGGTCAATAATCTCCGGAATGAAGGCGTCTTCAAAGATGTGCATGCCGCATCTGTATTCGCATTCCCCTGCCACGCCCGGACCGATAATCTCCGATAATCCGTAATTGTCTGTCGCAGTGATGCCCAGCCTCGATTCAATCTCTCCGCGCATGGCCTCCGATAAAGGCTCTCCGCCGAACAGGCCGACCCTCAATGACAACTTTTTAGGATCGACGCCGATGCAATCCATCCTTTCTGCGAGCGTCATCGCATAGGTCGGCGTGGAAATAAGCGCGGATGTCATGTAGTCCTGCATAATCATTATCTGCTTTTCCGTGTTGCCGGTGCCCGTGGGAATTACACTCGCACCTATTGCCTCCGCCCCATAATGAAACCCGAAGGCGCCCGTGTACAGACCGTAACTGAAGGTGATTTGCACCATGTCATCGCGGGTAACCCCGACGGCAGTCATGACGCGGGCCACAAGATTCGTCCACGCCTTGATGTCATTTCTTGTGTAGCCGACCACAACAGGTTTTTCAGTTGTTCCCGATGATGAATGCACCCGCACCACTTCGCGGAGAGGAACCGCAAACATGCCGTAGGGATAATTCATCCTCAAGTCTTCCTTGTTGGTAAACGGGATATTCACCAACCCGGAGAGGGATTGCATACTCTCAGGAACTATCTCCAACTCGTCAAATATTTTGCGGTAGAACGTCACATTTTTATAGACCCTGTTTAGAGTTGCCTGCAGCCTTTCGAGTTGGAGTTCCTCCAGCTCTTCGCGCGGCATACATTCATATTTGGCGTCCCAAATTTTCATAAGCACCTCACGTCTTACTGTTAACGTTCCCAGATTTCCTTTTTGTCTTTTCCGAGATATGCCCGCTGCACATCCCTATTCGCCAGAAGCTCTGATGCCGTCTCTTCAAGAATCACCCTTCCGGTTTCAAGCACATAACCCCGATCGGCAACTCTGAGCGCCACCCGTGCATTCTGTTCTACGAGAAGTATGGAAGTTCCCTGCTGCCTGCGGAGCTCCTCGATAACTCGAAATATCTCCTGCACCAGGAGCGGCGCAAGTCCCATCGCCGGTTCGTCAAGCAGGAGCAGCCGCGGCTTCGCCATCAGCGCCCGGCCTATAGCCAGCATCTGCTGCTCACCACCCGACAGGGTTCCCGAAGTCTGTTTACGTCGTTCCCCAAGTCGCGGGAATAGCGCATACACTGCGTCCTTATCCTTCGTTATATCTTTCTTTCTTTCCCCGGCCTCAGAGCGGAGATATGCGCCGAGTTCAAGATTATCTTCAACGGAAAGAGGTTTGAATATCTGCCTCCCCTCGGGGACCTGGGAGACGCCCAGTTTGACTATGGTATCCGTGGCAAGCCTGCTGATCGAGATGCCATCAAAATATATTTCGCCGTCTGCGGGCGGCGTGACGGCAGAGACTGTATTCAATATTGTCGTCTTCCCGGCGCCGTTAGAGCCAATAAGTGCAACGATCTCTCCTGCGTTGACGTGGAGGGAGACGTTTCTCAGGGCGTGCAGTTTACCGTAATATGTGTTGATGTTTTTAATTTTCAGCATTGCTGACAAAGCACCGTTAACCCTCGCCCAGATAAGCAGTTATCACCTGTTCGTCTTCCTGAATCTGTCGCGGCGTTCCTTCGGCAAGTTTATGCCCGAGATTGAGAACTACGATACGGCTGCAAATTCCCATGACCAGCTCCATATCATGTTCCACGAGGGCTACTGTGATCCCCGCATCTTTTATTCTCTTAATCAGCAGGGCGAGATCGGAAGTCTCCCTGCTATTGAGGCCAGCTGCCGGTTCGTCGAGGAGAATGATCCTGGGCTCAACGGCCATCGCACGCGCAATCTCGAGAAGCCTCCCCTTGCCAAACGGCAAGTTGGCCGCTTTCATACCAGCCAGGTCCGCGATGCCTGCGAATTCGAGCCAGGAGATCGCCCGTTCCCTGATCTGGCGTTCCTCCCGCAAATGGGCGGGTAATTTTAAAGCCGAAGCAATGATGCCGCTTTGTGACTTTGTGTGAAGACCAACCATGACATTTTCCAGAACCGTCATTTGACCGAATAATTCAATACCCTGAAATGTGCGCACCAAGCCGAGTCGGGCAAGCTTCTCCGGGGAAAATCCGGTTATGTCTTTCCCGTCATAGTAGACCTTGCCGGATGTGGGATCATAGATACCAGTTACAACATTAAACAGCGTTGTCTTGCCAGCTCCATTGGGACCGATGATGCCGGTGATGTCGCCCGCTGAAATTGAGAAAGAAACATCCTGTAGGGCCGTGAGGCCGCCGAATATTTTTGTCATGCTTTCTATCTTGAGCAACTTATAATTCCCCTAAACCCTTTTCTCAGAAGAGCGGACGGCCTTTACCCTGACAAGCAGGGATCTCGCCAGAAGCGGCACACCTCGCACGATGCCGCCCGGCATGAACATGGTCATTACTATCAGAACAGTACCGTAAACGACAATATCATAATCCTGAAAAGTCCTGAAAAGCTCGGGCAGCAAAGTCAGAATAGCAGCGCCCAGGAAAGAACCGTAGATACTGCCCAGTCCCCCGATAATCACCATAGTAAGGAGCTCTATGGAAACATTGAACCCGAAGGATGCGGGCGAGATAAATTGAACAGTGTGGGCATAGAGGCTTCCGGCAAGGGCAGAGAAGATGCCAGAAACGGTGAAAATCTGCACTTTCAAGAGTCTGACATTCACTCCGAGGATGCGGGCTGCAACTTCGGAGTCGTGAATGGCCCGAAGAGCCCTGCCGATCCTTGAGGCGGAAAGATTGAGGGATAGAAGAATAGTAGCCATGGCGAACGACCACACCAAATAATAATTCTTCATGTCGGTGTTGAAGACAACGCCGCAGATAGAGAGATTCGGTATACCAGATAGTCCCGAAGGGCCGCCCGTTATATCGACAGTCTCGTTGAAGATGATGTAGACGATAATCCCCATGCCGAGCGTCGCCATCGCCAGGTAATGTCCCTTGAGCTTGAGGATGGGAAAGCCGAGGACAAAGGCTATGGCACCCACGGCAATGACGGCGATGACCATGGCCACCCAGGGATTGGCGGCATGTGTTGCCGTTAACACCCCGGATATGTAAGCGCCAAGTCCGAAAAATGCCGCCTGCCCGAGGGAGATTTGACCGGCAAGCCCGAGCAGCAGGTTCAGAGCCACGGCTAAGATAGTATAAATGCCGACGAAGACCAGCACATTTACGATATAGCCGCCCTTGAGGAACAGTGGGGCAGTGAGAACTGCGGCAGCAAATACAAGAAACTTCATCAATTCACGTTTCATCTATCCGTCCAATAATCTTATACCCTTTCCGCTTCTCCTTTTCCGAATAACCCCTGAGGCCTGATTAGCAGAATGACGAGGAGAATGATAAAGGCGATGGCATCCTTATAACCTGACGATATTAAGCCCGCCCCGAGAGACTCCAGAACGCCTACAATCAAACCGCCGGCAACCGTTCCCATGCCGGTGCTCATGCCGCCGATTATGGCGGCACAGAACCCCTTCAATCCGAGCATGACGCCCACATCATATGACGTCATGGTAAGTGGCGCGATGATGATTCCCGCGGCGGCGCCCATGGCCGAACTTATGGCGAAGGAAAAAAGAATCATGCGCTTGACATCGATCCCGACTAGTCTTGACGCCACGCGGTTGAAGGAGCAGGCGCGCATCGCCTTCCCGCTCATGCTGTGGTGAAAGAAGAGCCTGTTCGCTGTGATAATTATCAGCGTCACGCCGAAGATCCAAATGTTCTGGGGCATTATTGCGGCACCCAGTAAAATGATCGGCTCATCTCCGGAAAACATAGGCAGGGCATGTGTATCCTTTCCCCAAAGGAGCATGGCAACCCCGCGGATAAGAATGCTTCCGCCTATGGTGATGATGACGAGAATGATCGGTTCAGCATCCTTAAGGGGGCTGATGGCGAGGCGTTCAAATAATGCGCCCACTGCCGTTGCAACTGCAATGGCAAGGACGACCGCAAGCGGAAGGTAAAGCCCGAGGGTGACGTGGAAGAATAACGTCAGCATACCGCCAAGCATCACAAACTCACCCTGCGCAAAGTTGATTATGCTCGTGGAATTGTAGATGATGGCGAAACCAAGCCCAATGAGGGCGTAAATCGCCCCTGTAGAGAGACCGGACAGAGTATATTGCAGCAACTGCTCAATAAGTTCCATAGGGCTAATACTTATATCTGGAAAATCATATCAATATGACCTTCCAGATTCCAAACATTACTTTACCAGCATCCACTCCTTGTTCTTAATCGTGACAAGAACAAAGGCGTCCTTTGTCAGACCTGCGTGGTCTTGAGGAGTGAAGTTGAATATGCCGCCGATTCCTTTAAAATTGCGGGTATTCTCAAGTTCATTACGAATAGAGGCGGGCGAACCATCTCCACGTTCAATCGCACCTTTGAGAAGCATTATCGCATCCCATGCGTGACCACCGAAATGATCCCCCTCCACCCTGTAATGATTCTTGTAATCGTTTACGAAAGCGAGCAGTGATCTTTTCTGCGGATCGGATTTTGGAAGCACATTCGCAACAATAACCCGTCCCGAGGGGAGGGTTATCCCTTCCGCTGCATCTCCGGCCAGTTCTATAAATTTTTTCGAAGAAACGCCGTGGCTCATATAGAGCGGCAGGCTAAGCCCAAGTTGCTTGGCGTTTCTGGCCACCTTGGCGGGTCCCGGATTCGTTCCCCAGCAAATAATGGCCTGCGCCTTGCTCCCGCGTATCTTAACCAGCTGTGCTGTCATATCCGTATCGTTGGGCCCGTAGATCTCATCGGCTACTATGGTGATGCCGGAGTCTCTTGCACGAAGTTTCAACTGTTCCCTGCCCGAAGCCCCGAAACCGTCGGATACTGTGAGTATGGCAACATTATGCAGGTTCCGTTTCCTCAGGTTGTCGTAGATGCGCTCCACTGCCAGGGAATCATTCTGGGCAGTCTTAAAGACCCATTTCTTTACCGGTTCCGTAATCTTGATTCCTGCGGCGCACGAAATCAGCGGAATACCCGCATTTTCGACAACAGGAATTACGGCCATTGTCTCGCCCGTCGTGCTGGGCCCAATGATGGCGCTGACCCGGTCTTCCTTGATGAGTCGTGTGGCGGCCTGTACTGCCTTGGTGGCATCACCCTGGGTATCGTAGAATACCAGTTTCAGCTTCCGCCCCTTGATGCCACCTGTCTTGTTGATTTGATCCACCATGATATTGGCCGTATTACGTTCCGGTTCGCCGAGAAATGACGGCGGGCCGGTAACGGCAAACAGTCCTCCGATCTTAATCGGCTCCTGCGACCAAGAGTTTACCGTAAAGATAAGAAGAAGAGAGAAAATGCAAATTGATTTGACGATTATTTTCTTTAACATGTTGTACCTCCTGATAAATTTATCGTTCTTTTGTAATCCTCCCATTAAGAAAGTGGTACAATTATTTTTTTGCTTTTAATTATGGGGATTAAAACTGTCTGGGGTTGATTCGGATCAGGCCTGCATGCCCGCCCAACGAGGCGCACAGCAGGCATCAATATGTGTATTTACAGCGGGTCTGTTCGTTTAGGAGATCCAGGAATTCTTTTTTCATTCTCTCGTCACTGTTTCTGATATTGCGCGAAACCTAAAAGTATTTGCTGATAATGTCAAGGAATATTTTCCCATCTTCCCTGAATCCACGCCCTTGCGCCGGACATTCCTTTGAAATTTGTTAACTTTCACCTTGCCTGCGCCTCAATACTGTGTTATGTTCCGCCTTAATATATTACAAATATTAGCACCTTACAGCAATTGTTTCCGCCTCGACGCATTATCGTTGAATTGTTTAATAGGAGGTCAGGCCATGTCATTGCTAATTGGCGGTGTAGTCTCCGTAATTATCGGACTCTTAGGTCTCATATTCTGGTGGAGTGATTTTGTTATCATCCTGAAGGGCGGAATCCCCATCATTATTGTACTGGGCGGTATACTTGCCGTTTATATCGGTCTTGATGAAATTCAGGACAAGCTGAGGGAAGAAAGGCAAAAACAGGAGGAAAGTCTGGCAAAGGCAAGGGAAGAAATCGAAATGGTGAGAGCCCAGGCCGAAAAGTATAAAGAAGAGCTCGACAGGATGAAAGAAGAATCAAAAAAGAAGGATTAAGAACTAAAGTCCGGGATTCCAATAAAAGCTAACTGCCGTCTGTGTTTAAGATTGAGGAGGAGGCCCAGTGGGAAAGGTAATTCTTGTTGTCGATGATGATCCTGACATAGTTAAAATAGTGGAATTGCGGCTCTCAGCAAATGGTTATGAGGTGCACACTGCGCATACAGGAGAGGAAGGACTGAGAAAATGCAAGCTGATAAAGCCTGACGCAGTCATACTCGATCTAATGATGCCGGACATGGATGGGTCAAGTGTTGCACATGAAATGAAAGACGACCCCAGTATATCTAAAATTCCCGTAATTTTTCTTACCGGTGCTGTTAAGGCAAGCGAGGTTCCGAAGAGCCACAAGATAGGCGGCCAATACTTTCTTGCCAAGCCTTTCAAGGCCGAAGATTTACTTAAAATGCTGCAGGTTGTGCTTTCCGAATAATGAGTCTTGCATGAGATCGCACGGGCAACCGATAAAGCGCCGTGAACTTCGCTGACATCCTGTTCCCACATGGGATGCTGAAGGCTTCCCGGTGGGTAAGATGCGAAGGCGCGAATGAGTTAGACATCGTAAGTCATTGACAATTCACTTACCGCGACCCGCCTGCTCTACATATTTCAACATGCCGCCGTCAAAAAATCAGGACGTAAATGAAATCGCCCGAACCCTTATCGTAATACCATTTTTCAATTCCACCCCTTCTTGACGATGTCTTTTCTTTGAAAGATGGCTGACCGCATTTCGTCATGACCTCAACCTTCGTGTCCCCTACCGCAGTGAGTTCACTGCCGCAACGTAAGCTCTCTGAGGATGAAGAGCGTGCCTCCCCGGATATGAGCAGGAAGATGATAATTAATAGCAATATCTTCTTCATAGATTCATTCTCCGCGATATGCAACACTTCCTTCGAGGTTGGCATCTATCGTATACGTCAATGTATATGATAAAACAACCCAAATTCACGTCATTATTTTCATTTGACACCGTCTTTGGCCCATTTTATAATATGAAATTATGAGTGCAGAATTAACTGTTACAAACCTCGGCAGACATTTCAGTTACATCATTCTTCTCGATGGACACGAGAACGGAGAGGTATTTTCACTGCAGTCCACTTCGCTGAAAATCGAACCCGGCAAACATGAACTATGCTTCAAGGATACTGATACCGACAATCTCCCTACGAATTGCAAACCTATACAGATAACAATTGCGGACGGCAGATCGCTCCATTTGAAGATTCTTACCGAAGATTTTTCCATTAGAATCTACGACGAGCAGGGCACACATCTTAACGGAAAGCGCGGCTTTCTCTGCGGTCAGGTCGGTGAGGGTATTCATGTTGAAAACCCGATTACCTGATTAATCTTACCACATACCGAGAGTATTATCCGGGTAATTAATCCACGGCACAAATAAGGCTCTATGAACTCTGACGATTCGGGACATAAAACAAATTTCGCCGGGAAGTTGCGCCGCAGATTGATAGGGCCACCGCGAGATATCCATGAGCCTTCAATATTTCACAGGATATCTCTCATCCCAGTCCTTGCGTGGATCGGCCTGGGAGCCGACGGCCTTTCTTCTTCTTCTTACGGTCCGGAAGAGGCCTTTAAAGCGCTCGGTCCCCATACCTACCTTGCCGTATTCCTGGCCCTGGCGACGGCATTGACTGTTTTTATAATTTCCTATGCATATTCACGTATCATCGAGCATTTTCCCCATGGCGGCGGCGGATACATCGTCTCCACCCATACTATCGGCAAGAACGCCGGCGTAATATCCGGCTGCGCCCTCCTCGTTGACTACGTACTTACCATCACCGTATCTCTTGCTTCCTGCGGGGATGCCCTGTTCAGCTATTTGCCCGCCGCGTATCTCAAGTACAAGTTGATCTTCGTGGTCTTCTTAATCTTCCTCCTTGTTGTCATGAACTTAAGAGGGGTGAAGGAGTCTGTAACAGCCCTCGCACCTATCTTCATGATATTTGTAGTAACCCACATTCTGTTGATCGGTTATGGCATTCTGAGCCACGCCAATCAGGTCGGACCGGTATCGATGGCTTTCGAGGCGAATTTTAAATATGATCTATCCACTATAGGCTATGTAACGATGCTGGCCATCTTTCTCAGGGCATTTTCTCTGGGGGGAGGAACATATACTGGGATCGAAGCGGTTTCCAATGCCATGCAGATCATGCGTGAGCCGAGAGTTCAGACGGGCAAGCGCACGATGGTATACCTGGCCACATCGCTTGCGATTACGGCAGGAGGTCTCTTGTTCTGCTATTCGCTTTACCGAATAATACCTGTCGAGGGTAGAACATTGAATGCCGTGCTCGCCGATCTTACATTCGGCAACTGGCCCCTCGGCGGGACACTCGCGCTGATTACAATTTTCTCCGAGGGTGCCCTTCTGATCGTGGGAGCACAGGCCGGGTTTGTTGACGGGCCGAGGGTAATGGCAAATATGGCCATCGATTCCTGGCTGCCCCGGCGCTTTGCATCGTTATCGGAACGCCTTTCCATGCAGGACGGCGTTCTGCTCATGGGCGGTGCAGCCCTTCTACTCTTACTATACACCGACGGTTCCGTTTCCGCCCTCGTTATAATGTACTCCATCAACGTGTTTCTCACCTTTACATTGTCACAGTTCGGAATGGCGACTTTTTTCTTCCGCAACAGGGAGAAGGATAAGGCGTGGAAAAGACATATTGCTGTGCATGTGGTGGGCCTGGTCCTCTGCCTCACAATCCTCATCATTACTGTAGTTATTAAATTTGAAGAGGGCGGCTGGCTGACCCTCTTGATCACCTCCGGAGTTATCGGGCTGTGCTATCTGATCAGGGGACACTATAGAAAAGTCCGCAGAGGGGTTCGCCAACTCGAGGAGATTCTGTCTGAACTTCCCAGAGGCAGTCAACCCAATAACGACCCGTTGGATCCGAAGGAGACCACGGCGATACTGCTCGTAAGGGGCTACAGCGGATTCGGTCTTCATGTGTGGCTCTCCGTTGTCCGTGAATTTCCCAAACTCTACAAGAATTTCATTTTTGTCTCTGTCGGAGAAATCGACTCCGGTTCATTCAAAGGCATAGCGGAAATAGATGCACTGAAAAAATCCGTAGACAGTGATCTGACAAGATACGTCCGCCTTGTCCGTTCCTACGGATTCCCCGCTGACTGCAGAATGGAGATAGGAACCGACGTCGCTGATATTGCAACGGAGTTGTGCGAAGCTCTCGTAAAAGAATTCCCTAGAGCAACGGTCTTCACCGGCAAACTAATCTTTCGTGAAGAAAACCCTTTCCAGAAGCTGCTCCACAATGAAACGGCCTTTTCAATTCAGCGGCGCCTGCAGTGGAAGGGCATCACCACCGTCATATTGCCAATCCGTGTCGATCTGTAGATGCTTGTAAATCCAATGGAGAGACATCCGTAATAGCCCTGACAACTCGCCACAATAATAGGCCGGAAAATTGACATGAGAAATCATGGATGAGTTCAAACTTGCCTTGAAATAGAGGCCGTCGTTATGCTAGCTTGCCTCGCAGATATCATCGAGATTTCAGAGATTCATGATGCCACGTTCACAAAAAGTCTCTTTACTTGCGCTTGGCTTTTCCGCTTTGTACATCATGCTTGTCTCCGGATGCGCCACCATCCAACGCGGACATGGCGAGACAGAAACGCGGAAGATGCTGGTCACCGCCTATGACGCCGGCAAGCAATCTACGGGCTGGAAAAACAAATACGGATGCTTCCTGATGCCGCCGGTCTATGCATACGGACCACACGAGGGAGAGAGAAAGAAAGTGGGCATCACCTCTGACGGAACCAAAGCAAAAAAAGGGACAATCGCAGCGGACATCAGCAGGTACCCTTACGGCACAAAGATGTATGTCCCCGGTTACGGTTGGGGAGAGGTGCATGATACGGGTACTGCCATCAAGGGAGACCACATCGACATTTTCTTCTCGGATGAAAAAGATTGCAAGGCATGGGGTAGAAAGTATCTCGACGTTACCATCAACAAACCATAATTTTCTGATGAGGAGCTTCCATGAATTTCTTCTTTAACCCGGGCGGAATCGCTGCTGTCGGCGCGACGCCGAATACTCTCAAAGGCGGGTATGCCATCTTCAAGAATCTCCTCTTAGGCTACAAGGGAAGCATCTATCCTGTCAATCCCGGCTACAATGAAATTGAGGGTATTGCCTGTTACCCATCGGTAGGGACCGTCCCCGGTCATGTTGACCTAGCCATCGTCTTTGTGCCCGCAAAGTTCGTACCGGAAGTCATAGAGGATTGTGCGGCCAAGGGTGTGCGGGGAGTCATGATAGAATCCGGCGGCTTTGCAGAAGCCGGTCCGGATGGAAGTCTTCTGCAGCAATCTCTCAAAGACATATGCAAACGAACGGGGATTCGTCTGTGGGGGCCCAATTGTATGGGGCTTGTCGATGCGGTCGAAGGCTTTGTTTTTTCCTTTATGGACCCGCGTTCATTGCAGCAGGAACTCCTCATTCCCGGAAACGTATCGCTCGTCGTGCAGGGCGGATTGCTATCCGCCGGCTTTCTCGTCGATGTAATGAGCCACCGCGTGATGGGCATCAGTAAGGTTTGCTCCATAGGGAACAAGATCGACGTGAACGAGTGCGACCTGCTATCTTACCTGATTCAAGATACTAACACCGAAGTTATCGGCCATTATCTGGAATCTTTTTCCGACGGCAGGCGCTTCATGGAACTGTGCCGGAAAAGCACAAAACCCATCGTCGTCCTCCACGGCGGAAAGAGTAGGAAAGGAGCCGAAGCTGCAATGAGCCATACGGCATCCATGGCCGGAAATCATAAGATCATCTCAGGTGCCTTGGCCCAGGCAGGGGTGGCTGAAGCCGGAGATTTTCATCAGATGATGGACCTCTGCCGTTCACTCGCTACAAAACTACGGCCGGCCGGGCAAGATGGTCGCGTCGCTATTCTCACGTTCAGCGGCGGTTCCGGCATTATCGCCTCTGACTTCATTGAAAAGCATGGCCTGACCGTAGCAGAACTCTCCCATGAAACCAAAAACGCCTTGGGACTTCTTTTCCCCGACTGGATGCCTGTCGGGAATCCCGTCGACTTGTGGCCAGCCATAGAAAAGCAGGGCGGAACGAACATCGATGTATACAGCACGGCTCTTGCTGCAGCCCTCAACGATCCCGCAGTCGACGCCGTTTTCCTCCACGCCTTTGCAGGACATTCCCAGCTTGTATTCAGTGTCACAGATATTGCCCGGCAGGCGCGTGCCGCCGGCAAGCCTGTGTTCGTATGGCTCCTTGGAAGACAAGAAGACGCCCTTCGTTTCAAGGCAGAGGCCATCTCTTCTGGTATTCCCGTATTCCAGGAAATATCCCGTGCTGTGGAATGCCTTGGTGCTGTTTTCCATCAACGGAGGTCATCTGAAATTCTTGAACGACCGCCGGAGCAAGTAAAGGCTATACGCATCCCTGATAAGCTCGATGACGTCCTCGAAAAAGAAGTAGGACCTTTGGACGAGTATGCCTCCAAGACTATTCTCAGACTTCATGGAATTCCCACTGTAGAAGAGGAGATAATATTGGATGAAGCGGAGTGCGAGAAGGCCGCAAACAGGCTTGGCTTTCCGCTTGTCATGAAGGGCCTGCAAAAGGGAAAGGTGCATAAGACCGAACGCGGCCTGGTGCATTTAAACATAGAAACGCCGGAGGCTGCCCTTCAGGTTTTCAATTCCCTGAAGAAGAAGATGGACCCGTCGGGTCAGGTCCTTGCCTATAAGCAGGTTAAAGGAAAAATCGAAATCATCGTCGGACTCGTCAGGGATTTTCATTTCGGCCCCTGTGTGATGCTCGGGCTGGGAGGTATAATGGCAGAGATATTGAGTGATGCGGTCTTCGCTCCAGCTCCGCTGACCATGGAGGATGCTCTGGCGCTAATCGGTCGCTTGCGAGGACAGAAGATATTCGCCGGCTTTAGGGGAGAACCGCCTGTTAACAGGGAAGAACTCGCAGCGGTACTCGTTGCAGTGGGCGACATCGGTCTTCATTATCCGCGGATTCAAGAGATTGACGTAAACCCTCTCATATTGGGAGAAAATGGGACTATGATAGCAGTTGACGCCACGATTGTCTTGAGATAATGGGCTCTACAAATTTAAATGTGTCAGAAGACTTAAGGAAAAATACGAGGTAATGAAAAATGGAAAATGTGGTCATTTTGAGCTGTGTCCGCACACCGATAGGCGCCTATGGCGGCGCAATGAAAGATATTCCAGTTTACCGGCTGGGGAGCCTAGTCTTAAACGAGGCCGTCAGGAAGGCCGGTATTGACGCTGCTGCGGTTGATGATGTCATCATGGGGACGTCCTACCAGAACGGGGAATGCGCCAACGGCGCCCGGATGGCAGTTCTTGATGCCGGTTGGCCGGATACTGTGCCGGGTGTCGTGCTGGACCGTCGCTGTTGTTCGGGGTTGGAATCCATCTTTTATGGTGCTTTACAGATCCAAACAGGAAATGAAGAGATTATCGTCGCTGGCGGCATGGACAGCATGAGTCAGGCGGAACTCTATATACCGGGTGATATCAAGTGGGGTCTTGGTGGAAAGAATCATGAAAAGTACGGTTTCATGCCCAGAGGTCACGGCGCCCTCGCTATGTGGGGCATTCCGCTCTACGACAGAATACAGCGTGGCAGGGTGATGTCCCAGCCCATCCACCGTTACGGAGAGTTGAACTCGATGATGTCCTGGGCGGAGGAGGCGGCGAAGAGGGAACATATAACCCGTGAAGAGGCGGACAGGTGGGCATATAACAGCCACAGGAAGGCTATTGCTGCATGGGATGCCGGGAAATTCGCGAATGAGATAGTCCCCGTTCCGGTCGGAAAGGGGAAAGGCAGGGACATTATCTTTTTTAACACCGATGAGGGGCCGCGTCGCGAAACGACCATGGAAAAGCTTGCGAAGCTCAAGCCCGTTTACCCTGACGGGGTCTGCACTGCCGGCAATTCATCTTCTGAGAATGACGGCGCTTCTGTCGTTATCCTCGCATCTGAAAGAAAAGCAACTGAACTCGGTATAAAGCCGATTGCATTTTTTCGCTCATGTGCCGTTGCCGCCACGGATCCGACCTTGACATATCCAGCGGTGCCTGTGGCCGTTTCCAGGGCTCTCAGTAAGGCCGGTTTGAAAATCGATCAGATAGACCTCATTGAGGTCCAGGAGGCCTTTGCAGTCCAGGCATTGGCAGATGCAAGGCTCTGCGGGCTCAGCGAAAAAGATATGGAAGATAAGGTAAATGTGAATGGATCGGGCATTTCCCTCGGCCATCCGGTAGGCGCAACCGGCACGATGAGACTGACGACGCTCCTCCATGAAATGAAGAGGCGCAATGCCCGTTACGGGCTTTCGACCATCTGCGGCGGCGGCGGACAAGGTATCTGCATGATCGTAGAGAGAAAATCGTAAATCAGCAAGGAGAACAAAATGGATTTCGCACAAACTCAAGAACAGCAAATGATTCAGGACATGGCGCGTAATTTCGCCGAGAAGGAAATCAAGCCACATGTGGAGGAGGATGAAAAGAACCAGCACTGGCGCAGGGAGATATTCGAAAAGATGGCCGCACTGGGTTTTTTCGGCTTCTGCATCGACGAGAAATATGGCGGCAACGGCATGGGGTTTCTCGAGGGGAGCCTCGCGATTGAGCAGGTTGCAAAGGTCCATACTTCCTGGCGGATGGCCTTTAACATGCAGTGTTGGGGCCCGGCATTGACAATCCAGAAATTCGGCACGCAGGCACAGAAGGAGCATTACATATCCAGGTTTGTCGCCGGTGAATTCATCGGGAGCTTCGCGATGACGGAGCCCGATATCGGGTCCGACGTCGCCAGCATGCGCTGCCTCGCGCAGGATAAGGGGGATCATTTTCTTCTGAATGGTACAAAGATGTTCATTACCAATGGGACGATATGCAATCATGGCCTCCTTTATGTGAAGACGGACAAGGATGCCGGGGCGAATGGGATAACCTGCCTGATAATGGATTACAGCCTGCCGGGCATCACCCGCAGGAAGCTTCACGACAAGGTGGGATTGTGGGCCTCCGATACGGCGGAAATCGCCTTTGAGGATGTCAAGGTTCCCAAGGAGCTCGTCCTCGGAAAGGTGAACAAGGGATTCCAGATATGCATGACACAATTGAACACGACCCGCCTGGGCTGCTCGGCCGGCGCCCTGGGCCTTTCCGGCGCCATCCTGGAGCAATCCATTAAATATGCAAATGAAAGAACACAGTTCGGAAAAGAGATTGGCAGATACCAGCTGATTCAGCAGCAGATCGCGGAAATGAAGATGGAGCATGAAGCGCTGGCCGCGCTGGTTTACAAGGCGGCCTGGCTGAAAGACAAGAACCTTCCAAACGTGATGGAGACCTCGATGTCCAAGCTCTACGGGGCGAAGATCGTCGTTCATGCGGCCAATGAATGTATGAAGCTTCACGGCTCCTACGGTTACTCCGAGGAATATCCCTGCGGACGCTTCCTGCGGGATTCAAAGCAGTTTGAAACGCTCGAGGGGACTTCCAACATGCATACCATGATCGTGGCCAATGCCGCTCTCGGCTATGCCCCAAACAGGGTGTAGGGTACAAGACAAACACAGTCCGGACAGGAGAGGCAAGAAATGGAATTCAAATACGACTTGAGAGATTTTAAATTTATTCTGAAGGAATGGCTGCCTTCAGAGGAAGTGTTTGCCTGCGACAGGTTCAAGAACACTTTTGGTATTGATGATATCGATATCGTTTTGAACGAAGTTTACAAGGTCGCGCGGGAGATCGTGAACCCCATAAACGCCGTCGGAGACAAGACAGGAGCCATACTGGAGAACGGTGTGGTGACACCTTCCCCGGGCTTCAAGGAAGCGTACCAGTTTCTTCAGCAAAACGGATGGGGATCAAGCAGCGAATGCATAAAGCTTAACACAGGTATGCCCCTTATCCTCTACAAGGCCGTTTCTGAGATCAACCAGGCCGCATGCCCCGCTTTGACATCATACATCAAGCTTACCAGCGGTGCAGCCAATCTGATTCTGCGCTTCGGCACAGAAAAGGATGAAGCCATGTTCCTGCAAAAGATGCTGGGCGGCGAGTGGCAGGGAACCATGTGCCTTACCGAACCAAACTTTGGATCGGATGTGGGAGATATCACGACGAGGGCATTCCCGACCAATGATCCCCGTCTATACAAGATCAAGGGCACCAAGATGTTCATCACCGGCGGGGACGGCGGCCATTGTGAAAACACGATACACATGGTGCTGGCGCGCCCGGAGGGAGGCGCCCAAGGTTCCCCCGGTATCGGACTCTATATCGTTCCCAAGATATGGGTGAACGAGGACGGGACGCTGGGCAAACCCAATGATGTCAAGACAGCGCGCCTGGAGCACAAGATGGGGCTCCATGCCCAGGCTACGGCCCTCCTCAATTTCGGCGATGACGATGAATGCTACGGAATCCGCCTCGGCCCGCCGCCGGACGACAGTGGCTGTTCCAATGGCCTCGCGATGATGTTTCACATGATGAATGAGTCCCGGATAGGCACCGGGCACAACGCAAACACTCAAGCGGCTGCGGCATACTATTTCGCATCCCAGTTCGCGACAGAGCGCATCCAGGGAAGACCGTTCGGGGTGAAGGACGCCGAGCGCGTCCCGATCATAAAGCACGAAGATGTCAGGCGGATGCTCCTTGACATGAAGGCGCACGTCGAGGGCATCAGGGCCATGGTCTTCAAGGCATTTTATTATCTCGATATTCAGACAAACTCCAGCGACAAAGAGAGGACCGGGGAGCTCGGTGAGTTGGCCGAAATACTCACCCCGCTGGTGAAATGTTACGGCAGTGAGGCCTGCCTCGGGATTATTTCCCAGGCAATCCAGGTCCTCGGAGGCGTCGGCTATACCCAGGAATATCCGGTCGAACAATATCTACGGGATTCAAAAATCCTGTCGATCTGGGAAGGAACCTCTTTTATCCACGCAAACGACCTGGTGGGGAGGAAGATGCGCATGAAGAGAGGCTCTTCTTTCACGAACTGGATGGCGACCATAAAGGAATTCATCGATGCCAACCGGAATGCGCCGGGGTTCGAGAAAGAGATGAGTAAATTGGCCAAGGGCTACCGGTGCCTGGAAGAGGTAAAGGCAACTTATGATTCCTGGTACGGCAATATAGGGCAGAAAAGGTCCCTTATACCTCTCAATGCATTAAAGGCGCTTTTCGTCTGTTCGCAGGTCCAGGTTGCCGAGTGTTTGATGGAACAGGCGCTCATTGCGAAGAAGGCGCTCGATGACATGTCCCCCGATGCAGTCGATACAACATTCTATAAAGGGAAGATCGCGTGCGCCAGGTATTACGTCAACACGGTATTGCCCAACGCCTTCCTTGCGGCAGAGGTGATTAAGAATGAGGATGACACGGTCATGACTTGCCCTCAGGAGGCATTAATCGTCCATTAAGATAATCCATGGGTGGAAAGAGCCGCGAGGAGTGCCTCTTGTGAAGGTCTGATAATCTTACTCCACCTTCTTTACCTTCTTCCCCATACGGCCGGCCTCGCCTTGCCTGCAGTCCACTTTCATGGTCATGTATAAACGCGGGCAGTCTTTCTTAAGATCATCCATGCAGCGTCTTACAATAAGCATGACCTCATCCCATTCTCCTTCCATCGATGTACCCATCGGGCCGATATGATGGGGAAGGCCGCTGTCCTTAATTATTTTAACAGCCCGCGCTGCGTATTTGCTCACGCTCTCCTCTTTACCAATCGGGAAAATGGAAAAATCTACAATGACGCTCATAATGAACCTCCATCCCCACCCGGCATCGTTCCCGAATGGCCAATCATTTAATCTTCTGGATATCTTTTTCCTTGGCTATGACTACGAGTATCTCTCCATCCTTCAGGACAAAATTAGCGGCCGGCACCATGTGCACTTGGTCTGTCAGCACGTCTTTCACTGCGATGACCTCTATATGATATCTGCTCCTCAACTCAAGTTCACCAATGCTTTTCCCCAAGAAACTGTTAGGAGGCGCAATTTCAAATATCATATAGCCCTCAGAGAGGGGAAGGCAATCAAGGACACTCGGCGAAATCAGACTTTTGGCAACCTTGCTGGCAACTTCCTTTTCCGGAATGATAACGTCAGTTGCACCAACCTTTTCGAGAATAAGTTTATGTTCTTCGTTGGGGGCTTTGACGATTATCTGCTTGACCTTCATTTTCTTCACGTGAAGGGTTATGAGCGTGCTGGCCGCGAGGTCTTCGCCAAAGGAGATAATGACGACATCATCTTCCTGAACGCCGATATGATCCATCACCTCGTTGTCCGTACCATCGGCGACAATTGCCTTAGTGGCAAAATCTTTTAACCGATGGACGGCTTCCTTATCCTTATCGACGGCAATGACATCGAATCCATTTTCATATAATTCTTTGACAATATTGGAGCCAAAGATGCCGAGCCCAACTACAATCACGCGCCGCGTTACTGAAGCCATTACCGAACCTCCTTATCCAACCATGACAGACTCTTCCGCATATGTTAAGCCCTTTTTCGGTGAATACCAGGAAAAGGCGAGTGTGAGCGGACCTATGCGTCCCGCAAACATCGTTAGGATGATCGCCAGTTTCTGGCCCGTACTCAGGGTCGGAGTTATGCCCATGGACAGTCCCACATTGCCAAAGGCGGATACCGTTTCAAAAAGATACTCCACAAAGAAATGTCGGCTTTCACCAGGAGGCAAATCCCCTGCACCGCCTAACAATAGCAGAATGGACGTGATCAGGGTAACCGAAAAGGCCGAAGCGAAAATAATAGCAATGGTTCGTGTGAGAACCTCACCGGGGATTGTCCTGTCATAGACGTTCACCTGTTCCTGTCCCTTCAGCCGATTCCAGATCATCAGGAGGAGAAGTGCGAAACTCGTTGTCTTAATGCCTCCCCCCGTTGAACCAGGCGACGCTCCTATGAACATCAGCATAATAAGGACAAGGATCGTAGGATTTGTCAGATGTCCGATATCAACNNGAACCCGGCCGTACGGGGAGTTACCGACTGAAAAAAGGATGTGAGAAGCTGCGTCGTGACGGGTGCGTCTTTCAGAATGTGGTTCATCTCAAACAGATAAAAGAATGCCGCGCCGCCGAGAATGAGAGTAGCCGTAGTCAAGAGAACAACCCTTGAATGCACGGAAATCTTCTGTTGATATCCCCTCCACATGGAAACCACCTCATACTGAACGATGAAGCCTATCCCACCAAGAATAATCAATGCCATGATCGTGAGATTGATAATTACATCACTTTGGTAACGGACCAATTTATCCGTCAGGAGGGAGAGTCCGCAATTGTTAAAGGCGGAAACGGCATGATAAAGAGCCTGATAAAAAGCGCGGCTTGGAGAGAAATCCCGGGAAAACCGGATAAATAATAAGAATGTCCCCGCAGCCTCGATGATAAAGGTGAGGCCGAAGACCCATTTCATGATAACGAAGAAATCTCGTCGCGGGGTATGCAGAAATGCCGACTGAAAAATTTCCCTGCCCTTAAACGAAATGCCTCTGCCCATCAGCCCAAAAAGAACGACGGAGAATGTAATAATGCCGAGCCCGCCGATTTGAATGAGACAAAGGGTCACGATCTGCCCGCTTAAAGACAGATCCTTGCCGATGTCCAAAACGCCAAGACCTGTAACGCAAACCGCCGAGGCAGACGTGAAGAGGGCGTCAATAAAGTTTATATGACCGCGGCTGGCGGAATAAGGCAGCCAGAGGAGGATGGCTCCCATAAGTATCAAGAAGGCAAAACTGACGATGAAAAACCTCTGGGGAGATAACAGCTTCGATACAAACCGCTTCATGGACTATTCTCATGCTCCTTTGGGCGTTTAAACAATGCAAAAAACATAATGAAGGCTCCAACGGTTATGGCCGAATCAGCAACATTAAACGCGGGCCAGTGGTAGCCGCTCAAATGAACATCGATAAAATCAATAACTTCTCCCAGACGCACCCTGTCGATAAAATTCCCGAGGGCACCGGATAGAATCAGGGAAAGGGCAAATATCATGAACGGTTCTTCGGCCTTGCTCTTGGCGACATAGTAGAGAACGAGTATTATGGCCAAGACCGTTACCGCGAGGAAGAATACGGACCGAAAACCCGGTGAAGCACCGGCAAGAAAACTGAAGGCCGCTCCCGGATTCCTGACGTACGTAATATTGAAAAAACCCCGTATGACCACAACCGATTCATGGAGGCACATGTGCGAGTCGATGTAGGCCTTGGTAATGAAGTCGAGGAGCACCACCACAGCTACGGTGATTGAGAGGATAAGATACTTTTTTTTCAAATAATCTCTCCATGAAACGTCACTCTATGCGTCCCCGTGAAGATAGACAGACGTAGAGGGAAGATAGTTCTTAGAGGTTCGCAACGCACCTTTCACAGATAGTAGGATGTTCGTCGTTAATGCCCACTTTCTCGCTGTACACCCAGCATCGGTCGCATTTCTTTCCCCGCGTCTTCCTCACCCCAATTGTCAGACCTGTAAATTCAGAGCTTGCATAAGGGTCTTTGATGATATCTTCTTTTACTATAGCAATCTCGGACACAATGAGCAGGGCTTTTAGATCATCAAGATGCGCCTCCAAAAACGTGCGGAGCTCGCCCGATGCAGAGATATCCACACCGGCATCGAGCGAATGGCCGACAACCTTATTCTTCCTTGCCGTCTCAATTGCCTTCGATATCTCTCCCTTGAGCGCAATCATCTTGTTCCAGCTCTGGGCCAGATCCGCATCCACATATTCCCTATTCACTTCAGGGAATTGAGTCAGGTGAACGCTGATTTCCTTGCCCTGATGCGGAGGCAAAGACAGCCATATCTCTTCCGCAGTGAAGGAAAGTATGGGGGCAAGCAGGCGTGTCATGGTGTCAAGGATTACGAGCATGGCGCTTTGCGCAGACCGTCGCTGCCGTGATTCCGCCCTGGACGTATAGAGTCTGTCTTTCAGGACATCCAGATAAAGGGCGCTCAGGTCAACGGCGCAGAAATTATGAAGCGTAAAGAACGCATGATGAAATTGATACTGATTGTAGGCCGCCTTCACGCGCTCGATAATTTCCTGCAGCCTGTGAAGGGCCCACCGGTCGATTTTTTCCATATCCTGACAGGATACCATCTTACTGCGGTCAAAATCATACAGATTCCCCAGAATGAAGCGACTAGTATTGCGAATGCGCCTGTAGGCCTCTACGAGGCGTTCAAGGATTTCGTCGGAAATCCTTATGTCCTGTGTATAATCCTCTGCAGCCACCCAAAGTCGCAATATCTCAACACCATACTTATCGATGATCTCCTCCGGGTCAACGACGTTGCCCGTGGATTTGGACATCTTCTTTCCTTCGCCGTCAACGACAAACCCGTGTGTCAGCACCGTCCTGTACGGGGCGCGGTTTCTTGTTCCCACAGACTCGAGCAGAGAGGAATGGAACCACCCTCTGTGCTGGTCGCTGCCTTCGAGGTACATATCCGCCGGGGAGCCGAGGTAAGGTCTCTTTTCGAGCACCGCAGCATGACTAACACCGGAATCAAACCAAACATCGAGTATATCCGTCTCTCTTGCAAATTGGTCACTCTGACACACGGGACAGACCGTTCCTACGGGCAGCAGGTCTTTCGTATCCCTCTCGAACCACACATCGGCGCCGTATTCATTGACAAGCTTTACGACGTGCGCGATGATGTCCTTAGTCATGAGGTCTCTCTTGCACCGGCTGCAGGAGAACATGGTAATAGGTACGCCCCAAAATCTCTGCCGGGAGATACACCAGTCGGGACGGTTTCTGATCATTCCGGATATCCTGTCACGGCCCCACGCCGGCAGCCACTCCACGGTCTCGATGGCTTCGAGGGTTTTCTGCCTCAGGTTATTTTTGTCCATAGAGATAAACCACTGCTCCGTGGATCTGAAGATGATGGGATTCTTGCACCGCCAGCAGTGAGGATAGGTATGCTCTATGTCAACACGGCCAAGCAGGGCGCCTACCTCTGCCAATTTCTTAATGACCGATTCGTTGGCGTCGAAGACGAACTGCCCCGCAAAATCCTTGACTTCGGAAGTATATCTGCCGTCGTCGTCAACAGGTGCGTAATTGTCGAGACCGTACTTCATGCCTATCTCATAATCTTCCTGCCCATGCCCGGGCGCGATATGCACCAGTCCCGTTCCCGCATCGAGGGTGACAAAGGGAGCCAGGATCAGAAGGCTCTCGCGGTCGACAAGCGGGTGCTTGGCCTTCAGGCCTTCCAGAACCGAGCCCGGAAATTCGTCGAGTATCTTATAATTCTTGTAGCCGAAGGCGTCCATGCAGTAGTCCAGAAGCTCCTTGGCGAGTATCAGGGTCTCACTATTCACCTTGACTGCCACGTAGATAAATTCCTCATGCAAGGCGACTGCCTGGTTGGGCGGTATGGTCCAGGGGGTTGTCGTCCATATTACGACGCTGACTTTTTCTCCGGCCAGTTTCGGCCGGACCTTTGATATGTCCGAGATCATCGCGAATTTGACATAAATGGACGGCGTCGTATGATCCATGTATTCAACTTCGGCCTCGGCCAGGGCGGTCTTGCAGGAAGCGCACCAGTACACTGGCTTCTTCCCCCTGTAGATGTCACCGCTGAAATAAAGCTTCCCGAACTCCTCAACAGTCGCGGCTTCGTAGTCGTAAGACATGGTAAGGTAGGGATTTTCCCATTCTCCGAAGACCCCGAGCCGCTTGAACTGTCCCCTCTGTATTCCCACATATCTTTCCGCAAACGCCCGGCAGAACCGCCTTATATCGGCATGGGACATCTCGTTCTTCTTTGCGCCCAGTTCTTTCTCGACCTGATGCTCTATGGGAAGACCGTGACAGTCCCAACCGGGGACGTAAATACTGTCTAACCCGGACATATTTTTTGACTTAATCACTATGTCCTTAATCACCTTATTCAGCGCCGTACCGAGATGAATGTTCCCATTTGCATAAGGAGGCCCGTCATGAAGGATAAACTTTTTTCTTCCCTTCAAGTGCTGCCTGATCTTTTCATAGATGTTCATGTCCTCCCACATCTTGAGCAATTCCGGTTCCTTCCGGGAAAGATTAGCCTTCATGGGAAAACTTGTTTTCGGCAGATTCAATGTATCCTTATAGTCCATGGGAAACTCCTCAACTCTTCATAATCAGTGCTAATTTATACATTAATATAATTATGGGTAAACTAGTAGTCGATGAGGCTATCACAGAAATTAACCTCTTACAAGCAGAACTGAATTACCCTCGACTATAAGTCGAGGGGTTTAAGAGGGGTCGATTTCAAATCGACTGTCATCAGTCACCGGCTCCCCTTCTTGCTCTTGAATATATTGCTGCGCGAACCGCCACTCGCCCTACCAATACCTTCTTACGGTATTTCGGTATCCAGATTAAGTGAACTTTGAGGTCACTCTTTGTATGTGCTCCAAGTTGATAACGTCGCATAGCGACAGTATATAAACTTCTCTTCGCCTAAAGGCGAGGGGTTTCCACCATCCCCGAAAGGGACACTAAAAAAGCCCCCTGCCGTAAAACAGGGGGCTTTTTCATAATGAGATAAGTTTAAAAACCTCTTACATTCCCATGCCGGGATAGCCGCCGCCGGGAGGCATGCCTGGCATAGCAGATTTTTCTTCCGGTTTCTCTGCTATCATACACTGGGTCGTCAGCATCAAGGCTGCCACGCTTGCCGCATTCTGGAGTGCAAAACGGGTTACCTTCGTCGGATCAATGACACCGGCTTCAATCATGTCTCCATACTCGTCAGTTCTCGCATTGAAGCCAAAGGCGCCTTTCTTCCCTTTGACCTTTTCAACAGCGATGCTGCCTTCCTGACCGGCATTCGTAACGATCATTTTCAACGGCTCTTCGAGGGCCTTCTTTACTATATTGACTCCCACCTGCTGGTCCCCGTCCAATTTCAGCTTTTCCAGGGCAGGCAGTGTTCTGAGATAGGCTACGCCGCCGCCGGGTACTATGCCTTCCTCCACGGCCGCACGGGTTGCATTCAGCGCATCTTCAACACGCGCCTTTTTCTCCTTCATCTCGGTCTCTGTCGCCGCGCCGACCTTTATTACGGCAACACCACCGACCAATTTGGCCAGCCTTTCCTGCAGTTTCTCTCTGTCATAGTCGGATGTCGTTTCTTCGATCTGCGCCCTGATCTGTTTCACCCTTCCTTCGAGGGATGCTCTTGACCCTGCGCCATCGATGATCGTCGTATTGTCTTTATCTATCGAGATCCGCTTGGCCCGGCCGAGGTCCTCTACTTTTATGTTTTCGAGTTTCTGACCGAGGTCTTCAGAAATCACCTTCCCGCCTGTCAGAATGGCGATGTCATCAAGCATGGCCTTCCTTCTGTCTCCGAAACCAGGGGCTTTTACTGCAGCAACCTGTAGGGTGCCGCGAATCTTATTCACCACGAGGGTCGCTAAAGCCTCACCTTCGATATCTTCGGCGATGATGAGCAGCGGCCTGCCCATCTTTGCAATCTGCTCCAGAATAGGAAGAAGATCCTTCATGGTACTGATTTTCTTTTCGTTTATGAGAATAAGACAATCATCGAGGTGGACTTCCATCTTTTCGGCGTTGGTCACGAAATAGGGGGACACGTAACCTCTGTCAAACTGCATGCCTTCTACGATCTCCAGCTCGGTTTCCAGCCCCTTAGCTTCTTCCACGGTGATAACGCCTTCTTTACCGACCTTCCCCATGGCTTCGGCAATAATTGCGCCGATTGCCTCATCGTTGTTCGCTGAGATAGTACCCACCTGCGCGATCTCTTTCTGGTCTTTGGTAGGCTTGCTTAACTTGGCCAGTTCCTTGACAACCGTCTCAACGGCCTTATCAATGCCCCTCTTTATATCCATGGGGTTGCTGCCCGCAGCGACGCTCTTTGCCCCTTCTCTGTAAATGGCCTGGGCAAGAATAGTCGCCGTCGTGGTGCCGTCGCCTGCCACATCACTCGTCTTGCTCGCAACTTCCTTCACCATCTGGGCGCCCATATTTTCGAACTTATCCTCGAGTTCAATCTCCTTGGCCACGGTAACGCCGTCTTTTGTAACGGTCGGGGCGCCGAAAGATTTATCAAGAAGTACATTTCTGCCGCGCGGGCCGAGGGTTATCTTAACTGCATCTGCGAGGGTATTTACACCCTTGAGAATTGATTTTCTCGCTTCTTCATCGTATTGAAGTAACTTTGCTCCCATTTAACATATCCTCCTTATGATCATATTATTACTTTTCAATGATTCCCAATATATCGTCTTCTCTCATGATGAGATGTTCCACGCCGTCGATCTTGACTTCCGTACCAGCATACTTGCTGAAGAGAATCCTGTCTCCGGCTTTGACATCGGGCTTTACCAGTTTGCCGTCTTCTGTCGTCTTTCCCTTGCCTACGGCTACAACCTCACCCTCTATCGGCTTTTCTTTGGCGGTGTCGGGGATAATAATCCCGCCTTTTGTCTTCTGTTCTTCCTCCAACCTCTTGATAATCACTCGATCCTGTAATGGCCTAATCTTCATGACCCCATTTCTCCTTCCTTATTTATTTATTTTTTGCTATTTTTTGTCAGGAAATTATATCCGTTAACCAGCTTGGCAGTAAAATATACACAAATTTCCACATGTCAAGACGTTTTGAGCAGATTTATGAAAAAAATGAGGGAAAAGAGCATTTTTTAGTAAAAAAGACCCTTTTCCCTTCAATTTTTTCTCATTTTTATGTTATCGGCGCCCTATTTTGGGGAAAACTGAGAGAAACCGTAGTACCTTTTCCCACCTGACTTTCGATATCAACGCTTCCGTTATGTGCTCTCATGAGATGTTTTACTATTGACAATCCGAGACCGGTGCCTCCCAACTCCCTTGAGCGTGTCTTATCCACCCGGTAGAACCGTTCTCCAAGCCTGAGAATTTCCATTTTCGGTATGCCTATGCCCGTGTCCATCACTCTGACGACCACAAAACCCTTTTCATCTTGGAGCGCAGCAATAGAAATCTTTCCGCCGCTCGGCGTAAATTTGATGGCATTATCGAGGATGTTCACAAGAATCTGCGCCAATTTATCCCTGTCAGCCCCAATAAAAGGGAGTTTATCGGAAATCTTTTTATCAATAGCAAGGGATTTATCCGCCGCTTTCGTCTCGAACATAGGCAACACGTTATCAATTGCATCGGCTATGGAGACATTTTCGATCCGCAATTTCATTTCTCCCAGCTCAATGCTCGAAAGAACCAGCAGGTCGTCCACCAGCCTTTCAAGACGATGAGCATTCTCGGAAATTATGTGAAGAAATCTTTTCGCCGTCTCTTCTTCATTGATGGCGCCATCCTCAAGGGTCTCAATAAATCCTATGATGGCCGTAAGTGGTGTCTTAATCTCGTGGGTAACATTAGCCACGAAGTCCTCACGTATCTTTTCCAGTTTCTTGAGACGCGTGACGTCGTGAAATACCATCATCGTCTTTTGCTTCCCTTCGGGCAGTCCTTGAACGGCTGATATAGTGACATCCAGAATAATCGGCTCTTCCTGGCCGAGGTTGATCTTCCGCAACACAGGTGTTCCGGAATCTCTGAACAGATCGAGGGCATCCTGTAACTCAACATTCCTGAACGCCTCAAGCGGCGTCTTATCCAAAATGTCAGTGATGCCTTCATTTCCGAGGACGTCTTTCAGGCTTCTATTGAGAAACTCGATGCGGTCCTGATTGTTGATTACAAGCACGCCCTCTGTCATGCTGGCAAAGGCCGCTTCAAGTTGCGCCTTATCCTGATCCGCAACCCTCACCCTTTCCTGATGTTCAAGGACCATACGATTGATGTCTTTTTCCAATTGTCCAACGTCGTCATTTGCCTCTACCAGAAGTGTTCCTAATGACTCGCCGCCGGAGACCTTGTGCGTATATGAAATTACTTTCTCGATTGGCGATATAAATCTTCTGACCAGAAGAAATGCAATGACGAACGAAGGAATGATGGCGATCAGGAGACACTTATATATATAAGTGTACTGTTGATCGATGGATTTTCTCACCTCGAAAAGCGGACGGGCAAATCGTATGTAGCCTGTAACTTCAGAGCCTTCTGTAACCGGAAAAGCAATGTAGAGCATGTCTACACCGAGGGTGCGACTGTAACGAATGGCTTCCCCCTGTCCCTTGATCCTGGCTTCCTGAATTTCCGAGCGGTTGAGGTGACTATCCATCTCCGCCAAGTCTTTCTCTGAATCCGCCTTGACGCGGCCCGAAGCATCAATAAGGGTAACACGGGAGCGGGATATATCAGCCAGATTTGACAGCTTCCTTTCAATATCGCCTGTCCCCAATAATGCAGAGATTCGTGCTTGAGCAATCAGGTCATTCTTGATCCCGTCTATCAATTCAGTCTTGATCTGCCGGGCATACATCAATCCCATGACTATGGCGGTTGCGAGTATCAACGCGACATAACCGGCAAGAATCCTGTATAATAGACGATTCTTCAATCAGTCGCTCCTAAACCTTTCAGGATGGTTCGTGCCTGACAATCTTTCCCGTCACCATATACATGACCATGTCTGCAATACCCACGGCATGATCGGAAATCCTCTCGAGGCTCTTGGAAATCTGCATAATTATGAGAGCTCTATGGATCTTTTTGGGATCTTCCAACATGAAGGTGAGGAGCTCCCGGAAAACCTGTTCATTGAGGTTATCGATGGTTTCATCCTCCATCCGTACTTTGCGCGCCAGATCGGTATCTTCATTAACCAGGGCATCGAGGCTTTCCTTTATCATTCCCCGGGCAATTTCCGCCATGCGGGGAATATCTATATAGGGCTTCATCGGCGATTCCTCACTTAAGAGAATAGCCTTTTCAGCAATATTAGCCGCCATATCGCCGATCCTCTCCAGATGCCCATTGATTTTAATGGCCGTTGTGATGTATCTCAGGTCCCTCGCTGTCGGCTGCCTCAAGGCCAGTATACGGATACACTTTTCCTCGATTTCCACATCAAGCTGATCGATCGTATTGTCATCGCAGATTACCTTGTGGGCCAGTTCCGTATTCCTGTCGACAAGGGCTTCTGTTGCAAGTTCTATTGCTTTTTCTACGAGGGCGCCCAAATATATGAGACATTCCTTGATGTCCCGAAGTTCTTTTTCATAGTGGGTGCTTGTGTGCTTTTTTTCAGCCATTTGTCATCTCCATGCCTTTAGATCATCGGCGGCGATTTATCGTTCTAACAATTTCTACTTTCTTATTTCGATCCTTGTCCCTGCGCAGACGGGAGAAGTCCTCCCATCCCTTGATCAGCCGAATCTCCCGGTAATATAGTCTTCCGTCTGCTTCACGTCGGGATTGGTAAAGATCTTTTCCGTGGCGTTATATTCGATGAGCTTCCCTAAATAGAAAAAACCGGTCTTCGATGAAACGCGGGCTGCCTGCTGCATGTTGTGAGTAACTATGATGATGGTATAATTCCTCCTCAATTCATCGATCAGCTCTTCAATTTTTGCCGTTGATATAGGATCGAGCGCCGACGTCGGCTCATCCATGAGGATGACATCCGGCTTCATGGCGAGCGCCCTGGCAATGCACAGGCGCTGCTGCTGCCCGCCGGAGAGCGTCATTGCCGATTTTCCCAGGATATCCCTTACTTCATCCCACAACACCGCCTGTTTCAGGCTTTCTTCGACAAGAAATTCAAGATCACTCCTTTTAGTGATCCCCGCAAGTCTCGGGGCATAGGCTATATTGCTGAATATCGACTTAGGAAACGGATTAGGCTTTTGAAAAACCATGCCGATCTTTCTCCGAACGTCGACGGGATCGACATCAGGCTTATAAATATTTATGCCTTCAAAAATGATTTCTCCCTCGACCCTGGTTCCATCAATCAGATCATTCATGCGATTGAGGAGCCTCAACAGCGTGGACTTGCCGCAGCCGGACGGTCCTATCAAGGCGGTAACCCGGTTCTTGCTAAAATCCATGGTGATATCGGTCAGTGCCCTGGTCTTTCCGTAGAAGAAATTTACATTCCGCAATTCGATTATACTGTTGCCTTCCACAATTACCACCTTTTTTTCTTCCTTACATAACTCCTGATGACAATGGCAATGAGATCCACCCCCAGCACAAGACCGACAAGAACGAGCACCGTCCCATATTGAATCGATCTCGTCTGGTCTATATGGGTGCCCGCCGTAGCAAGAACATATACGTGGTAGGGAAGAGCCATAACTTCATCGAAGACGGAGCTGGGAAGCTTCGCTGTAAAGAACGCCGCTGCAGTGAACATAATCGGTGCTGTTTCACCCGCCGCCCTGCCGATGCCCAGAATCGATCCTGTCAGTATTCCGGGTAAAGCATTCGGCAAGACGATCTTATAAATAGTCTCCCATTTGGATACACCGAGGGCCAGCGACGCCTCCCGGAATGTTTGTGGAACCGCTTTCAAGGCTTCTTCCGATGCCCCGATAATTGTCGGCAGGACGAGTATGCCAAGCGTCAAGGCTCCGGAAAGAATGCATGATCCGAAATGCAGAAAAACAACAAAGAACCCGAGTCCGAACAATCCGAAAACCACCGACGGAACCCCCGCCAAACAATTTATACCAATGCGGATAAGTCTGACAAATTTTCCCTGCTTCGCATATTCAGTGAGATAGATTGCCGAGACTACACCGAGAGGGAGCGCAACGGCTATTGAGCCGATTGTCAGATAAAGGGTGCCCAAAATGGCAGGCATGATCCCGCCCTTCGTCATGGAATCCGTCGGCGGAAGGGTGAGAAAATCACAACTAATTGCTGATATTCCATTTGCCACGATGTAAGCAATCAGACCGCCCAAGGCTAATGCAATCAACAGCGCCGACAATCGCACGACGGCAAAAAATACGTGCTGTTTGAAATATCTAAATTTCATGGATGTCGTGAGCGCTGCCTGCATAATGCAAACTTCCATTACCCTATAGTGTTGCTGATCCCACTTCCTTAAATTTCTGTGAGATATAATCGGCAATGAGGTTAAAGAAGAGCGTCAGGAAAAACAACACAATGCCTATGGCAAAGAGGGCATGGTAATGCCCGCTCCCGAAGGGCGCTTCGCCCATTTCCGCGGCAATGGAGGCGGGCATCGGCCTGACAGAATCAAAGATACTCTCCGGCACGGCCGCCGCACCGCCTGCAACCATGAGCACCACCATGGTTTCGCCTATAGCCCTTGCCATGCCCAGAATTACAGCCGTGGAAATCCCCGACAGGGCGGCCGGCATGATGACATTGGTTATGGTTTCGTATTTCGTTGCACCCAGGGCGTACGACGCTTCCTTAAACTCACTGGGCACGGCATAAAGGGCGTCCTCCGAGATGCTCGAAATCGTAGGTATCGCCATGATCGCGAGAATAACGGAAGCATTCACGATGTTAAGACCAGTTGGGAGATCAAAAGTGTCCTGGAGGAAGGGGGCCACAACGACCATGCCGAAGAAACCGAGGACTACGGAGGGAATCCCTGCCAGGAGCTCTATTATCGACTTCGTAATATCCTTGATGGAAGCGGGCGCTATTTCAGAAACGTACACAGCGGAAAGGACACCCAACGGGACGGCAATAAGACATGAGAATACAGTGACGATCACAGAACCAAAAATCAAGGGCCATATCCCGTAAGCGGGAGGGTCATATGTGGGATACCATTCCTGTCCGAATAGGAAATCTGCGACGGAAACCTCTTTGAATATGGGTAATCCTTCACGGAACAGGAACATGACAATCAGCGCCAGAATAAGCACGGACGCGAAAGCAAACAAGGCAAAGATGCCTCTGATGATTGTCTCCTTGAGATGTCTGGACATAGTAATTTAGCGTTTTTTGCCTTTGTTCAAAGGGTTTTCTTTGGCTTCGCCCGCTACAGGTACAAATCCCTCCGTGGCAACAAGTTTCTGTCCGGCAGGGCTCAGTACAAATTTGATGAAATTTGCAACTTCACCGGTTGGCTGCCCGTTCGTATACATATAGAGGGGTCTTGACACCGGGTACTCCTTGGAAAGCGCGGTCTTCGCCGAGGCCGTAATGCCGTTGACGGTCAGACCTTTGACCGACGTGTTCAAGTAGCCGAGACCAATATAACCGATGGCATATCTGTTTTTTGAAACCGCTTGCACAACAGCTCCGCTTGACGCCTGTAACTGCGCCTTGGGAGTTACACGGGCATTATTTAAAACGAGGTGCCCCCAGGACTCAAATGTCCCGGAGCTGCTGTCTCTCGAAACAACGACAATCGTAAGGTTATCCCCGCCGACCTCTTTCCAGTTCGTAATCTTGCCCTGATAGATTTGACTCAGTTGATCAATTGTCAATCCATTGACTTTGCTCTTCGGATGCACGATAGGAACGATAGCGTCGATCGCAACCGTGTGAGCAACGGGTTCCACTCCGTGAGCTCTGGCAAGGGTGATTTCTTTATCCTTAATTTCTCTTGATGAGTTCGCGATGTCTGTAGACTTATCAATGAGAGCCTTGATCCCGTCCCCCGATCCGCCGGCGGAAAGAGATATATTCACTCCGGGATGCGCCTTCATGTAAACCTCCAATGCCGCCTGCGCAATAGGCAGAACCGTCGTGGATCCTTTGATGACCACATTTTCCGCGGCAAGAACCAGATTTGCACCAAAGACCAGCCAAATCAAACAGACCGCCAATAATTTTCTTACCATTTTCAAAACCTCCATTTATTCAATTTTACTTTATCTTCAATATTTATAGAAGACATCTTTTATTACCTGTTTTCAAGAACCGAAAAACCTGATCGGCATTTCAGCACTGTGAATAATGTCAAGCCCGTTACGGAATCCTGTGAGACGGACTCATTTCCAAATGCATTATATCAATACACATCAAATGTTGCAGATTTGTTAAAGAAGGATGAAGAATCTGTTAATATTGTGAAAAGAAAGAATCTGCTTCGTTGAACGCCAATCGCCTATTGCCTGTCGCGTGACAACTGTGATAAACAGCGAATGCCTGCAAAATTATTCAGGCTCTGAAAGGATATTCAATGAATGACATTGCAGTGAAGCGCCAGGTGTTAATCAAGGAGCTTTTTCCTTCCGCTATCCCCAGGCTGTGGTGCCCTCTCCTCACACACTACAGGAGCAATGGCACAATCGACTTCGACCGGATGCTTGCCCATTTCAAGCATGTAGTCCCGTGGGTCAAGGGATTTCTCATTCCCGGATCGACCGGTGACGGCTGGGAACTGACGGAAGATGAAACAATGGCAGTCGCAGACTTCGCGATACAACAGGCCCGGACGCATGAGATCAGCCTCCTCCTCGGTGTCCTGAAAGCCGATGTCGAGACCATGAAGCGGACGATCTCAAATATGATTAGGATGCTTCAAAAAAATACGGCGGGAAAAGAAGACGCCGGCCAAATCCTGACAGCCAATCGTGTTTGCGGTTTCACGATCTGCCCACCCCGGGGGAAGTCGCTCACGCAGCATCAAATTGAAGCGGCCCTTTCCGCTGTCCTCAATATGGGGCTTCCTGTCGCACTGTATCAACTTCCCCAGGTGACGGAAAATGAGGCGGCTCCCGAAACCTTTGCCAGGCTCGTGCAGAAGTATTTCAACCTGGTTTTCTTCAAGGACTCAAGCGGTCAGGACAGCATTGCGACTTCCGATGTCTACAAGGGCGGGAGCTATCTCGTCAGGGGCGCCGAGGGCGGCTATGCGCATTGGCTCAAAGACACGGGCGGCTGCTACGACGGGTTTCTTTTAAGTACGGCTAACTGCTTTTCCCGGGATATTTCATCTCTCATCGAAAGTCTGGAAAAGAACGATCAGGAAAAAGCACGGGGGATATCAGAGAAGTTGACCAGCATCGTCAGTGAGGTCTTCGCTCTCGTGCAACCACTGCCTTACGGCAATCCCTTCACCAATGCCAACAAGGCTATCGATCATTTTTTCGCCTTCGGGCCTTCGGCAAATACAACAGAAGGACCCATGCTTCACGAAAGAATTCGCCTTCCCCAGGACGTCATCGAGGCGACCGGCGCCATTCTGACGCACTACAGATTGATGCCTGAGAAAGGATACATGGAGTAAAGTGTTCCCATATCATGTGGCAGAGAAAATGCTACCTTCGGAAGACTGCCGCGCAGGCCTCGGATAGTTCCGCCTCGTGGCTCTTCAGGCATGAAACAATTCTCCCCTTCCCTGCTGCTATGCCCTTGCAGAATTTTTCCACATCGCCTTTGCACGCCTGACGGAATTCCCGGGACTTTTCCCGTGCCAAGGCCATATGATTCGCGCATTCCTGCGATAGACGGTCTCCATTGCTCTTGAGACAGGTCCAAATCCGGCCGCCGCCCGGCTTAATGTCTTTGCAGAACTTTTCAATATCCGTCTTGCACGCCCCCTTACCCTCTCTGGGCATCAGCGTCTGGTCTTGATCCTGCGCCAGTCCGGGCGTTGCCAGCATAAAACAAGTAATCATTGCCGCACAGAGAATAACTGAGAGTGTTTTCATGATATTCCTCCGGTTGAAATTTATTTTTTTACTTCCTGCCCGAGGGCACGTCTAATTTGATTATACCCCTTCTCAGGTCTCTTTCAAGGTCTTTTCGTTCTTCAGAGCTTGTACCGGCAACATTTAACGAGACATCATGTTGCAGTCGCCAAAAGCTTCAATTTTCAGTTTTTCCTTTTTTGTGCTACACTCGCTGTTAAGCAATTCAGGCAGCAACAGTCCGAGTAAAAAAGAGAAAACAAATTTCAAGGAGAAATTGTGCGGAGAAACAGGGGAACCAAGCGATGACATGCGCAGGTTGGCATTATGTATCTGCATCTCGTCCCTTGTGGGCTGTGCAGGGGAGAGGGCGACACAGACAAAGGTCGTAAAACCTGACTGGCAAAATCCCGTCCACAAGAAAGTCGCGGAGCAGATTGTGCCTCTCCTCAAGAGCGCCGGGCGTTCCCCGGGAAATTGCCAGATCTTCTTTATCGACTCTCAGAAACTGAACGCCATGTCTCTCGGGGAGTGCAGGTTCGGCTTTACTACAGGTTTGATTAACACGGGCGATGAGAGGCTCATTCGCGGGGTGGCTGCCCATGAGATAGGCCATGAGGTTCTGGGTCATGCAGACAAAAGGAAGATGGCGATCGCCGCGGAACAGCTGACCCGTACCGCTTTGTCTTTTATCCCGGGGCTGGGAGGTTTGATTGCTTCAAATGCCGTGTTAGTCACAGACATGCTTGCTCTTCCTGCCTATTCGCGCTCCCAGGAGACCGATGCGGATAGCAAAGCCGTTGATATCCTGTCCAAGGCCAACGACCCGGACCCCGCGGGGACCATGGCCTACAGCTTTCGCTTTCTCTTAAAGTCGTCAGGAGCCACGGGCGGTGGCCTCCTCGATTCGCACCCCAATACCAGGGAGCGTCTCGAAGCCATGGTGAAACTGGGAAATAGCCAGACAACCAAGGCGCCGCTGCAGACGGCACCGGACTCAGGGCCGGATGCCCATTAACAGCACACATTGGAATGGAGGTGTAAGATGACCCGCAAGAGTGATGTGAAGAAAGTACTCGTTTTATTGGGCAGCCCCAGGAAGAGAGGCAATAGCGCCATATTGGCGGAAACGATTGCCCGAGGAGCTGAGTCCGCGGGCGCAAGAGTGGAGACTCTCTTTATACACGGGATGAAGATCGCGCCTTGCAAATCATGCTATGCGTGTCAGAAACCAGGCAGTAAAGGATGCTCCATCAATGACGACATGCAGATTGTCTACAAGAAGTTGTTGACTTCGGATGCATGGATAATTGCAAGCCCTGTTTACTGGTTTACCATGTCCGCGCAGACGAAACTATGGATGGATCGCTCGTTTGCCTTGCTCCCGCGCGCTGAGAATGCTTTTGCGGGCAAACGGATCGCTATAGCCATGAGTTACGGAGATTCTGACCCCTTCAAATCGGGCTGCGTCAACGCCCTCCGCACTTTTCAGGATGCCTATGGATACGTTGGGGCATGCATTGTCGGGATGGTTTACGGAAGCGCCATGGACGTCGGTGAAATCAAGAAGAATAAATCCCTGATGAAGGAAGCCCTCGAACTCGGAAAACGGCTGGTTCAAAGCAAGATGAACGCCTGCGCTACAACTTAAAGAGCGCAGGCAGGTACGTCGACAACCAGGGGAAATAAATGATGATGGCCAGCGCGACGATCATGATAAGAATGAACACTGCAAAAAAAGTGCTGACAGGCCATCTCCGGGGCGCACTCCTGAAGATCAGTTCCGTGATCTTATAGACGAGAAAAATGATCCCGATGAAAATTGGAAAGATTAAGGCACTGAATCAACGCTGCCCTGCACATAGCATCCATCCATAATATTCACTTCTTTCGATTGAGAGGGTGCAAAACTTGTAGATGTAGTCGTCAGCGATTTCTTCCTCCTCGGCGTCAGGACCTTCTTTTCATAGTAGCTTTCGAATGTGAACCGTGATAGTTAAAAGACGCGCACGAAATGTCAGAGCTAACAATTCACAAACTCTTCAGCCTTGCATGAGGATGCTATGGAGTGACTACTGAAACCCCGTTTTCCCAAAAAAGGAGGCGGGGTTTTTGCGTGTTCGCGCCCAAGTGAATCGAAGGAGATCCGGACATGAAGGACGAGGCCAGAACCAAGAAAGAGCTTATTGATGAATTGATTTCTTTGCGCCTGAAGGTGTCGAAGCTCGAAGAATCACGGAATAAGCTCAGACTGAAAGCTTCAGAGCTGCGGAAGTCTGATGAGAGACTTGCCATGCTGTCAATAGCCACAAACGATGCCATCCACGATTGGGACGTGGCCAAGAACCAACTCTGGTGTAATGAGGGAATGCAGAAGGCATTAGGCGTCCCCGAAGTCATAAATGACCCGTGGAACTGGTGGATTCAGGCTATTCACCCGGACGATCGTAACCGGATGGTTTCGGGTATGGGAAGGTTGATGAAGAGCGACCGGGAATTCGGCTCAAATGAATACCGGATTCGGACTGCCGGCGGGACCCATGTTTATATTAATCACCGCATCTATATTCTTCGCGACCGGAAGGGAAAACCGGTCAGGATGATGGGAGCCGCAACCAATATCACCGAGCGGAAGCGATCGGAAGAAGCCCTCCGCGACAGCGAAGAGCGGTATAGGGCATTCTTCGAGACATCAAGGGACTGCGTGTTTATCAGTTCGGCGGAAGGAAGATGGATTGATCTGAATGACGCGGCGGCGGAGCTCTTCGGCTATGCGAACAAGGAGGAATTGAAGAATGTGCAGATTCGGGACTTGTATGCGAACCCCGAAGGGAGAGACAGGTTTATCTCTCACATGCGCGAGGAAGGATACGTCAAGGAATATCCCTTCGACATGAGGAGGAAAGACGGTTCCGTTATTCACGTACTTCTTACATCAGTTGTGTGGAAGGATGCTGATGGGAATCTATTGGGATACCGGGGAACGATCAGAGATGTAACCGAAAAACGGCGCATAGAAAAAGACTTAAAGGCGAAGCATGAAGAGCTGAGTGCAGCATATGGACAGTTATCGGCCTATGGTGAGGAACTCCGTCGAAAATATAACGAGCTATTGGAAAGCCAGCAGGCGCTTCGGGAGAGTGAGAAGCGGTACCGTGAATTGACAGATTTCCTGCCGATATCAATTTTTGAAGTTGATACCGCAGGCAGCATCATTTCCTTTAATCGCACTGCCCTCGAAGTCTTCAGGTATAATCAAGAGGATTTCAAAGAGGGTATGAACGCACTTCAGTTCTTTCCACCCGCGGAATGGCAGAGAGTCGGAGAGAGTATTGGGCGGGTAATGCAGGGGACATCAATCCCCAGCCAGGAATTTACCTTTCTCAGGAAAGACGGCAGCACGTTTATCGGACTCATCTATGCCTCGCCTAAGATTCATCAGAATGAAGCCGTGGGGATAAGAGGAACCATCATAGACATCACCGAGCGTAAGCAGGCCGAGGAGGCCTTGCGTCAGAGTGAAGAGAAATATCGCGCGCTCGTACATACTGTAGACTCGATATACATTGTTGACGCGGAGCAAAGGTACCTTTTTATGAATGAAGGACACCTGAAGCGCTTCGGTATCCCGCTCGAACGGATCGTGGGAAAACCATACAGTGATTTTCATTCCCAGAAAGATTCCGACGAATTCGCGGAAAGTGTGAAAATCGTTTTTGAGACCGGCGCTTCCATTCAACAGGATCATAGGAGTGAGAGAGACGGAAGGTTCTTTATCCGGACACTCACTCCGGTGGTGGGACGCGGCGGCGAAGTGAATGCAGTGACGGTCGTCTCGAAGGATATCACCGACCGCATGCGGGCGGAGGAGGCTCTGAAAGAAGGTGAGCAACGTTACGGGACGCTCTTCCATTACGCGAATGACGCAATATTCATCCTCAAGGGGGATAAGTTTATCGACTGCAACGCCATCACCTTGGAAATGTTCGGATGCACCATGGACCAGATCATCGGAAATCACCCCTATGCCTTATCGTCCCCTTTGCAGCCGGACGGAACGGATTCCAAAGAGAAGTACCTTGAGAAGATATCGCGCGCGCTTTCCGGAGAACTTCAATTTTTTGAATGGCGGCACATAAGGTATGACGGCACACTCTTTGACACGGAAGTCAGTCTCAACAGCATCAAGATCTGTGATGACGTCCTGATCCAGGCCATCGTCCGGGACATCACCGAACGCAGGCAGGCCGTGGCGGCTTTGCGCCAGAGTGAAGAGAAATACCGCGCCATCATAGAAAATATGGAAGAAGGATATATTGAACTCGACCTGACGGGGCGGCTCACCTTCTTCAATGAGGCGGCCCGACGATTCCTTGGCCACAGTAAGGAAGAGACATTGGGTATGCACTACAAAAAATACACCGATAAAGAAAATTCAGAGAAGATATTCAAACTTTATAACGAAGTGTACAGAACACATACTCCACGCGCGCAGTTTGAATGGAATGTGATCGCCAAGGATGGAGCCAAGAGAACCGTAGAGGGCTCCGCCTCCTTTATAGCGGACGCCGAAGGACGGCCCGCGGGATTCAGGGGGCTTTTTCGAGATGTCACAGACAGCAAGCGGGCGCGGGAGGATCTGCAGAAAAGTGAAGAGAGATACCGCCTGCTTGCAGAGAACGCCAATGACATGATCTATAGTTTGGATATGGATTTAAGGCTGAGCTATATAAGCCCGTCCGTTTTCCGGATACTCGGATATTCAACGGAAGAAGCCATGGCCCTTGATACGAGCGAGGTCTTCACCCCCACATCTTTTGAACCGGCCATGCAGAAATTCCTGGAAGAAATGGCGAAGGAAAGCAGCGGTCAATATGACCCGGAAAGATCGGTAATCCTGGAAATCGACATGTTTCACAAGGATGGTTCCATCATACCGTTTGAGATTCACTACAGCTTCTTGCGAGACCCGGAGGGAAGGCCAACCGGCATTCTGGCGATTGCACGCGACATCTCAGAACACAAGCAGCAAGCACAGAAGCAGAAGATTTTGCAGGAACGCCTGCAGCGTGCGGAGAAGATGGAGGCATTGGGGACGCTTGCGGGCGGGGTGGCTCATGACCTCAACAACGTCCTCGGAGTCCTGGTGGGCTATTCGGAACTTCTTCTGCAAAATGTCCCGCAGGAGAGCCCCCTGCAAAGACACGCGATGCAGATTTTCAAAGGCGGCCAGCGCGCCGCGGCAATCATCCAGGATCTGCTCACGCTTACCAGGAGAGGCGTGCTGGTTTCGGAGACGGTAAACCTCAACAGGATCATCGCCGATTTTCTGCAGACGCCGGAGTTCGAGGGAATCAAATCCCATCATCCCGGTGTCCAATTTAAAACATCTCTGGATGCAGAGCTTTTGAATCTCAAGGGTTCGCCCATACATCTGAGCAAGACGGTGATGAACCTGCTTTCCAACGGCGCGGAGGCAATATCCGTGTCAGGAGACGTGCTGATCGGGACCGAGAACCGCTACGTGGACAAGCCGATTCACGGGTATGACACAACTCAGGAGGGGGAGTATGCAGTGCTTACCGTCTCGGATACGGGATCAGGAATTCCGTCCGCGGATATTGGGAGGATCTTCGAGCCTTTCTATACGAAGAAGGTGATGGGCAGGAGCGGCACTGGTCTCGGACTGGCGGTTGTGTGGGGCACAGTGAAAGATCACGATGGGTACATCGATGTGGAGAGCAAAGAGAAAAAGGGGACCACCTTTACCCTCTATTTCCCTGTAACCAGAGAAGCCTTAGCCAAGATTGAACAGGCCGTTCCCCAGAGCGAGTACATGGGCCGCGGCGAACACATTCTGGTCGTGGATGACGTGGAAGGTCAACGTCTCCTCGCGTCAGCCATGCTGGAGGGCCTCGGATACAAGGTAGACTCCGTCGCAAGCGGTGAACAGGCAATAGAGTTCGTGAAGGAACAGCCCGTTGATCTGCTTATCCTCGACATGATTATGGATCCAGGTATCGACGGTTTGGAGACGTACCGCAGGATTCTTGAGGTACGCAACGACCAGAAAGCGATCATCGTGAGCGGATTTGCGATGACCGAGCGGGTCAGGCGGACACAGGAGTTCGGGGCCGGCGCATATGTGAAGAAACCCTACCTATTGGAGAAAATCGGGATTGCCGTAAGAAGTGAACTCGACAAATAAGATACTCGCCAATAGGAAACATCGGCAAGATAGAGAATATAAGGGCTATTATGATAGAAAGCCGTCCCAGCTTGACTGCGCAAGGAGCTGCGATGCATCGCTCTGCACACCAGATATTTGATGAACCCCGGATCTTCGATGATCCCCTGGCAATGCGTATCATAGGTGCTGAAAATTTGGCGGCGCTGCAGGCTACGCCGCAACAGTCCGCTGCCCCTCCCGGGTCGGAGTTGCTCAGAGCCTTCATCGCCGCGCCCCCGCTATGCCGAAGACGCGCTGGGTGAAGCCGTCCGGAGAGGGCTCCGCCAATACGTGATCCTCGGCGCGGGCCTTGATACCTTCGCTTATAGAAACCCTTATACGCAGACCCGACTGCGTGTTTTCGAGGTTGATCACCCGGCAATACAGAGTTGGAAACGCGCGCGACTGGAGGAAGCCGGTATCTCTATCCCCGCTTCGCTCACCTTTATCCCGGTGGATTTTGAAACACAGACGATGGCGGATGGCCTCAAGCAGGCGGATATTGATCACGGTAAACCAATATTTTTCTCGTGTTTGGGAGTAACCCCCTATTTGACGGGAGAGACTATCGCCTCAACTCTGAAATTTGTAGCCGGCCTGAAGACAGGAAGCGGCGGCGTCTTCGATTATGTGATTTCACCTTCCTTGCTGAATCCTGAGCAGCGGTTAGCATTCGACGCTCTCTCGAATCGAGTCGCGAAGGCGGGCGAGCCTTGGCGAACCTTCTTTGACCCTTCCTCGCACACTGCCGACTTGAAGGCGTCGGGTTTTGAGGAGGTGGAAGATTTGGGGCCAGATGAGATAAATGCACGCTACTTTGCAGGTCGTAATGACAATCTCAGTGTACGCGGTTACGGCCGTTTGATAAAGGCCGGGGTGTAGCGTCCAGAAAGAGAAATTAAAAGGGGATGAGACGGCCAAGGCGTCTCCCCGTAAGGAGGGATGTGTGCAATCGTCTCAAGGCTGATCCCGCACGGTGGGCGTCTTATACCAAGAGCTGTAATGAAAAAGATATTTCTATTTCTGCTGATAATTTTTGTCGTCGGTTCGCCTGCATTAGCTGATATACCGAATCGTCCTTCCGAATGGGCAGTTCCGATACACTTGCCTCGCGTTCCGAATTTACATAAAATAAGTGACAACCTCTACAGAAGCGCGCAGCCAACAAGGCAGGGTATGAAAAACTTAAGACTATTGGGTATAAAAACCGTAATAAACCTTCGCCCCTTCTATTATGACACAGATGAAATAAGAGGCACAGAGTTACTAAACGAAGAGTTAAGCGTAAAGCCCTGGCACATTGAGGATGAGGACGTCATTCGAGTTTTAAGAATCATAAGGAAGAAGGAAAATGGCCCGTTTCTCATCCACTGCAAGTACGGTGCAGACAGAACCGGCGTTATGAGTGCGATGTACCGTATTGTGGAGCAGGGATGGTCACAGGACGAGGCCATTGAAGAAATGGTTAACGGCGGATATGGATTCCATGCAAAGTGGTCAAATATAATCCGCTACGTTAAGAATACCGACATCGACAATATTAAGCGGTCCCTGGCGAATTAGGAAAATTCTTAAGAACTCTACTGAACCAGCTCCTCTCAAAATTCGGCGCAAATTCTGCAAGAGTTCCTTCATGAGAAAAGACTAAAGGAGATCCACGAGATGATGCAGGCCGCCTATGACGAGCGGCAGAAGAGCATGGACTATATCGACTACCAGCGTACCAACTACGTCCGCGGACAGTCGGATTGGATTTCAACGATGGAAGACGGGACGGTGTATCAATCAGACCGCACTGGAACGAAGAACACGGCCACAGGAGACTATTACGAGGGCCAGCCCTACAACTATTTTAACTTCGCAGGCAAGAACCCGAAGTACAGCGAGCAGATGCAGGAAATCAACAGCCGCGACCTCTTCGAAAGATATAAGAAGTGACAACCATAATTTTAGGATATAATCGTTGACGAGAACCCGGCAGGATGTCTCATGCAGAGAAAGCATAACCCGCATTGTAAGAAAGGGGAACAGAAAAGCGAGTGAGTATTTACGTCGATTTCGAAAGCATAAGGGTGCTCTTTGAACAGGCCCGGAGGGAAGACCGCAATTTCCTGTTCGAGTACGAAGTGTATCAATTGATTCGTCTCGTAGGCGGGGAGACGATTCCACGTTACCTCGTGCTCGCGAAGGGCGAGCGGCTGAGCAACGAAAAGCTCCTTGCGATTCCCGGTGAAAAAATAGTTATCAAGGCGATATCGCCCTACATCGTGCACAAGAGCGACGTAGGGGCGGTCCGGATCGTGCCGAAAGAACCGGAGCAGGTGCTTTCCGCCGTCCGGGCCATGACCTACGAAGTGCCTGAGCAATACGCACGGGGCGTCATGCAGACCCCCGATCTCGCCCCCGACGCTTACCTCGGACTGCGGGGGCAGGCGCTCACGGCGGCGGTTTCACGGGATATCAGGGGCTTCCTGCTGGTGCAGCACATGCCCGTCTCGCATGAATTCGGCAATGAACTCATCGTGAGCCTCCGCGAAACGCGTGAGTTCGGCATGATCATCAGCGCCGGCCTCGGAGGGACGGACACCCAGCTTTACACGGAAAGCCTGAAAAAGGGCCAGGCTGTGGTTGCGGCGTCCACAGAGATGACCGACGGCGAGGCCTTTCTCGACCTCTTCAAAGAAACCATCTCCTATAAAAAACTTGCCGGCCTGACGCGCGGGCAGAAACGCCTGGTGACGGATGAGCAGATCCTTGAGTGCTTCTCCGCCCTGATCGCCATGGGAAATTATTTTTCTCCTTCCAAGGGAGATTCGCCTTTCGTCATCAAAGAGCTGGAGGTCAATCCCTTTGCCTTTGTAAATTACCTCATGTTGCCCCTCGACGGCCTGTGCCGCTTTGCGCTCCCCGACTATCCCACTGTCGTGCCGCGGCCGATCATGAAACTCGACAATCTGCTCCACCCTGCCTCCATCGGCGTGGTCGGAGTTTCCGAGCGGGAGGAAAACGTGGGCAGGATCATCGTGCGCAACATCCTCGCCAACGGCTTCGCACCTGCGGCGCTGCACATCATACACCCGAAAGCCGCAGAGATCGACGGCATAGCCACTGTCCCGTCCCTGTCCGCCCTGCACGAGAAACTTGACCTGCTGATACTGGCGGTCCGACCCGACCAGGCGACGGCGCTGATCGGCGAGGTCGTGGAGCGTGACATCGCTGAGAGTGTGATCCTCGTTCCCGGCGGCCTGGGCGAGGTCGCGGGCAGCGAGGAAATAGGCCGCGACATCCAGGCTAAGATCCATCAAGCCCACATGGAACCCGGGGGAGGCCCCATCGTCATGGGCGGCAACAGCCTCGGCGTCCTTTCACATCCGGGTAGGTACGATTCGCTCTTCATTCCGGAGGCCAAACTTCCCAAGCGGCGGGGTGATTATTCGCGGAAGAGCGTGTTCATCAGCCAGAGTGGGGCCTTCATGATTACGCGGATGAGCAGGCTCCCCTGCATGGACCTGGCCTACGCGCTTTCCATCGGCAATCAGATCGATCTCACGGCGAGCGATATCGTGAACTTTATCAACCAGCGGCAGGAGATCCGGATCATCGCCGCCTACATGGAAGGATTCAACGACTTGGACGGACTGGCCTTTGCGAGGGCGGTGCGCGAGTCCGTCCATTTAGGAAAGGAAGTACTACTGTATAAAGCCGGCCGCACCCAGGAGGGCAAGACGGCCACATCGGGTCACACCGCTTCCATCGCCGGGGATTATATGGTCTGCGAATCATGCATGCGCCAGGCGGGGGCCATGGTTGCCGAGACGTTTGTCGAATTCGAGGGTCTCTTCTGCCTGTCCCAGGCCTTGCACCACAAAACGGTCGCGGGAAACCGTCTCGCAGCGGTCTGCAACGCGGGGTTCGAATCCGTCGGAATTGCGGACAATATTGTGGGGGATGACTACGCGCTCGTTATGGCATCCTATGCAGAAGAGACTAAAGAGAGGCTTTCACGAATCCTGCGCGAAGCCAGGCTCGATACACTCGTTGAAATCAAGAATCCGCTCGATCTAACCCCAATGGCGCTCGAGGCAGTGTATGAGGCCATAGTGGGCGTTCTCTGCGAGGATCCAAACGTGGATGCAGTCGTCGTCGGCGTGACGCCCTTGGCGCCGCTTATGAGAACGCTGCCGGCCGAGATGGCTGCTTACACCGGAGAAACGAATCGCGTCATCACCGAGCGTCTGTCCGGACAGGCGGCGCGATACGACAAGCCTCTCATTGCCGTAGTGGACAGTGGTTCCCTCTATGATTCCTTTGCCCTCGCCCTTGAGGACGGAGGGCTGCCCGTATTCCGTTCAGGCGATCAGGCCATGCGGACCCTCGGCAAGTACATCAAGGGCCGGCTGCATGCAAAAGAGATCGTCCTTCAATTCCGCAACTCATGAAAAACGTAAAACGCTGCCGCGACTTTTTCGAAAAATTGAAGCTCTCCGCAACAATCTGCGGAGAATCTTCGATTCTTAAGGAACAGTATCGTTCGTCATTCGCTCGCTTACCACGCAGCAAGCCGCGCGGCATGCACTCGCTACCGAATTCAGCCTAAAAAGCAAGTACGGTGAATTCTAACCAGCAGGGTCAACAATCTTCCACTTAGAAATCAAAAAAATCAGATGACGGCGCGGGCAGAGCCGTCTCCCTCCCGATACATCGACTTCAGATATTTCGATGTCTGATTTCAGGGAATCTCTTATGGTAGGAGCTATACTAAGATCATAAAATATTATTTAGAGCACTAAGTAGAGTCTTTTAAAGTGTGCAATGGCAAATAAACAAAAAGCAGAAACGGAGGTAATAAGACATGGCAGCTTCAACAGGCATTCAATTGGCACAAGGCATCCGCAAGAGGATCGAGGAGCTGAAGAAATTATGCGAAGGGGTTGATGAGAGCGCAGCCTCCTGTGCACCCGCGGGGCGCTGGTCGCCTGAAGAAATCCTTTCCCACCTTTTGGGGCCCGAAGAGACAGGCCACCTGTCTATGCTTCAGGCTTTTCTTGACCGGGAGACTCCCCTGATCGACATTGAACCTGAGAACCCTTTTTTTACCGGGAAGCGTGCCCGTATGACCTTTGATCAACTTCTCGCAGAGGTTGAAAGGCAGTACGGACGTATCGCTAAATTTGCGGCAGGTCTGTCCGGGGAGCAGCTCGGCCGGAAGGCGCATATTCCCATGCTCAAAGAATCGCCGTTTAGAGAATACCCGACGCTCGAAACCTGGATCGGCCTGCTCGGGGGTTCAGATGAGTCTCATCTTAAATTTCACATCAACCACATGCGTGAGATATTGCAGGGTGTCGCCGCACGGGCAAAGTGAGATGGGGGTATATGCATGTGCGCCGTTCCGATTACACGGATGCATATCTTTCGCAGTGGATGGAAAGAATCCTTTCGCAGAAATAGAAGGAGGGTTTCGTTTTTTTTAAACACGAGGAAGAGGCCATAGGGCCGGAAACGGCGATGAGGTTTCGCAAGCTTGCTGATTCAAGGGTAAAGAAAATCAAGGCAGTGAGGTCCCGGCCTTGATTTGACGACCTCAAACAGATTTCTCATAAGGACGGATGTTGTTCCACCTCTCTTTCCAATGGCAGCGCCGGCGCCTGCTTTTCGATGCAAGATATCCCTGTTGCAAGATATCCATTGACAAGTAAAAACAGCCCCCCTATACTTCTATCCATCGAAAGCAATACCTTATCAAACTGAAGTATGTGATCCACAGGAGACTCATCATGAAATGGACCGGCATGTATCTTATCGGTTATATCGTGCTCATCGGTGGTGTTCTGGCCGCGCTCTGGAAAATGGGTGTTTTGGCCAGCATTGGCCTGGCATGGACAGTGATCGGAGTCGTAATATTGATTGGAGTCGGCATCATGATGGCAGTTTCCCACAGCGGCAACAAGGAAAACATCGAAATCGACCGTCATAAATAACCCGGCGGACGCCCCGTCACGCTCGGGCATGACTCATTTATCCGCGTCTGCGTTACCACTTACACTATAAGACCTTCCAAATAACCGAAAACTAACTCCTCAGGTGGACCTGTTTCTGTGGAACTCTCACCGTCTTGACCTGCCCCGCACACGTATGGTACAAGTATAAACACAGGTCAGGCAATGCGATGATGCAAACAATTATAAGCATAGGTAAGCGTATCTTTCAGCCAGTGACGCGCCTATGGCGACAGATTCCGTTGCGCAGGCAGGAGAAAATACTGGTAATACTGCCGCTGCTTGCAATCACCATCTCCGCCGCTTTAGCCCTTTTCGGCAATCATCAGCGTGCCAATATCCAAGCCGATATTCAGCGACACTTTCAGATGGTTAGGGGCTTGAATGAAGTTGTCACCTTGATGGTCAATGCTGAAACCGGTATGCGCGGCTATCTTTTAACCGGGCGCGATGAGTTTCTACAGCCCTATGCTACTGCGTCGCAAAAAGTCCGCTTTGCAATGTCAGACCTACGCGCTTTAGCTGAAGCAGAGCCGAGCCATGATCCGCGACTTAATAAGCTGCGCCTGCTGAAAGAAATTCAACTCCTGATTGATCGGCAAATGGCAGACCTCACTTGGCAACAGCAGTACGTCACCAAATCGAAAACCTTTCGTTTTTTTACCAGGGGAATGACCTTCGATACAAAAATATATAATCACCTCGCCTACGGGAAACGGACGATGGATGAAATACGCGCCAACTTAAATTCCATGCAAAACGAAGAAGAACAATTACTGACCGAACGCGTACAAGAGATCAATGCCATTCGTAAGCGCGACTATTTGGCTATTATTCTGGCGTTATTTATCGGATTGGCGACACGCCTCATTGCCCGGCATCTTTTTAACAAGAGAAAGGCAATCGGGTCAGCGGCGGATAGAGATGAATGAAACTTCTATACAACGGGCATGCTGATCATGATTTGTCGTGTTTGTTTTCTCAAAGTGAAATGTTGTCCTGGAGGACGATACCGTCAGCTACGTCCATAAAAAAAAGATTTCTCTCGGAGTTTATCCCGAGTAAAGCGAGGGAATTGAAATGACATGTGGAGGGTCGACATGATTTCGTCTGCTTGACTCGCGACCTTACAGTCTCTTTCACGAAACTGACCTGCCGGAAAATCCCCTGCTGCTCCCTTTGTCAAAGGGACATATATCTGTCGAGGAGCAATTACTGACGCAAGATCCCGGCTAAGCTACAATTAAATCTGTATGCCCAGCTCAACGACCTTCTCAGGCGGTATCCTGAAGAAATCAGTCTCAGGAAGGGCGTTACGGGTCATGAAAGAGAACAACTTCTCCCGCCAAAGCATCATTCCAGGGCGCTTCAGCGAGGGAATCAGGGTTTCGCGGGCAAGGTAGTATGTGGTGGAGTAGGGATCTATCTTCAGGCCGCATGATTCGCATCCCCGTAATGCAGCAGGTACATTGGGGCTTTGCATGAAACCATAATTGACAGTCACCTGAAAGAACCCCTGTTTCAGGTTGATGACTTCGAGCCTCTGCTCTGCCGACACCCGGGGAACTTCCTTGGTGACGACGCTGAGAAGCACGACCTGTTTATGGAGCACTTGGGTATGGGCGAGATGGTGAAGCAGTTGAGGAGGCGTTCCGGGAGTGCGATCAACTATGAATACCGCCGTGCCCGGTACGCGTGCCGGCGGGTGCGCTGCAATCCGGCGCAGTAAGACATCAAGAGGCTCCTTTGTCGCTTTGAGACGTTGTGCGAGGATTTCCCTGCCCCGCCGTCATGTCGTCATCAAGGCAAAGACGATTCCGCCCGCTGCCAGAGGAAACCACCCACCAGCCTCTATTTTCATCATGTTCGCTCCGAAAAATGAAAGGTCCACCGTCAGGAACAGCGCCGAGATCAGACAGACGATAACGGGATGCCACCGCCATTTTCTGACAGCAAGAAAAAAGGCCAGCATCACCGTGATCACCATGGTGGTTGAAACCGCCACACCATACGCACCGGCGAGTTTGCCGGAAGAACCGAAACCAAGTACAAGAGAGATCGTCACGATCATGAGTAACCAGTTAACACTGGCAATGTAGATCTGCCCTATTTCTTCCTCGGATGTCTGGATAATGTGGACGTGCGGGCATTGCCCAAGTTGTACGGCCTGCCGGGTAAGGGAAAATGCTCCGGAAATTACGGCCTGCGAGGCAATCACAGTGGCAAGAGTGGCAAGCGCTACCAGGGGGTAGAGCGCCCACTCCGGCGCGAGATTGAAGAACGGTTGGCTCGAGTGCTCAGGATGAAGCAGGATCAGTGCCGCCTGCCCGAAATAATTGAGAAGGAGAGCGGGGAGCACAAGGGCGAACCAGGCGAGCCTGATCGGGAAACGACCAAAATGCCCCATGTCGGCGTAAAGGGCTTCGCCACCGGTCACTACAAGAAAGACGGCCCCGAGGACGACGAAACCGCGCCAACCGTTGTGGATAAAAAAGTCGACGCCATAGCTCGGATCAATGGCGGTAAACACTCGCGGCGCGCGAATAATCCAGATGATGCCGAGGAAGGCAATGGCGCTGAACCACACAAGCATGACGTGGCCGAACACCGTTCCGATCCGGGCGCTGCCGCGTTTTTGAAAGCGGAATAGAAGAACAAGAACCAAGACCGTGATCGGGAGCACGAAGGGCTTCAGTCCCGGAGCGGCAATCTCCAGGCCTTCGACGGCGCTCAAAACCGATATCGCCGGGGTAATAACCCCATCAGCCATACAGAAGAGCCGCGCCGAACAGCCCGATGAAGAGAAGTGTCCGGCTCATCCGTGTCTTGTCACGCCAGGGCGCGAGCAATGCCAGAAGCGCCAGAATGCCCCCTTCGCCGTGGTTGTCGGCTCTCATCACAAAGAGCAGGTACTTGACCGAAATGATGATCATGAGCGCCCAGAAGATGAGCGAGAGTATCCCAAGGACGTTTGACTCGATCGGTGGAAAGGGATGCGAGCCGTGAAAGCATTCACGAAGAGCATAGATGGGACTCGTTCCGATGTCGTCATAGACAACCCCGAGGGCGGAGAGACTCAATAGAAGAAAGTGGGTACCTGATCCCCGGCTTCCGTCATGCCGGGCATCGCCCGGCGCAACCGGGATTCCTTTTTTTAAAGTCTTTTTCATTGGCTCGCCGCCCGGAGGCACCGATGTGGGAAAGAGGTTCAGCAAACGTATACGCATCAAAAGCCTGAAGGCTTCCCTTCATCACCTCCTCACAATGAGCACCGGGATTTTTGTTTCTTTGTGGATTACGCCATAGGTAACGCTGCCGAGGACTGCGGCTGTCAAGGCGCTCTTCCCGTGAGAACCCATAATAATCAGGTCTGCCTTTGCCCTTGAGGCCGTTTTCACAATATCCTCGACGGGATGCCCTGACGATATAATGGTCTTTGATCGGACTCTATCTTTATCGCAGAGCTTCTTTATTTCCCCGGCGTACACTTCGGCAGCCTCTCTCAAATAATCTTCGATAGGCTCTATTACATGCCTTGCAGTCTCCGTCGATGGAACTGTCTGGCCAGTAAATGAGCGTTTATCGATAACGCTCAGGATAATTACCGAGGCCTTCAACTGTTTTGCGAGGTCAATCGCATACACGGCTGCCTTCTGAGCCGCCTTTGACCCGTCTGTAGGAACGAGCAGTTTTGAAATCATACATCCTCCTATTCATCCTGTGAAAAAATTACCGCTGTGTACGGCCCAATACCGATTTCGCCTGAGTAGGGCAGCCCATCGGCTCCTTCCGCACGGGTCCTGACATCAGTGGTGGGATTATTGGCAAAATTTGGGCTGTAGTTGGAAGAGTCGCTGTCAAAGCGCGTCTTCCATAATCCGGCTCACCGAGAACCGATAACATAACCATCGTGATTTTGATTCGTCATAATAACCACAACAACGACGCTATCACGTGGTCCTGATACATCCCATCGATGGAAAGCGATAAGCTTGGCCTCACGGTCAACATGATAAATTAATCATCCCGGTAATCATTCTGGTTCCTTTTTGACCAGCATAATTGAGCATGGCATCTTACGAACAAGCGCTTCGTTGCCGCGTCCGAAAAGAAAGTGCTCGAAACGCCCTTCCTCGTGGGCAAGCAGAATAACGAGGTCAGAGTTTTCTTCCTTAATGACTTTCAATATCTCTTCTGTCGGATCACCTTCTCTAACTAATTCTTTAATCACCATGCCCTTCTTCTTTTCCACGTTGATCATTTCATCCAGTTCTTGCTTTGTTCTTTTCAGTTCCTTCTTATATTCTTCCTCACCTGATATCATCGGCACATTCCATCCCCTTAGCCAGAACGCATCGATTATATGGAGCACGGAAAGCTCCGCCCCATATTTTTTAGATAGAAAGATTCCGTAATGAATGGCTTTGCGACAGCATTTCGTTATCCTGCTGACGACAAGTATGCGTTTAATATCCTCCATTGTCTGTCTCCTTTCTGGGAAGTATATTGCTTAACGGCGCAACAGAATCTTCATTGCCTTACCGGATTCCGGGCCAGTGCTTATGATTACCGCATCGCCTTTAGGTATGACACGACGCCCACGACACCGTCTACGCTCTGGGCGTGAGCAACGGCTTGGTCTGCTTCGCTTTACGTTCCAACAATCCCCAGAAGAACAGCAGAAACAAAAAGAGAGATTTAATGAATGTCATATTCTGTCCGGATGTAAGCCCATTCGTGTTGTTACGGAGATACTCACAACTAACCGGGCCGTCGCCCCTGAATGACCCCAACCAACACCACAACGATTGCGATAACCAGTAGGATATGAATAAAATAACCCATCGTATATCCGGTTATCAACCCCAGCAGCCACAAAATTACCAGTACCACAGCAATTGTCCACAGCATATGATCTACCCCCCGGATTGTTGAAGCTCATTACCGGCTGGCGCATTCTCATGACAGCCGGCAATGAGCGGTCGACTTGATCTTGAAATCGGACCGTTTATGAACATCCGATCTTTACACTGATCGCAGCGCTTATGTCGGTGACGCGTTTGGTCAACAAGTCCTTTCCGGCCGGTGGATCATGCGCATCCTATAACGGCAGTTGCCATTGAGACGCTCCCTCACCTTCGAACAATAGGGCTTTTCTCACCGTGTTGTTCGGGAATGCGTGACCGGCGCGCGAAAGGGTAAACGACTGCCTATTTCACGATGAGATCATTCCTGACGGATTTGACCCCTTCGACGCTGCGTGCGATTTCGCCCGCCTTATCGGCAGCGTTTCGAGAATTAACAAAGCCGCTCAACTGAACGATGCCTTTGCGGGATTCTACGCTGATCTGAAACGACTTGAGAAAATCATCACTTGCGAGTTGAGTTTTTATTTTGGCCGTGATGACGGAATCATCGATGTATTCCCCCGTGCCTTCCTTTTTCGGCGTCGATGCGCAGGCCACAAAGGCGGCGATCATCATGAGGACAACAATAAGACGGATAACGCTGTATCTCTTTTTCATAATCCTTACTCCTTTCTCTGATTTTATTTTATATTATCTAAGAATATTCATAAGAGCGCCATTGGCGAAAACCTGATTTGTGACTTCGAAATACCCGATGTGATGAAAGATGGGTGTGAAAGAGCCGTGGCAAATTCCGGGCAAAATCCCGGGGACACAATACTTCATTATCTAATCCAGATAAGGCACCTGCAGTATGATACGACATGCGCTGACTCACGTCTGTTGCAAAACCAACAATCATCTTATGGCACTTTCATGTGCACAAGCGCGTCATCGGTTCTACGACAGGGATTGAAAAAAGGTGGGGTACAGAGGCTGGGGAAGATGCAGTTAGGGGTTCAAGGGTGCCGGGTCACACGTGGCGTGAGTAATTGTTTTGTTGACACGCTCTTTTGATTCTCCCAGGCGGCACGCAAAGTTAGTTTCTCTCTTCTTGTCCATGGATGAGACATCGTCCAATCGCAGCGCTGCTGAATGCACCCGAGCGCCTAAGCCAGGGCATTTTCGACGTTAGTATCAGACCGGCTTGCAAACAGATGCGAAAACCACTCCCAGAACTTCAGGAGCAACGGTCTCTCTTTCCACTCTTCCCATCGAATTTCGTCGGACTCCGCAAAATCCCTGGCAAACATCTTCTCCATTTCAATAGCGAACTCCCGGCTCAGAATAACCGCGTTCACCTCCTCATTGCTTGAAAAGCTCCACCACTCCATATTGGTGGAGCCCACTGTCGACCAGACGCCGTCAATCACCAGTGTTTTCGCATGGAGCAGGACATTACGGCGTTTGTATAACTTCACCCCGGCTTTCAGAAGATCGGAGTAATGATATTGTCCTGCATATAAGGCCAGCGATCTGTCGGTGATCCCGGGAAGAATAACCTTTACGTCTACACCGCGCTTTGCAGCATCGGTGAGGGCTTTTATTATCTGCGGATCGGGTGCAAAATAGGCATTCGTTAGATAAAGCGAATTTTCTGCAAACGTGATAGCGCTGACATACATAATGAAAGTGGTCCTGTTGGACTCTCCCTGGGTACTGCCCAGCACCTCCACTAGGGTGTTTCCCTGTTCCTTCATATGGGGGAAATAGTTCCGGTCGGAGAGTGTCACACCCTTCTGTCTCTTCCATGTGTCAAGAAAAAGTTTCTGGAACTCAGCCACGGCAGGGCCTTCAATTTGAACGTCCGTATCACGCCATGGCATCTTTGCCACTTTTTCATCTCCGGCACCGGATGGCCCGCTTGAATAATCCTGACTGATGTTGACACCACCGGTGATAGCGACTTTGCCGTCGACGATCAGTATCTTGCGGTGATCCGATTTGGCCAGGCGCCATTTTCCGTGGGCCCTGAGCGGACTCGTCGGGTTAAATTCTACTACCCGTATCCCGCCATCGCGCAAACGCTGAAAGAATGCAGCGGGAGTATTGAAACTGCCCAAACTGTCGTAGATGAGATTTACCTGGAGACCTTCCGCCTGTTTCTGCAACAACAGATCAGCAAATTTATGACCCGTCTCGTCTGCAATATCTTCCATGGTATAGGTTTCAATATTGATATGGTCTCTGGCATTCCTCACCGCCTTGAACATAGCCGCATAAGTAGCCGCACCATCAACGAGCAGAGTGGCTTTGTTTCCCTTCGTCAACGGGCTTTCACTCACCGATTCTATAACTGCACGATACCGTTGCAGCACATCCGTCGCATCAACGGATTGCTGCAATCGTTCCATGAGGGCTTTGCTCTGTTTGGGAGATAATAGTCCTTTGATCGAAGCGATTTGAGGCGTTTCCTTGGTAGCCGGCGCTTCGCTGATTTTTTCAGTAACGTTCGGCAAGGTTGCACATCCGCCAGCGAGGGTCAGAACAGAAACCAACAGAAAGAAGAAAGAGAAAGACTTGGCTCGTTTCATGGCTATTTCATCAAGAGAGAATTTTATTCATCCAGTTCACAGGGTCGCAAACGCGCATTAAGACCTTCGCCTCTGATTAAAGCCTCCCCCAGCGTGAAAAAATCTCTTCGTGCGCGGAGAATGATGCGGCAAGTTGTGCATGATAAGCAACCCTCAATGAGTCAATTCCTTTTCATTAGATTTTAGCATGAATGCAGAATTTTTCAAGGTCTAATAACCACGTCCTTAAGGGTTCTCATCGCCATGTTTAGTTGGGACACCGGAGACGGAGACTAATCCGAGGCTTTGCCACCGGGTTCCTAACCGCTCGCAAAAGAGACCTCTGCTGTGCGATAGTGGGTCTCTCACGTCCCCATTGGGGTTGCAATAGGGATGGACCCCATTTCTGGAAGCGCTACTTATGGAGAGAACCGGGCCGAAGAGAGCCCATATAGTATGCCTATGCAAATCATTACGCAGACGGTCGTAAATACATTACAGAGTGAGCATGCTTTTCTGATCATGTCGTGACATTACTTGACAAGAATCTATTTTGTTCGCAATAATAGCTAAAGAAATATTTTAGCGACAAAAGAGATTCTGGAAAAGCTAATATGATAAAAGCAATTTTCTTGCTATTAATTATTGTATCCTCCGTCTGGGGTTGTTCTCCAAATGGAGTAGAATCCAGTCGGCCGGTACAATGGGCAACGCCCGTCCAATTGGAGGGAGTTCCTAATCTTTATAAGGTAACCGATTATCTTTATAGAAGCTCGCAGCCAACTCAGGAAGGAATGAAGAACATTGAGAGGATGGGGATAAAGACCATCATAAACCTGCGGGCGTTCTATTCTGATTCTGATGAGATCAAGGAAACAGGATTGCGCGTTGAAGAATTGAGCGTAAAAGTATGGAATATTGAAGATGCAGACGTAGTCAGAGTCCTACAAATAATCCGCAAAAGGGAAAATGGTCCTTTCTTAATACACTGTTCGCATGGTTCAGATAGAGCGGGTGTTATGATCGCGATGATTAGAATGGTAGAGCAAGGATGGACGAAAGAAGACGCAATTCAGGAGATGGTGAACGGGGGATATGGATTCCATCGGATATGGATATGGTTTGGAGTTGTTGGTTACGTGAAGCATGCAGACGTTGAAAAAATACGAAAACAAGTGGAAACGTAACCTTCTCTTACGACTGTGCGTTATGGCGTACTGAATCAATTCGTTCGCTCCTTTCACGCCGATTTTGTCTGCTCGTATCTATACCGGGCGCCTGAGTAAGTGGAGAGACGGCGCTTTTGGGCGTAAAAAAGAACAACCCAGAAAGGGTTTGATTATGGCAAAGGAGAAATGTTAAAAACAAGGGACGACATGTGCGCCCGGGAAATTGATATGAAAAGGGATCGAGGAAATAACTCAAAAAACTGTATAAGTGTTTTAGAAATTTGCGTCAATACTGTCTGCATGCCAACTTGTAATGGTTCGATGATAACCTCTCGAATGGAACGATCATGGCCGGCATAGAGATTCTTGATGTGGAAGGCGGATCAGAATTAAAGGACTTCATTGACCTGCCATGGAGGATCTATGCTGAGTACCCCAACTGGGTTCCCCCCCTCAAGGAGGAGGTTCGCCGGATGCTGGACCCCGGTGGGCATCCTTTCTGGGAGTTTTCCGAGCGCATCCTCTTTCTGGCCCGACGTGGTTCGGAGACGGTGGGAAGGATCGCGGGCATCATAGATCGTCATTATAACGAGTTCCACGGCGAGAAGATGGGGGTTTGGGGATTTTTCGAATGTGCTGACGATCGGGAGGCTGCCGCGGCGCTCTTCGCTTCCGTAGAGACGTGGGCTCGTGAGAAAGGTATGTCCTTCATGAGAGGCCCACTCAACCCGTCCACCAATTATGAGGTGGGATTGCTCATTGAGGGATTCGCGCATGCGCCGGTCTTGATGATGACTTACAACCCACCGTACTACCCAGGGCTGGTCGAACGGTGCGGTTTCACAAAAGAGAAGGACCTGATGGCCTTCCTGATAGCTGGCGATTACCGGCTTCCCGAGTGGATGGATCGTCTTGCTGAACGCATCTCCAATAAAAAAGGTGTCCGCATCAGGCCCTCTCATCCTGAGGATGCGGACTCTGAGTTTGCTCTGATCAGAGAGATATACAATGCCTCTTGGTCTGGTAACTGGGGTTTTGTCCCCCTCAGCGATAATGAGATGCGGGACATTCAAAAGAACGTGATGAAATTCGTGGATCCGGACTTAGTCTTCTTCATCTATTATGAAAATGAACCCGCAGCGGCCTGCGTGATCTTTCCCGACATCAACCCTTTACTCAAGCGTTTCAACGGGCGGATCGGTCTGACGGGTTTGCTAAAGTTCCTCATGTACCGGCGGGAGATCAAGGGATTGAGGTGTTTGATCTTCGGGATCAAGGAGAAGTACCAACAACTGGGACTCCCCATGTTAGCCTTCCACCACATATTTGAGGTTGTGAGGAAAAAAGAGAAATATAATTATCTGGAGTTGGGCTGGACCCTGGAGGACAACGAGTCGATCAACTCATTGATAGAGGAAGCTGGCGCAAAAAGATACAAGAAATATCGCATATTCAGAAAATCTTTATAGTTTCAAAAGTTGAATGTATCGCCTTAAAGGAAGGGGCTGGATATAGTGGCTGAGCATCGGGTTTCTATCATCGGTTTCGTCTGGCGGCCTGAGGAGATCACCCCATCGGTGATTCAAACGGCCCAGCGTACAGGGAGCAGAGCCATTTTCGATTTTTCCATGATGGGGGTGGAAGGGTTATGTTCTTTCTTACGAAAGACTGCCCCTGCCGGCCATATCAGGGATATAAAGATTTCTGTCCCTGCCTTCTTTGATCCATCCTTGGGGCGGCTACTGAAAGAAACGGGGGTCCACGACATATGGGTAGAATGCCTCCCCCAGTTCTTTCAAGGAGCTCCTTCCATCTTTCTACAGAACTTGAGGCAATTGTCGGAAGACTACCGTTGCTTTCCAATCGTCGGTGACATGGATCTCCTGACAGCGATTCTGAAGGAGAGCTCGGGCATCAGGCGCATCGTCCTAAAGGGATGCGAAGCCTCTGGATTTGTAAGCGGCGAGACGACCATGGCTCTATATTCGTTGGCCAAGGAAATGCTGCGCGCATCCTCAAGGCCTCTCGACATTCTCATTTGGGGAGGCGTCTCTACCCCTGAGGCGGCAGCGGCATTCCTGTCCACAGGGGCTACCGGGATTGTTTTTGAGAGCGTCCATTGGCTGACAGATCTGGTTGCCATTGATGATGTTCAACGCCAACGGATCTCCAATCTCCGCCTGGACTCTACCGATCTGGTCGGCCTGGACATGCAGGTTCCTTGTCGCCTTTTCAACAAGGGAAACTCGCGCGCGTTCAAAGAGATCAAGACGCTCGAGGACTCCCTGTACGGAGCAGAGATCACGGAAGAAAGCCGCCGCTCCTTCATAAGCCAGGTGCATGCAAAGGCCATCCACCCTCTGGAGAGCCATTTCAACCAGGACGAAATCATCCCTCTCGCTGTGGAGACCACCTTTGCCCGGTCGTTCGTTGAGCGTTTTGGGGCCGGAACCGAGGAGGCCGTGAAGGCCTTTATGGGCGAGATTCGAAACCTATGCCACCTGTCTGAGACGAAAAGGGATTGTTTTTTAGACAGCCCTGTGGCCGGAGAGATGGGAACCAAATATCCCTTTATCCAGGGCGCCATGTCCTGGATCACAGATGTGCCGGCGTTTGCCGCAAGAGTTGCCGATGCCGGTGGATTGCCCACCATAGCCTTTGGCATGATGGACGCGGCGGCCCTTGACCGGAGGCTGGGACGCCTGCCGGAGATCATGGGAGGGCGCCCTTATGCAGTAAATGTCGTCTCTTTGGCAGAAAACCCTTTCAGGGAAAAGCATCTGGCCTGGATAAAGAAACAGAGACCCCGCTTTGTCGTTATTGCAGGTGGCGATCTCTCTCCTTTAAGAGAATTGATAGAATGCGGCATAGAGGTCGTGTATATCGCTCCTGATGAGGCCCTGTTGAGGCTCGCCCTCGAAGCCGGCGTCCGTTACGTTGTCTGCGAGGGATATGAAGCCGGCGGCCACGTGGGTCAGCATAGCACACTCACCCTTGCTCAAATGATTCTGGATCTCAAGCGGCGCACGCCATCCCTTTTCCGAAACTGTCGTGTAATCATTGCAGGTGGAATCTTTAATCGGGAAACGGCATTCTTAGCCGCCATGCTGGGCGCGGACGCCATCCAGATGGGTACCGCCTACCTGGCCACCCAGGAGATCGTTGAAACAGGCGCCTTGACAGCGCTCTATCAGCGGATGATTATGAAATCGCCTCCGGGAGGAACAGTCGTTTCAGGCCAGCGTACAGGGCTTCGGGTGCGGTCATTGAGAACCCCGAAAGTGGCGGCTATTTTATCCCTGGAGAGGGAGTTTGCAGCGGGNNGGCTGTCTGGAACGCGGGCAATTCATGAGTGGGGCTTGCGCCGGCCTCATCCGTGAGGTTCAGACGCTGCAGTCCTTTCACCGCGAGCTGGCCGAGGGTCCTCTCTTGCTGCATCAGCCCGTTGTGGGATCGATCGAGAAGACCCCGAAAATTCCATCCTCCAGGGTCGGCCGTGTATTGACGCGAGTCCCCGCACACATAGGCGATGGTGAAAGGATTGCCATCACCGGGATGAGCGTGCTCAATGCCCTGGGAAAGAGTCCGGAAGAAGTCTGGGCTGCAAGCCTGGCCATGAAGAGCGGGATTACATTGGTTCCACCTTCGCGGTGGGATCACGCGCTTTTTTATGACCCCAGGCCGCAGGTTCCGGACAAGACTTACTGCAATGTGGGTGTCTTCTTAGACTTCCATGTCTCCCGCAATGAACTCGGGATTCCTCCCCATGATTTCCGGAGCATGACCGAAGCGACAAGGATCACCATGTGGCTGGCGGACAGGGCCATCCGGGCATCCGGCATACTGGATTCGGATATCCCGCGCGAACGAATCGCGGTCATCGTCTCCCAGAACTCGGGTGAGGCGGCGGGAACCCTCACCAATGTGATCATCAGGGCGTACGTTCATGATATCCTTGACGCTGTCAAAAGGGCTGTTCACCTCACGCCGGATCAGCAGATCGCCATCGAACGGGAGGTGAAGTCCGGACGCATGGCCCCGGACGACACCACACTCCTGGGCAGACTCAACTGCGCAGCGGCCGGGTTCATCTGCAACCGGTATGGGTTCATGGGACCCAGCCATTCTGTCTCCGCAGCTTGCGCGACCTCACTGGTGGCTATCCACAGCGCCATCCAGATGATCAGGAATGGCATCATTGATGCCGCCGTCGTCGGAGGCGGTGAAGATAATCTCACCCACTTGCATTTTCTGGAATTCTCAGCACTGGGCGCACTTTACGGGCTGTCGGGACAGGAAAGACCCGCTCACGAGACTTCTCGCCCTTTCGATGCTGAAAGAGACGGGATGGTCCTCGGCGAAGGCGGGGGTATGATCGTCATTGAGCGGGAGAGCCCGGCCCGCGCGAGAGGGGCGTCTGTCCACGCCATAATCACCGGCATGGGTGCCAGCAACAACCATCTGGGCATGGTGGAGCCATCCAATGTCACCCAGGAGATCGCCATCCGCGCCTCATTCCGCGGGTTGCCCTATGGACCGGATGCCGTGGACCTGGTGGAATGCCATGCCACGAGTACCCGGCAAGGGGACTTAGAGGAGGTTCGGGCCCTGAAGATGTTTTTCAATTCCTCCAAGCGCACCGTGCTTACCTCATTCAAGTCGCAGATCGGACACACACTGGGCGCCTCGGGTATTAACAACCTCATTCGAGGAGTCATGGCCATGAAGACGGGGGTTTTNNGGAGCAGGCCCTGGACGAAGTGGATACTATTTTGGTCTCCCCGGGCAGGGAGGGTAGTATGACCGGAGAGACGGTGAACGACCTTCCGATGCTGGAAGGCGTCTCTTTCTTCCGGACTGAGATGGAAGGCCGCAACTGCCGGATGGCCGTTGTGGCAAAGTCCGAGAAAGAAGCTCTCAGGGTCATCGAGAAGTCCGCCGCCCTCGCCGATGCCGGAATCCTCTCACCCAAAAGGATGCGGTCCCTGGCCCAGCAGGGAATATTTATAAGCCCCGGGGATTCGCCGGTGCCAAAGCTCGCCTTTGTATTTCCCGGACAGGGGACGCATTATGGAGGAATGGGGCGGTCCCTCTACGAATCTTTTCCCGTCATCAAGGAGTGGATGGATCGGGCGGCGGCAGCAGCAGACTTCGACCTCCTGCACTTGTTGTTCCACGATCGAGAGGAGAACCTTCAGAAGACCCGCTGGCAGCAACCTGCCCTCTTTGCCCTGGAACACGCTATTGCTCGCCACCTCATCGCCCTTGGCATCCACCCTGTTGCTATGGTCGGTCACAGTCTGGGCGAACTGACAGCTTTGTGCATAGCCGGCGTATATTCCATTGAAGATGGGTTCCGAATCGTAAACAAGCGGGCCCGTTGTATGGACAAGGCCGCCGCTGCGAATATTGATCCCGGTGTAATGGCGGCAGTGGATGCCCCTATGGAAATGCTGAAAGAAATGATACAGGGACAGGAAAATGTCCACATTGGCAACATCAATGCACCGAACCAGGTCGTCCTGAGCGGCAGGACCGAGGCGGTCAAACGTCTCGGCGAAAGACTGAAAGAGATGGGATACCGGTACACCCTCTTGCGGGTGAGCATGGCCTTCCACTCTCCTATCATGCGGGTCATCCATGACGAACTGGAGGCGTATGTTGCCTCCATTCCATTTCACTCTCCAGAGATACCCGTCATCTCCAACACGACTATGGCGCCGTATCCATCGGACTCCGGTGAGATCAGGCAAATCCTCATGGCCCACCTGGAGTCCACCGTCCATTGGAGGAATAACGTCCAGACCCTTTGGAGCGACTATGGAATCCGGCTCTTTGTGGAGGTCGGTCCGGGCGATATATTAAGCAATCTCATCACCGACACGCTCCCTGAATCGGAATGCATCCAGACCTGCATACCCTCTGCAGAGTGCATCTCTCACAAGACCGCCCTTGCACAGCTCTTCGTTCAAGGACATCTGAAGGTTCTCAGGGAACCGATGTTTGTTTCCCTCTCCGCATTCAGGAAGGCTCCCGCATCTGACCGCAACACCCCAAACCGACAGGACTCCCCTGCCTTCGCAGAGACGCCTGAGCATCAGGACCACATAGAAGCACTTATTCAAATCATTATGGACGCAACAGGATTCAACAGGGACGAGATTCAACCCGATATGAATCTCAGAAGAGATCTCTCCATTCGCTCCAGCCGTCTTCCCATAATCATGGATGCCGCAGAACGTCACTTCGGAATCACTATAGAACTGGAGGATTTTATAAATGTCCGCACCGTCAGAGACATCGCCCAGAGGATATCCAAGATAGTCGCCAGGCAGGGAAGTACCAGCCTGCAGCCGGCTGCCAAGGCGGCCGAACCCAGCTTAGCGCAAGATGAAACCCTGAAGCCCTTTCAGGATGAAGCGAGCTTGAAGCGGCTCGTATTCAAGAGCGCTCCTACGGAGCTGTCGGCCTCCGCTCCAATAAAATTTAGTCAAGGCGAGTCGGTGCTTTTTCTTTCACCTGACAGAGATGACGGGATTGCCCAAAATGTCGAAGCTATATTCCGGCAGGATTACGGGGTTGACATAATTCCAATGCTATTTATGCAGGGGAAAAGTACGGGACAAGAAGGTTATGATATTTTTACGGATGACGGTTCTTGTAAGGTATCACAGAGAATATCGAGTTTGGCATCCCTGGCTGGGATGGTCATCATCTTGCCTAAAGGTTGGTCGGGAAAGTTAAGAGGCATAACGGATGCTTCACGGCTTTTGAGCGGACTATTTTTACCACTGCAGGCATTTCTTCAGTCACCGGCTAAGAAGTTCGTCGTGCTTATTCATTGCAGAGATGATGCCGAGACTCTCGGTCGGTTGCCGGCAGAGGGATTGCTCGGAATGTTCCTGAGCGCATCGCAGGAATACCCATCGGTTCAGTTTCGCACACTGGAAATCGACAGTGCTGCCGATCTGCGCGAAGCCATACGCAGCGCTTTGGACAGAGGATACACCACGGTCGAGATGATCCATCGTGATGGAAAGGTTTTCACCTTAGAGGGACATGTGGCTCCGTCTATCTTCAGAAATCGTTCAAGCCTAAATCTTAATTTGGGAGATATTATAGTTATATCCGGGGGTGCGTCCGGTATCAGCGCTCACCTGGCTCGCGGCCTTGCGCCCTTTAGGCCGCGCCTCGTCTTCCTGGGAAGGACTCCAATGGATACAGCAATCCATTCTGCAAAAATGGCATCGGGGCGGTCGTTTTCTGAGTCGAATACTTCGGGCCGCAAAGCAGAGGAGATTTCCCAGACCCTGGCGGATTTACACTCATTAGGAATCGATGCAGCATACTATACCTGCGATGTGACGGACCCCGAGGCGGTCCACGCGATCATGGCTGAAGTGATAAGGCGTTATGGCAGGATCGATGGAATCATTCACGGAGCCGGGGTATTGAGGGATGGTTTCCTCGGCCAAATGACGCCGGATGATTTCTCCGTGGTCACGGACGTTAAATTCCTCGGGGCTTGGAATCTATTCTCAGCAGCAGAGAAGGCGGGATTGAAGTTTTTCGTGGGCCTGTCCTCAGTAGCGGCGATACAGGGCAATGCAGGCCAAGTGAACTACGCTGCAGCAAACCGGGTGATGTCTGCGTTAGTCAGATATCTGGGCCCTAAAAATAAGGCCGTACGGTTCAAGGCTTTGATGCTTCCGCCCATCGAGGGGGCTGGCATGGCCGATGATCCGGAAGTACACGAAATGTTGAAACGAAAGGGTGTGGGGTACATCCACATAAATGAGCTTGCGGGACTTTTCTTGAGAGAGCTTTTTGTGGCGTCCGCCGATGATGATTGGGTGATGTTTATGAGGAGACTGCCGGCTGTGAAGACGTCACGGCTAAGTGATATCATCCGTCCTCCGCTCAATGGAGAACTGGATGGGGGCACGGTTGCCTTCAACTGCGACAATCTACCCATGATAGAGGAAATCACAAGCATGGATATGCGTCAGGGGCAGCTGGAAGCAGTGAGGTCATTTTCTGTGGAGAAGGACCTTTGGATAGCGGACCACAAGCCTTTAAAGTTCGTCAAGCATCCTCTGGTTTCAGCGGCGATGGTTCTGGAAACATTCATGGAAGCCGCCCGGATCCTGTATCCCCACCTCTGCGTGCGGGGAGTGCGCCAGGTGCGGCTCATAGACATGATCCAATGCCCACCCGGGGTTCCACGGCCTTGCAGGATATCCTGCCGTCGAGTAGATGCTATACCTGGAGAGACGATGTGTGAAGTTTCTCTTTCAGCACAGGAGATGTCCCCCACAGGAAGATTAACAGATCGCTTCACACCGCACTGTATGGGTCAGGTAATCCTCGATGGCGGCCAAGGCAATTTAGGGGATGGGTTCTCTGATTTCCCGATCCGGATGGACGAATTGCGGACGAGGCCTATGGATAATAAAAAGGTGCTTAGATGGTACAAAGACCGCAGCGGCCTTGACGGAAGGTACCGTGTAATAGACCTTCTTGACGGCGCAGGTACAGGGGTGGTGCGGGGCCGCACAACTTACCGGCAGATGAGTGATTTCGCACATCTGCAAAACGCACAGTACCAGTACTCACCTTATCTTTTCGAGGCGCTTATGCAGTTGACTGGCTTCTACATAGCTGCAATGGCCCCGGCGCAGCGACAGGCCTTGATTCCCGTAGAGGTTGGCGAGATGAGATTTTGGCGAAAATGCCAAAAGGGAGAACAGATAACCGTAGAGGCTCGAATGCGGATGGAGGATGAGAAAAGTTTTGTCTGGGACGCCAGAGGAATTGACGATCAAGGCCGTACCATCATGCAGGTTTATGGTATGCGCATGCAAAAAGTTTCGGAGTAAAGCGTAGTTCAAAGAAGATGAGAGCGGATGTGATAAAGGATTGCCAAGAAATAACCGTCAAAGCCGTAAGCTTTCCTCAGCAGAGAGGAACCGTCTTATACGCGTCGTCGTATTGTGAAACTGACGATATCGCAGTTCACAGAGCAAGCCGGACGGCGCATAAGATTCATTTGGTATCTATTCTGCGAGAGTATCTTATGCGGACGAAAAGTTCTCCCTGGGCAGACTGTCGTTTTTCCAGCAGAGCGGATTTATCAATTCAAGTCGTCCACGACGCGCTTGGCAGGCCGCAACTGCTGGGAGAATGTGAGGGGCGGGCTATTTCTTTTAGCGAGGGCGGAGGAAAAATATGGGCCGCTCTCTGCGGAGATGAATCTGATATCGGCATCGATGTGGCAGGGACCGATGAATTTCAAAGAGGATACCCCTTCCACCGGGTCTTCCATCCAAAAGAGCTTCAACATGCCTTGGGGTTGGCTGGCGGAGATTTGGAAATGGCATCAGCCCTGCTCTGGTCCATCAAGGAAGCTGCCGTCAAGGCACTGGGATGTGCATTCCATCTGGTGGATCCGCGGCAAATCACCGTCTATCCATCAACAGAGGGGGCGGTATGGGGGAACGGCGGGTATACCTTTCCGGTGGGCTTATCAGGGAAGGCCCGGGTGCGGTTTCCCATAGCTGCCGGCCGGACCCTATGGGTACGTTCGCTTCCTCAGAGGAAGATGTGCCTTTCCATCGCCCTCTTAAATCGGCAGCATCGATGAGGCGATGGGCAGAGATTTTTTTAGCAGTGTCCCATATTGGCAAAATGTCGATCCATGGCTAAAGAAGCTGAATACGCAATAGAAGTCGAGAAACTGACGAAGCGCTACGGGGATTTACTGGCGGTCGACAACATATCGTTCAACGTCAGGAAAGGCGAAGTCTTCGCCCTGCTGGGCCCGAACGGCGCCGGGAAAACCACTACTGTCGAGATCATCGACACAATCCGCACGCCCACGTCGGGAAAAGCGAGCATTCTCGGGATGGACGTCACGAAAAGAAAGCACGAAATCGTCCCCCGCATCGGCGTCCTCCCACAGGGCTTTAGTTCATTCGACAGGATAACAGTCAGGGAGACCATCCAGTACTTCTCGCGTCTTTTCTGCTGCAGGAAAACCGATGTCGACGGACTGATAGAGCTCGTGAACCTCAAGGACAAGGCACAAGAACAATACAAGAACCTCTCCGGCGGCTTGATGCAGCGCCTCGGAATCGCGATTGCGCTCGTGAACGACCCTGAGGTTGTGTTCCTCGACGAGCCGTCGACCGGGCTCGACCCCCGCGCCAGGCGTGAGGTATGGAAACTACTGCTGGGCCTGAAGGAGAAAGGGAAGACGGTATTTCTCACTACGCACTACATGGAGGAAGCGGAGTTCCTTGCCGACACGGTAGCCATAATCTCGAAGGGGAAGATCATCGCGATGGGCTCTCCCGAGGCGCTCATAGAAAGCAACGCGAATTACCTGGTTCTCACGCTAAAGCCCGTCGATGAAAAAGCCATCGAAATCGTCCGGAAGATGGGATTCGAACCGGTCCGTGACAACCATAGAGACATCAAAGTCAGGGTGGAGCACATGGACGACGTCCAAAAGATACTGGACACCATCAAGGACGCCGGGGCATCATTGCTCAGCCTGGATGTTCGCAAGCCCAACCTCGAAGAAGTCTTCCTTAAGCTTACCGGTCAGGCGCTACACAAAGATACTGCCGGGAGGGTGGCGGAATGAACCCACGCATCATCGTCGCAAATCTCGTCGTGAGCATCAAGAGCTTCTACCGTACGAAGTCGACAATGTTCTTCATGATTGCGTTCCCCATAATCCTGATACTCGTGTTCGGCGCCCTTTTCATGAAACAGGACAACATGAGCTTCGACCTTTGCGTGCAGGACCTCGACCATACCGACTCCTCTGCGCAGCTCGTCAAGACCCTTGAACTCGACGGGAAGTTCAATGTAATCAAAATCGACCCCGCCATGAACGCTACACAGTACACCAAGGACAACAAGCTGAACCTTGTCCTCATGATTCCCAAAGGCTATGAAGGGTCCTTCCTGCGGCGGACGGCGCTCCATGACACCAACGCATCCGTCACTCTCACGTACCTGTACGACCCCAGCTCTATTTTCGTGTCCATGAAGATGCAAATCTTGAACTCGGTGTTCGCCGGGATAAACCAGAAAATGTCCGGGAAGCCCCCATTCATCTGGTCGGCCGAGACATCGATACTCGCCAAGAAGTACCGGTTCATCGATTTCTTCGTCCCCGGCATCATCGCCATGTCGGTGATGACTTTGAGCCTGTTCGGCACGGTGAATTTGAACACTGAGCTGCGGCAGAAGGGCGTCATCCGGAAGCTGTCCACCACGCCCATTACCCGCACCGACTGGATCCTGTCCAATATCCTGTACCAGTTCATACTTGCGGTCATATCCACGATGGCGATGCTGCTGGTGAGCTACGCCGTATTTAGAATTAACCTTTACATAAATGCCTGGCTTCTTGTGTTCATTGTGCTTGACGTTTTCGCGTTCGTCGGAATCGGGATGATTCTCACCCGCTTCGTCAAGGAGGCGGAAAGCGCCGCAGCCGCGGCAAACGCCATTACTTTCCCGATGATGTTTCTCTCGGGGAGTTTCTTCCCTCTCGAGATGATGCCGGGCTTCATGCAGACGGTCGCCCGGATACTGCCTCTATACTACGTGAACGAGGGCCTACGGGCGTCCATGGTATTTAACGACCACATGGCCGCGCTGAGATACTCGGCCATCATAGGGGTTTTTGCAGCCGTGGTCTTCATCTTGGGCATAATAGCCACCAATTGGGAGGAGGGCCAGTGATAGCAAAGTATTCCCTTCGCGCCATCACGCAAGCAACCTATCCCCGCGCTATTACCGCATTGCTCGCAGCGACGCTCGCTGTCCTCATCGATCCCATTTTCAGGTTCAGCGATTACCGAGCCCTGCTGCATTTACTCCCGGTCGCCGGCGCCATGAAGTTCTCGGGCCTCCTCACGCTGGTCTTTCTACAGGTAGTTGCCCTCTTCTATCTCATCCTTCTCTTCCCCAGAATTCTCCGCACGGCGGTCTTCCTCCTTTCTGTTTTCGTTGTAGTCGTCGAATTATCCTATTGGCGGACTCTATCCCAGTTCATGACCGGCACCGACCTATTTCTCGCGCTGACTGTCGGCGGGGACCATCGGATGGAAGCCGTCGAAAGTTTCCTCAACCCGCTCACCTTCTTGTATGCTCTCCCCTACATACTCATTATGTTCGCACTGATCCTCGTCCCCTTTAGGTCCACTTTCCGAAAGTCTCTCGCTCTCAGCATCCTGCCGGTAATCTTTCTCCTCACTTCCAATTACGCCCTCTTCCTCCACGTACCGGAACGCAGCTTCCATCTGAATCCCCTGACCTCCTTTCTCCGCTCCACACTTCATTACGAGTTTGAAAACCTCTACGAGTATAGCGGACCGCGAGACGACCTGCCTCCAGCTCACGCCTCCGAAAGGCCACGCGACAGCATCATATATGTCATCGATGAGTCAGTTCGCGGCAGCAATCTCAGCCTGAATGGCTACCCGCGTGCCACCACACCGTTCCTTCAATACCTCGAAACCCAGGGCCTTCTCAAAAATCTTGGCATTTGTGTTGCGGCCGGTTCCTTTTCCTACATCAGCAATGCCTATCTAATCACCGGTCATAATGCCTTCCCCGACGACGCCTTTCGAACCGACAGGAACCCGACCATTTTTGATTACGCAAAGAAAATGGGCTACGAGACGATCTACATTGACATCAATCAAGGCTATCTTTCTCCGCTCATGAAAGCGGCCGGGAATGGTCCCGTGAGATCCCTGGACCGATGGATGACCGATCAGGCGTTCAAGGAGCGCCACGTCGACCTTGACACTACGAAGGATTTGGGCATAGCCCGCCTTCTCAGTAGTCTCCTGAATGAAAGAGGAGGCTATTTCGTTGTCATCAACAAGAAGGGTCTCCATTTCCACTATCGCAACAGATATCCGGACGATATGGCCTCGACGATTTGGAGGCCGGTTATGGAAGCATCGGAGCCCATTGACCCCAGCGCGGCCGGACGTGAAAAGCTCGTTAATACCTATGACAATGGGATCCGCTTTCAAGTGGATGAATTCTTCCGGGTGTTTGTTTCAGAAACGACAAATCAGAACTATGTCATTCTGTACACATCGGACCATGGCCAGACTTTGGCGGAACATGGGCAAGTGTATACCCATATGAAGCCTGACAAGGTGATAGTCGATGTGCCCGATTTTCTCGTATCAGGTGAGCGGTACAGCAAGAAAGGACTCTTAGCCGGCATTCCCCCCGGCATCAGGGTTTCCCATCTCAACAATTTCGCGACCCTTCTCGACCTGATGGGCGTACCAATATCTTTGCGGGTTCGTCCTTACGACAAATCGATTTTCTCTTTGACAGTCGAGGACAACAGAGCGCGTTTCTATATGAGCGGCTCTCTTCATGGACTCGGCGATTACGTGGTGAAGGTGATACCTACACCACCGGATGCGGGCTGGGGCGTTTCGAGACCTGTAGGCAATGGTAGCACGTCTGAATAATGAAAATAAAACTTATCGCACCGCATGAGCAACGTGAAGACACCAGGCGACGCGGTTCCCCGGAACCAGAGGATGCCGGGCTTCCTGCAGACGCTTGCCAGGATACCGCCTCTGTGCTATAAGAACAAGCGGCTCCGGGCATCCACGGCATCTGTAGACAAGATGGCCGCGCTGAGATACGCCGCGGTCATAGGGATTTTCGCCGCCGTGGTCTTCGTTCTTGGCAGCACGATAACCACATGGAGCGAATAAGCAACATGATTCTCAACGCACGGGACAAGATAACCAGAGGCCTTTTGTCATTGGCCAAGTCCCCCTTGCTCTTTTATCCATACTACCAATACCATCTTCCGTTGCCCGCAGTGATCCTGATCGAGAATACAAACTGCTGCAATGCGCAGTGTGTCATGTGCCCTCGCGAGACGCTAACCCGAAAACGCGGCTTCATGGAGTTTGGATTATTCGAGAAGATCATGAAAGAACTGTCAAGCGCGAGCCGAAAACCCGTCGTGCATTTGCACGGGTTTGGTGAACCGCTTCTGGATCCATTATTGTCTGAAAGAATCAAGCTCGCAAAGACCTGCGGGATTAAGCATACCTATATCGTAACCAATGCTTCGCTGCTGTTCCCCGAGACAGCGAGAAAGATCATTACTGCGGGATTGGACACGATGAAGATCAGTTTTTACGGCACCGACGAAGAATCGTATCACGCCACCATGAGACGGCTGGATTTTAAGGTGGCGCTTAACAACGTCAGGGAGTTTGTGAGGATAAGGAGGGAGCTGAAAAAGAGGACTCCGAAGTTGATCCTTCAATACCTGCCTCAGGAAGCCAATGGGGCTAAAACAGAGGAGTTTCAATCTATGTGGCGCTCTGTCCTGGACAAGAGGGCCGGCGACTGCCTGAATGTCATCTCTTTGGAAAACTTTGGAGGGGGGAGGGCATACAACCCTATAGGAGAAAAGATAGTGTCTGTCTGTTTTTACCCATGGGCAGCTCTGTCGGTGCTCTTCGACGGCAGGGCCGTTACCTGTTGCATGGATTACAATGGAGTTCAGGGCGTAGGAGATCTGAACTTCCAGAGTCTCATGGAAGTCTGGAATGGGACTGCATTGTCCGCGATCAGAAGGAAATTTGGAAGGCTGGACTATAGCGGGTTTCCGACCTGTCTTCGCTGCGATTGGGTACACAGGCGGTAAGCGAATGCGAAGATTGCGGGAAGACAGTATCCTATCATCTGCCCCGGGAGAATAACCGCCATGCGCCCAGGCGTTTAGGCTCCGTCGGTGCTCCCAGGCCACCTCGGGAGGTGCGCGATGAGAAAAAGAATTTTCTTTATATGTGGTTCGATGAATCAGACGACCCAGATGCATCAGGTCTCCGAGCATCTTCGCGAGTACGACCACTCCTTCTCGCCCTACTACGTCCACGGCTTTGACGAGTTTCTTCGAAAACTCGGGTTGATCGAGTTCACGATCTCAGGAAATAAACTGGCGGGACGCTGCCTGAGGTATCTTCAGGATCATGGCCTCCCCATCGACTACCAGGGAAGGAATCGGTCCTACGACCTGGTGGTTACCTGCTCGGACGTGTATCTTCAGAAGAACATTCGAGACAACAGGATCGTGCTGGTTCAGGAAGGGATTACGGACCCGGAATCCATGATGTTCCATCTCGTCAAGCGCCTCCGATTCCTTCCCCTCTGGTTTGCGGGTAATTCAACGACCGGTCTCAGCGACGCATACCGGGCTTTCTGCGTCGCAAGCGAGGGATACCGCGACTTATTTATCCGAAAAGGCGTGAACCCCGAGAAGATCGTCGTCACGGGAATACCCAATTTCGATGACTACGGGAGATATTGCAGCAACGACTTTCCCCATAGGCACTACGTGCTGGTTTGCACGTCGGCGATGAGGGAGACACTCCAGGGCGAGGACCGCAAGGCCTTCATCCGAAAAGCTGTCGCGCTCACCGGCGGACGGCAACTTATCTTCAAGCTTCACCCGGGCGAAAAGGTCGAGCGCGCCACCCGGGAAATCCGCCGGTATGCGCCTGGAGCCATGGTGTTCGCAACCGGCAGCGCGGAAGAAATGATCGCCAACTGCGATGTCCTGATCACTCGATTTTCGTCGACTGCTTTCGTCGGCATTGCGCTCGGTAAGGAAACCTACTCGGACTTCGATATGGACGAATTGAGGAGGCTGATGCCGGTTCAGAACGGCTCGGCGGCCTTCAATATCGCGAATGTCTGCCGCCGGTTTCTCGAAGAGCACTGACTGATTGCGGAGGACGGCAGGGAGTGTTACTATATGAGCGGCTCTCTTCACGGACTCGGCGATTACGCGGTGAGGATGATACCTACGCCACCGGATGCAGGCTGGGGCGTGTCAAGAACTGTCGGCAATGGCGGCAAGTCTGAATAATGAAAATAAAACTTATCGCACCGCATGAACACCGTGAAGACACTTTAGCCGGCTCTTTCAAGCTTCAGAGGGTAAATCTGCCTCTTCTGGCGGCGCTTACCCCGCCCGGCCACACGGTTACAATTGTCGAGGAGGCCTTTGCTCCCGACGACACGAACCAAGATGTGGATTTGGTGGGTATCACCGTCATGACGGACCTTGTACTAAGAGCCTATGATATCGCTGACACCTATCGCCGGAAGTCTGTGAAGGTGGTGATGGGAGGAATACACCCCACGGTATTGCCTGAGGAAGCTTTAGAACATGCAGACGCGGTAGTTGTGGGAGAAGCGGAGGGTGTCTGGCCACTACTTCTATCGGATGCCGCGTCAGGGCAGATGCAAAAGCTATATCGGGCCGGTAATATGACCGATCTCCAAGGCCTACCAATACCGCGGCGAGATCTCTTCCCCCGAACCAAAGGTAAGGGTTATATTCCGATCCCGATAGGAGTCGAGACATCCCGAGGATGTCCGTACGATTGCGAATTCTGCTCCATTGGCCAGACATTGGGACAGCAATATCGAGTCAGGCCGGTTCCGGAGGTGATTGCCGAGATCGAGTCTATTGATTCCCCTCACCTCTTCTTCGTTGATGACGCCCTTGTACTGAATCGGAATGTTGCTAAAAAGCTCTTTACTGAAATGATACCTCTTCGGCGGCGATGGCTGGCAAAAGGCACAGTGTCATTAGCTGAGGATTTGGAGTTGCTGGGATTGATGAGACGTTCGGGGTGCCTGGGGCTTTTGATCGGATTTGAATCGGTACAGAAGGGAACACAGGATGAGGTGACAAAAATAAAGAACCTGAAGGTCGATTTTTATGAAGCCATGCGTCGATTCCACGGCGAAGGCTTCGGTATACTGGGCGCGTTTGTTTTTGGCTTTGATTACGAAAACAAGGATGTGTTCGAGCAGACCTTTGAGTTTATAATGAGGAGTCGTATGGATTGTTTCGAACTGAGGATTGTCACTCCTTATCCGGGAACACGTTTATATAAGCGTCTCTTAAGCGAAGGCAGGTTGTTTGTGCGTGACTGGTGGCTGCGTGGATATCCTCCGGACACACTCCTCTTTCAACCAAAGGGCATGACTGCTGACGAGCTCATTAACGGTTTCGCCCGCTTGAACAGACAAGCCTATTCTTTTGGCGCAATGATGAAACGATTTCTGGGCATGAGTCCATGGAAACGGACTCTGCTCGGTTGCCAAGTGTACGCCGGAGTCAATCTATCTACCCGTAAAAGATATTTCAAAGGCCTGATGAATCCCCAACCATTTGCAGGGGCTTCCAACGCAATAGCAAAGCCGTAGATAGTACTGGTGAAGAACTTGACCAGTCAGAAGTAAATTATATAAGAGAAGTATGTCAGAGAGTTGAGGAAGCGATAAAACACCGTAGGCTGCGTAAGAATCTGAAACGGGTCGGAACCGCAGGTGCTTTATGACCCGATAACGTGATGCCTCAAGGCAAAGTGGTTTGCAGTGAAACTCTTATCCAAGGAGGAGGTCCCATGAAAAAGGCAATAGGGTGGTTCGTAGTTCTTGCATTACTGGTCGTGTCATTTTCCTTTATTGGCTGCGCAACGCAAGAGGAAAAGAAGCCGGCTTCCTCTCCGGCTCATGAGAAGGCTGCTGCTCCGACCACGGCCCAGAAAAAAACTCAGTCGCTGTTCATCATCGGGCACAACAAGGACGCCAACGTCGTGCAATACGACGCTCGGCTCACCGCCGACGGCAAACTGGATCCCAAGGAACCGGTGATCGTTTACTGGGTCATACGCGCCGAGGATGGCCGCCGGGAGGAACTCAACTGGATAGAGAAAAAGAAGGGCTACGGCTTCGACATTAAGCTGGACCCGTCGGTAGACGGTTATAAAATGAACTTGAGGGGCGACCCTCAGCGGCAGATCACCGTGAAAAAAGAGGGGGATGCCATCCGTGCCGAAGTAATCATCGGCGGCAGGCAGGCCGTTTTAGAGAAGATATACATCAATTCCTCCGATGGCCTGATGGGACCCAAAGTCCACTATATCGTGCTGTCCGGAAAAGACCTGAAGACGGGAGGAAAGTGCTCCCAAAAGATCGTGCAGAAGTAACCGCCCTTACACTGCGGCGTCTGACGCGGCTCACCTGAAAAGTTGGCGCTCAGAAGTACGACCGTAGCTCGCCTCTCCTCCGCACGTCGAGAGTCGCGCAGTGGAAGCAACCGCCGAAGGGGGCATAGTTGGCAAACGAACAAGGGATTGGCTCGAAGCCCCAGTCCTTGAGCTTCTTGATGATAGACTCCTGCGACCGCTCCACAATGACTCGCTTCTCGTCGAGCATCAACACATTGATGCTAAGCCAGCGGCCGCACATCGAGGGGATGCGCCGCGGGACGGGGTTCGGTTCAGGGGCGATGAGGATGTCCCACGAGGCGAACATCGGCGGGAGCCGGCTCGGATCAATGTAGTCCGGATTGACTAACAGCTTCCCAGGTGCGAGCGGCATAATGCTCGAGTCGATGTGCATGGGTTGGCGACAGCGGGTCTCAATCAGGGTGATGCGGAATCGGTCGCCGAGGTGAGTCCGGAGCCAGTGAATGCCGGACTCGTTNNCGCCCGCCTCGGGGAGGCGATAGTCGTGGTTATAGAGCGCGTCGACCAGCGCAGGGCGCGGCGCGGTGGTCCACTTCGCCCCTCTCGCCGTGTACTCCTTGAGCAGCGGGCGGTAGGCGTTCACCTCGAAGTACCGAGACCGCCAGGCCATCGGCGTCTCGATAATTTCATCGCCGACTACGAGAAGCCCGTCTCTCGGGCAGGCCGAGCAGAAACCCTTCGACTGCCAGTGCGGCGTCTTGTAGGTGACGGAGAAGTCCGTCACCGCCGGCCGGCGCACGGTGATGCCCTCCGCCTCGAGAATGTGAATGAACTCGTCCAGCTCGCGCTGGGCTGGGCGCACCAGAAACTTGGGATAGGGAAGCCCGGCGACCAGCTTATAGACCCTCATCACCCTCTGGGGGATGTTGAAGGTGACCGTGAGGTGTCTGGTCGGAATCATGGCGCCTTCGAGGCGCCCGACCACGACCTCCTCGAGCGGATCCCATTCATTGTAGGAACAAACCGGTGAGTACGTCACCACTCATTCTCCGATCGGCCAATCCCTAAGCTTTGCGGTCCGGATCGTCCTAAACCGGTATTCCCGAGATGGACCATATTTTCTTCCCTCACGCACGGTTACACGGGCCAGTTAAGGGCGCGCCCCAAACAGATTAGGATCATGGGAACAGGAGGAATCAAATTCACATAAAAACATGTATCTCATCCTATTCTTTCATCTTCCGGGCAATGAGCACTGCATTGGTTCCCCCAAAAGCGAAAGCATTTGTCATCACAGTATTCACCGTCACCCCCTTACGGACAATATTCGGAACGTAGTCGAGGTCGCACTCCGGGTCAGGCTCGTCAAGGTTAATCGTCGGGGGAACGCCTTGCTCTTTTATCGCAAGCAGTGAAGCAATAAATTCAATGGCGCCGGCTGCTCCCATGTTATGGCCATGCATCGATTTTGTGGAACTGACGGCAACTTTGCAGGCATAATCACCGAATACCTTCTTGATTGCCTGTGTCTCCAATAGATCATTCCAATAAGTTGCTGTCCCATGAGCATTGATGTAGTCTATATCTTCGGACAATAAGCCTGCCTCTTTGATTGCTTCCGCCATCGCGCGTGCTTGCCCTTCGATAGAGGGCCTGGTAATATGACCGGCATCGGATGTGGAACCGTAGCCAATAAGCTCTGCGTAAATTGGTGCTCGTCGTCGTGCGGCCCTTTCCATTTCCTCGAGCACCACCATGGCAGCACCTTCACCCAGTACTAAACCGGTACGGTTTTTGGAGAATGGCTTACAGGATTTTGACGGGTCTTTACGGTCTTCCTCAGCGAGCACCCTGAGAGATTCC